>WJMT01000041.1 GCA_014727835.1 Candidatus Aminicenantota bacterium | reverse complement strand
TTGACCACTTTCCTGTCCACTATGACCATTTTTCTCACTTTTTCTCCGTTTTCTTTCCACTCCAGCCATAAGGGAAACATAAAAAAGCGGTTGTTTTGAATGACACTCAATCTGAGTATGAAACCAGATTTGTTTCTTTCTATGGAATGAGTGACTTTGACTTCAGGCAAATGATAAGTTTGGAACCATCCTTTAAAAAAAAGCTCCAGATCATCTTCTGAAAGTTCATTAAAGATACGAATGAAGGCCTTGGTATCTGCTGCCCTGTATACATGGCGCCTAAAAAACCTCTGCAGGCCGAGAAAAAACAGATCCTCTCCAAGCAAGTCCTTTAACATATTCAAAACCAGTGATGCCTTGTTGTAAATCACGGATTGATAAGCTTCAAAATTGAGATGGCTTATCCGTGATCCCATTATTATGGCGCCCCATTGTGAATTTTTTTTGGTCCATCTTGAAAAATCCTTGAGTATTTCTTCATAGGCATCCTCTCCATATCGTTTTTTTAAATATAGAGAGGAGGAAAACTGCGCCAATCCTTCACTGATCCACTGATCATGATAGGATTCCCAAGAAAGACCCTGTCCCCACCATTGATGAGCGATTTCATGAGCCATGAAATACTCTTTCCAGCCGGATAAATCCACCGGACTTCTGGCCATTCTGCGAGAAACCACACCGCTCATCCGGGGAAGGTCGTTGATAACCACAAATGAGGGAGGGCTGGCCCCTCCTTTGTTCTTTCCGACTTGCCTGACAAGACTCAGTTTGCCAAAAGGATAAGGTCCAAACCGGTCTTGATAAAAATTAACGATATCAGCAGCTGTTTCTACGACACCTTTGGTATAGGCCTGTGTTCTTGGGGCCCTATAGTAATCCATGGGAATGGGATTTTTGACCTCTGCTTCTTTCAAAAGCCTCCCCGCTAGAAAAGCAAGATATTTGACCTGGTTTTCGACCTCAAAGGTGTGTATGGAGAACAGATCTCCTTCCCGGGCCCTTCTCTTTTCCCCTCTTTCTTCAGGCACATTAGGGATCAAAACTCCATTGGAAACAGCAGAATAACCAGAGGGGAGGGCTAATTTCAATCGGGCCGTGAAATAATCCTCCTCAGAAGGAGCCGGATACCAGTTGGAAGAACGACTGTAGAAAAAGGTCCGATCCCTTTTTTCTACAAATTCAATCTGTGCTTCTCTCTGCAGAGCTTCAATGGCTTCATAGGCTTTTTTTTGAGGAGGTACGGTCCCTCTGTAATAAATATCGATCTCTCCCAGTTCCCCACTGGACAAGCGGTCCAGAAGATAGACATAGACCGTACTCCTGTAATCATCCTGAGAAAAGTACAATTTGTTTTGATCTCTATCATTGATTCGCAAAATCTTTAGATTTGGATTCAACTTGAATTTCACACTGCTGAGATTCCTCACATTGGACTCAAATCTGATATTGGCTTTACCTGAAAAATGATGATGTTCCGGATTGTAATTGATATCCAGTTGATAATTTTTCAAATCAAACTTCTGTCCGAATGAAATGAACAATTTCTTTCCTTCCTCTTCAACCGGCGGTGAATATAGGCAGATGATCTTGTCCTTTTTCCATTGATAGAGATGAACTTCTTCAAAAGCAAAAGGAGAAAAAATATAGGTCAATTCTCCGATTCTCTTGACCTTAAAATCAAAACTGACCTCATCTCCTTTTGGCAGAACTGAAAAAAAGTCTTGAGTGAGAGAACTTCTCACAGTAAAAGATCGGGGATAATTTCTTTCAAAAATCTCACGGGCTGTATGGATATCAGACTCATAGATGGGTTTTTCCAAAAGCGCGCCTTTGATGATTTCTATGTTCTTTTTAAAAAAATCAGGGCTGAATCTCAAATAAAGAGAATCGATCTGACTGTTGAGAGAACGGGTTTTGTACATCAATTCCAAGTGATGCTGTTCCCTGGGCAAAGAAGGAGTGAATTCAACCTGACCTCTTCCCACTACAATCATGCCTGTTTCCAAACCAGGAGCATTGTCATAAAAGACAACCGGATCTTCAAAAGTGAATGAGATATCCTGATGCTTGACCCTGAATTTTTTCACCCTTTCTATTCTATCTGACGGAATTTCCAGTTTATAAAGGGTTTGAGTCTGACCAATGACTTCTTTGTTTAAAATTCTCCAGTCTCCCTCGATTTTTGCCATATCCAATTGCCATGTGTCAAACACAATGGAATACACATTTTGGAAAGTGATAATTAAATAAACCCTGGATTGAAAAGAATTCTTTTTGTTTATGGAAACACTCTCAACTGAGACAGAGCTGAGGGAGAAATCCTGGATGAAATTTCGAAACTTCTGAGCTTCAATGCTTCTAATATCTGATGAAAAGGCCTGCTGAAAAGAATTCAAATCCGTGTTCTCTATGGATTGCTTCAAATCTGCAATGAATTCTTCGATCTCCTGTGTTCCGGCCTCATCCCTATTTAAGCCCAAAATCAGCCCTGGCCCCAGGAATAAAAAGACCATCATTAGAGAGGTAATTTTCATCAACTCAATTATAACAAAATCATTGATTTTGTCTATGGATAACTACCCGGCTAAACCAAAATCTGTCGTTCCTCCTTCACGACATTCAATACAATGTGGGTTATGGACCTGTCTATATTGTTTTTAGTGAGCAGAGATTTGATGAAATCATTCAGGTCCTTCCGGTCTTTGAAATAACCGAGAACCAATGAGTCCCATTCTCCGGTGATATCATACACCGCAGCTATCCGGCTATCTCTGGCGATTTGTTTTTGAGTTTCCAAAAGATTTCCCTGTGCCAGACGAAGAGCAATCAAGGCGGTGAGTTTAATCCCAAAATAGTCCCTGTTGACAACAGGAATATAGCCCTTTATGACATCAGCTTTCTCCAATTTTTTGATCCTATTTATGACTGCGGTCACAGAAACATCCAGCTGCTTAGCCATCTCTCTGTAGCTCTTTCTGGCATTTTCATTCAAAACCCGGATGATTTTCTGATCCAAATCATCAATCATAGCGTTCTCCCTTATTTGTCTTTATTTATTTCCTAATTTACATCATTTATCGTTTTTTTTCAATTATTTATTGACATTAATAGTTTTTTCATGTATTAAAAAACATATTCAGCATGAGCCGATCAAATCATTCCAAAGGAGGGACAGAAACCATGCCTCAAAAACAACATCTTAAGAATCACGGATATCAAGAGCAGCAGGAAGTTCTCGAAACCGTCTTGAATCCGGAATACCACATCCAATTTATAAGGATCATATTCCCTGATATCCTGGGTCGTCATATGGATTTCACCATTCCAAGTCAGGAGCTGAAAGCCACTTTTGAACAGGGGAAAGGATTTGACGGATCTTCCATTGAAGGTTTTGTGAGAGTGGAGGAAAGCGACCTGGTGATCAAACCCGAGGCCTCCACATTTCGGATTCTTCCATGGGACTATCAGGGATTTGCAGAAAAGACAAAATGGAAAGAAGCTGTCATGTTCGGAGACATCTTGACTCCGGAAGGAAAGCATTATGAAGGAGACTCAAGATATGTCCTGAAAAAAGTGATCAAAAAAGCCCAACAGGAATTCAAAATCGACGATATCAAACTGGGGCCTGAACTGGAATTCTTTCTCTTCCCAGACAAAAAGACCCCTGCCCCCCTGGATGAAGGAGGATATTTCTTCGGAGGACTTCACGGAGAGATCAGAAAAGAAATTCAAATCTTATTGCGAGAAATGGGAATCGAATCCGAGTATGACCATCACGAAGTGGCTAACGGACAGCATGAAATCGACCTCAAATACCTGAGTGCCCTCGAAATGGCAGATGTGTGTATGCTGTTTCGTTATATGGTCAAAAAAGTGGCCCGAATGAATAATCTCTATGCCACATTCATGCCCAAGCCGCTTAACGGCCAAAACGGAAATGGGATGCATGTGCACCAATCCTTGTGGAGAAAAGGACAGAACATTTTTTTCCAGAAAAACAACCACTTGCATTTGTCAGATACAGCCAAATATTATATGGCTGGTCTTATGAAAAATGCACAGCAGATCTCCGCAGTCCTTTGTCAGTGGATCAATTCCTATAAAAGGCTGATCATTGGTTATGAAGCCCCTGTCTACATTGCCTGGGGCCAGAAAAACAGATCCGCATACATCAGAGTTCCTGAATACCAGCCGGGAAAAGAGAGGGCCACACGCATTGAATTGAGGTCTCCGGATCCTGCCTGTAACCTGTATCTCTGTTTCGCGTCCATGATCAGCGCCGGACTCAATGGGATTCAAAATAAACACATTCTGCCCAAACCTGTTGAGGATAACATCTTTGATATGAGCCAGAGCAAACAAAAAAGACTCCATATCAAAACACTCCCCTCGAATCTCTACAATGCGTTGAATAAAATGAAAAACAGCAAAATTCTTAAAGAACTCCTGGGAAACCACATGTTTGAAAAATTCCTCCAAAACAAAAGCTTTGAAATCGAGCAGTACAACAAATCAGTGACCAAAGAATTTGACAAACAGGTCTCTGAATATGAAATCGAGAGATACCTCCCTGTCCTCTGAATAAGGCTGAAATCACTTTACGGAACATCCGTGTTATGCTATAAATGTTTTCTAAACCAATGGACATCTTCACTATCATCGTAAGCTTATTCGTGATCCTTTTTGCGATCACCATCCATGAAGCAGCTCATGGCTGGGCAGCTTACAAAATGGGCGATCCCACGGCTCAGATCATGGGACGGATCACCTTGAATCCGGTTCCTCATATAGATCCCATCGGCACTGTTCTCATGCCTGCTATCCTTATCATTATGGGAGTCCCTCCTTTTGGATGGGCCAAGCCTGTCCCTGTCAATCCAGCAAATTTGAGAAATCCCAAACGGGATAATATGCTCATATCTGCAGCTGGGCCGGGAGCTAATTTGTTAGCTGCTCTTGTGTCTTTAATCGCCATTGTTTTTCTCAAAGCACTGAATCCCAACACCCGCTATTTCATAAGGTCTTTTTTAATGGGGCGGAGCGGCATCCAAGCAGGCTTTCAACCATTGGAAGGACTGGCCGTGATTTTGTTTTATGCTGTTTTTTTGAATGTGCTTCTTGCTGTATTCAATCTCATTCCCATCCCTCCTTTGGACGGAAGCGGGATCATCACAGGACTTCTATCAGAAGAAGCCAGTCAAACTTATGAAAAAATCCGCCCTTTTGGATTCATCATTATTTTAGGGCTCCTTTATCTAGGGCTTCTTGACCTCATCATCAGACCCATACAAATCGTGATCTACTCCATTGTTCTCTAAAATGAAAAAAATCAAATCCGGGCTTGCAGGCAGAATAAAACTGTTTTTTTATGAATAGACCAGGCAAAATGGAGAGCTCCCAAAATTATCAGATCAACCTTGAAGTTTTTCAAGGACCTCTAGACCTTCTTCTCTTCCTGATAAAAAAAAAGAAAATCAGTATTCATGATATTCCCATTGCCTCCATCACCAGGGAATACCTCAAGTATCTGGAGAACAAAGAGCACATCAACCTGGAAAGAGAGTCTGAATTTCTTCTCATGGCTGCTCTCCTTATCCAGATCAAATCAAAGATGCTTCTTCCCAGAGAAAGTTCTGAAGATCAAGAGCAAGACCCGCGCAAAGATCTGGTCGCCCGGCTGCTGGATTATCAAAACATCAAAGCGGCCTGTGAGATCTTACGAGAAAAAGAGGATAAACAGATCAAAACATGGAAGAGACAATCACTTCCTCAATCAGTGTCTTTTCAAGAACTTGACTTTATTGAGGTCTCTTTGTTTGATGTGGCTGAAGTTTTTTTTAAGCTTATGAAAAGGCAGCAGAAAGAGCCGATCAAAGTCATCACAGGAAAAGAGTTTTCTGTGAAAGAAAAAAGACAAGATATCTTGCAAACTTTAAACGACCAATCTTATCTTGATTTTGTCGAATATTTCAGCAAACAAGAAACCTTAGAAGAGGCTATGGTATCTTTTTTCTGCTTGCTGGAGTTGATCAGTGAGCAAATTGTCATTGCTGTGCAGGAACAACTCTTCCATACCATAAAAGTCTGGTTAAGAGGTGATTTGAATATATGAACAAAACATTGAACAACATCATCGAAGCATTGATTTTTGTCTCTCTGGAGCCTCTGCCTCTGGAAAAGATCAAAGAGATCCTCAAAGAATTTTCAGATGAAGACATTGAAAAGGCTGCACAAAAACTTGTCCTTGACTACTCAGAAGGAAAAAGAGGAATCCATATCCATCAAGCCTCTGGTGGGTATCTGTTCGCTACCAGAAAAGAATATAATGAATATGTGAAAAGATTGATGAGAGATGAAAAAAGAAAAAAGCTCTCCAGGGAGGCATTGGAAACTCTATCCGCTGTCGCTTATCACCAGCCCATCACCTTAGCTGAAATATCAGCTATTCGAGGAGTGGATGCCACTCACTGCCTCAAAACTCTTCTCGAAAAAAAGTTGATTAAAATTGTGGGGAGAAAAAAAAGCCCTGGAAAACCTCTGATTTACAGAACCTCCAAAGAATTTCTGGCATATTTCGGACTCAACAGCATTGAGGACCTTCCCAGTAAGGAAGAAATCGAAAAAATACTCGAAGACAAAGACGAAGAACACTAAACTTCATTGGTAGATCATCCCAAAGAAACCTGTCTAAGTCAATATTTCACCACTATTTAGCATTGACAAAAACATTTTTCTCATATAGTATAACCAACTCATTCTTAGGTAAAAAATGGAAACAAACAAAGAAAACAATGATCAAAAAAAACTCAGCTTAAAACATCAATATCACAGGGAGAAATCAGTCCAATGTCAGAGCTAACCAAGAATAACAACAGCATCACAACAAAAGATTATGAAGAGCTTCTTGAAAAATACAAATTCAAAGCTGCAGAACTGAGTCCCGGAAAATTAGTCAGGGGAAAGGTTCTTAAAGTCACCTCCTCTTTTGTACTCGTGGATATCGGATCCAAATCAGAGGGCATGATTCCAGCAGAAGACTTCAGCGACCCCCAAAACATGAAAAAAATCAAGACCGGCGATGAGATCGAAGCTATCTTAGAACGCAGCAGTCCTAGGGACGGATATCTGCCTCTATCCAAAAGCAAAGCGATCGCTATAAAAGCACTGGATAACCTTGAAAAAGCCTATAAATACAACAACTGGATCATCGGGAAAGTGACAGATAAGGTCAACAAAGGCTACCTGGTCGATGTGGGAATCAAAACATTCCTTCCTGATTCCCATGCGGATATCAAATCTGTTAAAGACCCGAACCAGATCATGGGAAACCGGTTCAAGTTCAAGGTTATTAAATTCGACCGCAGGAGCGAAAATGCTGTGGTGTCCAGAAAAGTATTCCTTATGGACAAAAAAGAAAAAAAGAAAAAACAGGTCTTTTCTCAGCTGAAGAAGGGAAAAACATTTATGGGAGAAGTGAAAACACTGACCCATTTCGGCGCTTTTGTGGATTTAGGAGGAATCGAAGGGCTTTTGCATATATCCGATATGTCTTGGGGAAAGGTGAATCATCCCTCCGAGCTGTTTGATATCGGTCAAAAAATAGAAGTGGTCATACTGGATTTCGACGAAAAAGAAGAAAAAATCTCCTTGGGCTATAAACAACTGACCAAAGATCCCTGGGAAAACATTGAAGAGAAATACAGTGAAGGGCAAAAAATCACTGGAAAGGTGGTTAATCTCACTGATTTCGGCGCTTTTGTGGAATTGGAAAAAGGAGTGGAGGGACTGGTTCATGTTTCTGATCTGACATGGTCGCGAAAAACAATTCATCCCAAAAAGATTCTCTCACCGGGAGAAGAAGTCACCGTCACTATACTGGATATAGATTCGGACGAAAAACGGATATCACTGGGTCTCAAGCAAGTCCAGCCCCATCCTCTGGAAACTTTACAGGACAAATATGGAATCGGAAAACAGGTAGAGGGCAAAATCACCAATATCACTTCCTTTGGAGCTTTCATGGAGGTTGAAAAAGGAGTGGAAGGTTTGATCCATATTTCTGATATCAGCTGGAAAAAAATCAATCACCCTTCTGATGTGTTGAGTGTGGGTGATGAAATCAAAGCCGTCATTCTCAATATAGACGTGGATAAAGAAAAACTATCATTGGGCATCAAGCAGCTCGAAGGTGACATTTGGGAAGATTTCTTCAAACGTCAGAAAACAGGCGATATTGTCAATGTGAAAATTGTCCGTATCGTTGACTTTGGTGTTTTTGTTGAAATCCTCCCCGGCATCGAAGGAGTTGTGTTTTTATCAGAGCTCAGTGAGAAAAAAATCGAAGATCCTTCAGACTCCTTCTCTGTGGGTGAAGAAAAACCCGCCAAAATTTTAAAAATGAACCAAAAAGACAAAAAAATATCTTTAAGCTTTAAAAAAGCTCAACTGGAAATGCAAAAAATGGAGTACAAAAAGTACATGAAAAGCCAAGACACCAAACACACCCTTGGCGATATTATGAAAGATCAACTGGATAGTATTGCAACTTCTCCCAGCATGTCAAAAAAGGAAAAGGAGAAAAAATCATGATAAAAGCAGATCTAATCAACAGATTAGCCAAAGATATGAACATCACCAAACAGGAAGCAGAGAAGGGGATCAATATATTTTTCGATACCATAAAGGATGCCATAAAAAACGGTGAAGAAATCGAACTAAGGGGTTTTGGAAGCTTTCGAATTAGAAAACGGAGTTCAAGGTCAGGAAGGAATCCCAGAACCGGAGAACCGGTCAAAGTTCCTGCCAAAAAAGTGATTTACTTCAAACCAAGCAAAATCCTGAAACAGATGATCAATCAATAATGGAATACATCACCGTTCCATGGAGAAAAGATTACGTTAAAAACGCACAAAAAATGAAACAGTGTTTCTTCTGCGTGGCTTCAAAAAGAAATCATGACCAAAAGGACTTCATTCTCTTCCGGGGTAATCATAATTTCGTTATTCTCAACAAATATCCTTATTCCCCGGGACATCTCATGATCGCTCCTTTCAATCATCTTGATTCCATTGAAAAAGCAGAAAAAAAAGCTTCTGATGAAATGGCAGATATTTTGAAAAAATCCATTGAAATCCTCCGCAAAGTTTATCATCCTCACGGATTCAACACAGGAATGAATATCGGTCACAGCGCAGGAGCCGGAGTTGCCTATCATTATCATATGCACATCATTCCAAGATGGACCGGTGACTCCAATTTTATGCCTTTAGTGGCAAGAGCGAAACTGACGATCGAAGATATCCGCCAAACCTATGATAAATTATCCCGGCATTTTAAAGACGTGGTCCTTTAGAAAAAAGGAGCTTCAATGAACACAAAGCTGAATGAAGAACAAACCATGCTCAAGGACATGGCAAATCATTTCGCAGAACATGAAATCATACCTGTTGCAAGGGAGCTGGAACATAACCATGATTTTCCAAAGGAATTGATCAAAAAAATGGCTGAACTGGGCATCATGGGGATGTCTGTTCCTCAAGAATACGGAGGAATTAAAACCGATACTCTGTCAATGGCTCTGGTCATCGAAGAGATCAGCCGCGCATTGCCTGCGCTCGCTGTTGTTTTTTCAGTCCACTCATCATTATTCTGTTATTCCATAAATGAATTCGGCACCCATGAACAAAAGAAAAAATATCTGCCCTTGGCAGCTCAGGCAAAAATATTGGGTGCTTTCAGTCTGAGCGAACCTGAAGCCGGATCAGATGCCACTGCTCTGAAGACCACTTGTGAGAAAAAAGGAGATGGCTACCTCATCAATGGAATCAAATCTTGGGTGACCAACGGTCAAAATGCGGATGCTTTTATTTTATTTGCCAAACCCAAAGGAAAATCAAACAAAAACAAAATGAATGCATTTATCGTAGAGAAAAATTTTCCGGGCTTGGAAATTTCAAAAATCGAAGATAAAATGGGGCTTCACTCCTCACTAACCACGGAAATCACGCTTGATAACTGCCCAGTGCCTTCCAGCACCCTCCTGGGAGAAGAAGGACAAGGAGCCCAAATCGCCTTCAGGTGTCTGGACTATTCACGAATAGGAATTGCAGCTCAATCCGTAGGACTGGCGAGACGCTGCCTTGAAGAAGCTGTGAAATATTCCCATCAAAGACAAGCTTTTGGAAAGAACATTTCCTCTTTCCAAGCGATTCAATTCAAAATCGCTGATATGGCAACTCATCTGGACGCAGCCCGGCTGCTCACGTACAGAGCGGCTGATTATTCAGATAAGAATCAGCCCTTTTCCAAGGAGTCAGCCATGGCAAAACTTTTTGCTTCAGAAACCGCAAACAAAACAGCTTATGAAGCGCTTCAGATCCATGGAGGATACGGCTATTCCAAAGAATTTTATATCGAACAGCTCTACAGAGATGCCAGGGTCCTCTCTTTATACGAAGGAACTTCAGAAATCCAAAGAATCATCATTTCAAGACACCTTCTGAAATGACTGAACTGAGCAAAAAACAAGAACTCAGGATATACATCCTGAAAAAGATAATTTTGAGGTGAACAATGCTTAAATCAATGCGAAAAAATCTGAAATCCTTAGCGCCCGCACTTTGGCTGGTCATCATTGCTTTTGTTATTTCCATCTTTTTTGTATGGGGAAAAGGAGGCGGCTCAGGAGAATCCAGAGATCAAAACGTGATCGCCTATGTGGGAAAAGAAAAAATCTCCGCTGAGGCATATATCAATAACCTAAGAATGAAAATCGAATCTCTAAAACAGCAGTTCAATGATCTGGACTCCAATTTCATCCAGCAACTGAATATTCCGCAGCAGACGTTAGAAGAAGTCATCAGACAAGAACTCCTTCTTCACACTGCCCATCGTCTGGGAGTGAAGGCTGCAGACTTTGAAATCAGAGAGAAAGTTCTCAGTTTTCCGGTTTTCCAGAAAGAGGGAAAGTTTGTCGGGTTTGACGAATACAAAAAGATACTGGAATGGAACCGGACCACAGTCAGTGACTTTGAAGAAAGCTTGTCCAAAGATATCATCATACAAAAAACCATCCAGATCCTCACAGCCGGAGCTTCTGTGACTGAAAAAGAAGTTTGGGAACACTTCCAAAAAAGCAATGAATCCGTGGAACTGGAATATATGCTTGTTCCCTCGGAAAAAATGGAAATCAATGAGCCACCCTCTAAAGAAACTTTAGTATCATTCTTTAACCAAAATAAGGACGCATACAAAATCCCGGAAAAGAGAACAGCTGAATTCGTGTTCCTGAATAAAGAGGATCTTAAAGACCACATAGAGATCAAGGATTTAGAAATATCACAGTATTATGAGAACAACCAAAGCCATTTCGTAGAGCCTGAAAAAAGAAGCGTTCAACGAATTTTCCTTTCATTTGATGAGGAGAACAAAGAAGAAATGCTGGCCCAAAGTGAAGCCATCAACAAAGAGCTGGAAAATGGAGCCGTTTTTGGAGAACTGGCTCAGAAATATTCTCAAGATGAACACGCAGAAGACAAGGGAGACTGGGGCTATTTCGAGTGGAAACAACTTTCGGCCAAAGAACAGGAAGTCATTCAGGAACTGGAAGAAAGTCAAGTTTCTGAACCCATAGAACTGGAAAATGGAATGTCATTCCTCAAAGTAGATGAAATCATCCCCCAGGTTCAGCTGCCTCTTGAAAAAGTAAAGACACGAATAGAGGCCATAATAAAGGACAGCAAAGCTGAAGAAATGCTGGACAATCAAATGGCGCAATTAGAGAAAATGGCGAGAAAAGAAAAAAGCCTTGATGTGGCAGCTCAAAAACTAGGATACAAAATCAAAAACACGGGGCCTCTTGAACTGGGGGAAGGAATAGAGGAGGTTAACCCTTCCGGTTCCTTGAGTCAGATGCTCTTTAACATGGAAGAAAATGAAATTTCTGCTCAGCTGAATACATACATAGGAGTCGGCATCTCACAGCTCATCAAGATAGAGCCTTCCAGACCTGCCACTTTTGCAAATGCGGAACCGGAAGTCAGAACCGATTTTATGGACAAACAAAAAGAACAAGAAGCTTTTGACACTGCCATGCGACTGAAGAATGAGTCCCCGTCTTTGAGTCTTAAAGAAATTGCAGAAAGAAACAGCTTTGAATACAAAACTGCTCAAAATCATAAAAGAGAGCAGTATTTGAGTCTCATCGGTGAAAATCCTGAAGTAGACCGACTGTCTTTCTCTCTCCCTCTGAACGAACTCAGTGAACCGGTGAAGGTTAATGAAGGCGCTGTGATACTTCGGGTGCTGGATAGAACCAAGGTCACCAAACAAGAGTTTGAAGAAAATATCATGGAAACTCGCAGCGAACTATTGGATATGAAGAAAAACAAACTGTTCCAATCCATATATTTAAAGATGAGAGAAAAAGTCGGAGTCAAAACAAATTATGAACTTTTCTCCCAAATCAATTCTGAAATCTTTTCCAGATATCAAAGCGAAAACAATTAAAAGCAAATAAAGAGAGTGTTTCACAAGGGTCAGAAACGAATGGCCTCCAGCAGCAGTGTTTTGACCTTTGCCTCCAAAGCCCTTTTGAACCTGTCCACAGTCTGATCAAAGCTTCCGCCAATGTAGTCTGTGATGTGCTGCGGTTTTCCTACATTGACTGTGATTTTTCCAGGAGTTAAAAAAGGCTTTTGAGCCCCATAGATAGCAATCGGAGTCACAGGGACCACCATTCCGTGTTTTTGGTATAGATTATATGTAATGATAGAGGGGCCTCTTTTGAATGTGCTGACAAACGGATTGGCCCTGTCTTCCTTGACCATACCAAAACCTTGAAGGAGAACGATGGCTCTGCCTTTTTGTAAGTTCAGCTCGCATTTTCCAATGGCTGACCTTTTTTTTGAGTCCAAATCCACAGGAATGGTCCCTATTTTTGAGATGTTGTTTGATATGAAGTAGACAAAAGGACTCTTCAGTGGTTTTAAGAGAAAATTGAGCAAACTTCCAAAACCTTTTAGGTTCACTTTCAGATAATTCCTGATCAGTTGATTCAGACTATCGTAGTTGAAGATCTCCTTATTGGCTGTAAAAATAATGGGACGAGGAACGATTTTAAACAACACCGCAACGTCTTTAAAGCTTCCGGCATGGTTTCCAATGATGATATTGGGTCCTGATCGGACAAAATTTTCCTCCCCAATCAAAATCATCTTTTTTCCCAATAAGGACAAATTTTCCAGTGCATGAATGATCGGCCTTAATTTTCTCAGCTCTTGTTCATAATCCATGGGCCCAGAACTTATTTGATTGTTTCTTTTCATATTTTCACTTGCATGGCGGCAATTTTCAAGTAATTATTTGATGAAGGTTGCTTTATCTTGAAAATTTGCTTTTGACATGTTACTTTAAAATCCAATTCTTCTGGACTTCATTTGAAATTTTTTCGATAAGGAGGTTGACGTAATGATTGTGATAAAACAAGGGCGGGTTTTTTCTCCCCATCCCCTAGGGATAAAAGATATTTTGATCGCAGGAAGCACGATCATCCGGATTGAAGATCCAGGAAAAATCACTATTAAAGGAACAGAAGTGGAAGAAATCGATGCTTCGAGACAAATCATCACTCCTGGTTTGATCGACAGCCATGTTCACATTCTAGGGGGAGGAGGGGAAGGCGGGCCTAAAACCAGAGCTCCAGAAATAAAGATCGAGGATATTATCTCCAGCGGAGTCTCCACTGTCATTGGATGCCTGGGAACAGACAGCGTCACCCGCCATATGGAGTCCCTGTATGCCAAAGCCAAAGGACTTGAAAATGAAGGCGTCACCACATATATATTTTCAGGTTCCTATGAAGTCCCCACCTCCAATTTGACAGGGAGCATTAAAAGGGATCTGGTCCTTATTGACAAAGTCATCGGGGCCGGAGAAATCGCTGTATCCGACCACCGCTCTTCACAGCCCTCCTTCAGTGAACTGGCCCGGCTCGCAGCTGAATGCCGAGTAGGGGGAATGCTGGGAGGAAAAGCAGGGATCCTTCACTGTCACCTCGGGGATGGGCAAAGAAAATTGGATATGCTATTCCGTCTTATTGAGGAGACCGAGATCCCTCCCAGCCAAATCATTCCGACTCACTGCAACAGAAACCCTGACCTTCTCGAAGAAGCCATCCGTTTCAACAAAAAGGGGGGATTCATGGACCTGACAGCTGATCTAGACCCGGAACAGAAAAATGGAAGCCTGATCAGCATCCGAGACACTGTTCAAAGATGCATAGACTGCCGTGCCCATCTCGATCAGATCACAGTGAGTTCTGACGGCAATGGAAGTCTTCCGGTGTTCAATGAACAAGGAGAATTGACCGGCCTGACTATTGCAGACCAGAAAAGCCTCTTGAATAATCTGGTCTTTCTGATTGAAAACAAAATCCTGGGTATGGACAATGCCCTGAAGCTGTTCACCCTGAATCCAGCGGTCCTCTATAACCTGGACAAAAAAGGAAGACTTTCCCCGGGCTGTGATGCAGATATCAATATTTTTGACTCTCAGTTCAACCTTATACATTCATGGTGTATGGGGAAAAAAATGATCCATAATCAAAAACTGGCTGTTCATGGCACTTTTTCACCAGAATCCAACCAATGAAACATTTGATTCAAAATAAAGGCAGATGTCCATGAATACAGACCAACACAATCATTCAAATCATGTAGATAATCCAAAATTCGCAGTGGCTTTGATACCTTTGATTGCCATGGGTCTTCTTCTTGGTATTGGCTATGGAGTGTATCAAATCAGACCCCAAGTTCTGCTGGTCGCAGCTGCATTCCTAACCGGATGTATCGGCTTTTTTCTCAAATTCAAATGGAGCGAAATGGAAAAGGGAATTGTCAATGGAATCCATAAAGCCATGCCAGCCATCCTTATTATGCTGTGTGTGGGAATTCTGGTGGGATCATGGATCGCTTCAGGCACCATTCCCATGGTCATCTATTATGGGCTAAAGCTGATATCTCCTCAATTTTTTCTGGTCACAGCCTGTTTTATTTGTTCCCTCACTTCACTGGCCACAGGAACATCATGGGGGACCATAGGAACTCTTGGAGTGGCCTTTATCGGAATCGCTATGGGGCTTGGAATTCCCATGGGACAGGCTGCGGGAGCGATTGTGGCTGGTGCGTATTTCGGAGACAAAATGTCCCCATTTTCTGATGTCACCAACTTAGCTCCTGTTGCTGCAGGCTCCAATCTCTTTGACCACATCAAGCACATGCTTTGGTCAGCAACTCCTGCTTGGTTGATCGGTCTTTTCATCTATTTTTTGGTGGGACTTAGGTACGGAGCCAGCGAAGTCAGATCAGAAAGCATGGAAATCATCACCCAAACTTTAAAAGAAAATTTCAATTTCAACCTTCTTCTTTGGCTCCCTATGATCGTGGTGTTCTATTTTGCGGCCACTAAAAAACCAACCATACCCGGGATGTTGCTCTCCTCTTTTGTTGCAGGAATTCTTTCTGTTGTGTTTCAGGGAGTGTCTGTCCAAGAGTTCGCCTCAGCCATCAACACAGGTTACAAAGCCAACACCGGAGTGGCTCAAGTCGACCAATTGATATCCAGAGGCGGATTGATGAGCATGATGGAAACACAGTTAGTGGCCTTCACTGCTTTCAGCTTTGGAGGCATCATGCAGTCAACAGGAATGCTTTCTGTGATCCTGGATAAAGTCATGAGGTTTGCTCGCAAAGTATCCAGTCTCGTGATCACCACTATATTAGCCTGTATCGTCACCGCCCTGATCACAGGAAGTTCTTACCTGTCTATGATCATCCCAGAAGAACTGCTGGCTCCCATTTATAAAAGAAAAAATTTAGCCGCCAAAAACCTTTCCCGGATCGCTGAAGAAAGCGGGGCCATTATCGTCCCATTGATCCCTTGGAGTATGGCCGGAGTCTATATCACAGGCACAATCGGAGTTTCCACCTTTGCCTATCTTCCCTGGGCCTTTATGAATTATATTTCTGTTCTTATTCTGGCCATTTTTGGATTCACAGGATTATCCATGGCTCCAAAAATCAGAGAAGATGAAACACAAATCGGAAGCTGACAGGTTGCATCAGTCTTTATCATCCTGTTTTTTCAACCGGATAAACGCTTGCTGATATCTTTTTTGAGCATCTTTCTTTTTTTCTTCTGCCAGTTCCGCTGTTGAATCAAACCTGGTCTCAAATCCTGCCTTCCTTTTTCTCTCTTTCTCTAAAAGCTCATCCAGGTTTCCCTTTTTGCCTCTCTTTTTTTCAAATTTCATCACTTCCTTATTAGTGGAATCGATCCACAAAATCGAATGACAGCAGGGACATTCTGTTTGGAATATTTTTGAATCTTGCTTATTTCTGTTCTTGTCCATGTTGATGAAATTTATCAGAAATTAAAAAATCATTCAAGTCAAGGCTCATGGCCTCTCTATAATCCTGCAAGATCGAGCTCTTTCAAACAGTCCTGATAATTCACGGCATCTCAATCTGATGTTTTTTAATCAATTTAAAAAGACCCTGCCGACTCAGGCCGATCTGTTCCGCTGTTTGAGTCTGGTTGTAATTGAACCGGGCTAAAGCCTGATTCAAGTATCTTTTCTCAAAATGAGCCCTCGCTGCAAAAAAATCATATGAAATCGGACTGGCCCTTTGAGCACTCATGCAGATCCTTTGTGAAAGCTTTTCTTTGGAGATGACATCAGAATCCTGACATAAAACCATGCATCTCAGCACTTCATTTTTCAGCTCCCTGACATTTCCCGGCCAAGAGTAGCTCAAAAGACAATTCATGGCGTCAGGAGAGAAAGTGAGGTTTTTCAAACCCATCTCTTTTTTGAATTGACTTGAAAAATATTCCACCAGATACAAAATGTCACATCCTCTTTCTTTTAAAGGGGGCAGTTCAATAGAAAGAATCTTAAGACGATAATACAAATCCTCTCGAAACTGCCCTTTTTCCAGCTCCTGATCAATATCCTTATTGGTTGCACTGATCACTCTGATATCAATGGGATGCGGTCTGTTCTCACCAATCCTTCTGATTTCTTTTTCCTGGAGAACTCGGAGAAGTTTTGATTGCAGCAGAGGAGAGAGGTCACAGATCTCATCCAAAAATAAAACGCCTCCATGGGCTTCTTCAATAAGTCCCAGCTTATCCCGGAAAGCCCCGGTGAATGATCCTTTTTTGTAACCGAACAGCTCGCTTTCCAAAAGGTTCTCAGGAATTGCTCCACAGTTGATGGCAACAAAATTTTGTTTTCTTTTGGATCCTGTTGAATGGATGTTTCTTGCTACCAGTTCTTTTCCTGTCCCGCTTTCTCCGCTGATAAAAACCGGAGCATGGATGTTTTTCACTTTATGAATGAATCTGAAAACTCTTTGAACGGCCAAACTTTTACCAATGATCTGATAATAAGGAGATACGGCCTGTGCATCCTGTCTGTGAGTCTCTCCGGCTCCGGTCATTACCTTTTCTTCTCCAAAAAAGATAACGATTCACACCGCGCATTTTCTCACTTCTGATGGAATGCCAAAAAACAAAAGGCCAAGGTCTAGGCTATTAGGTCTTCTTTTTGATTTTTTTGATTTTTCCTGTCACATCCCTGTAGTCTTTATCCCATTGCTTCACTTCTTTATATATCTCCAGCGCTTTTTTCCAATCACCCAGCTTCTCATAAGCCAAACCCATTTCGTATTTGACAGAAAAGGCTGATTCGGTTCCTTCTTTGGTCAATTCAAGGGCTTTTTTCAGCCACTTCAAAGCTTCCTTGAAATCCCCTTTCTGAAAAAGACAAGTGCTGATCACCAAAAAACTATCCGGAGCTGTCTTTTTGTCTTTGGATGCCACTTTGGCTTCTTCAATGGCTTCATCAAACAATCCCTGCTCCATAAAGGCAACAGCAAGATTATAATGATTGTCATAATCTTCATCCCCTACCTTTTCATTCAGGGCTTTGCGGAAATCAGATACAATATCAGAGAGAGCTTTCTCTACAATGGTGGTGTCACCTCTCAATTGATAGTTGTAAATATCCTTAATTGCCTCAATCTCTTCATCTGGCCGGTTGGAAAGGTCATAATATCTTTTTTGCCCCTCGTCAGGAGAAGCCATTGGAATGATATCTGTTTCTGCAAAAACATCTGCCGCTGTCAATTTTTCCCCTGAATCCGGCTCCAGTGACGAAGGTTCGGTTGGACTGGGAGGCTGCTTCATCTCCCCAAATAATTCCGTTTCCTTTTTCTTCACTTCTCCCAGTCGTGAAGCAATGTCACCAGCCTGAGCTTCTGAGGCCACTTGTTCAACCTCTTTGATCTTTTTTGTGATTTTTTCATGGTCTGGGTATTTGATATTCAAATTTTGAAGGATCCTCTTTGCATTTTTTATCAGTCCTTGCTCTCTATACAGATCGACTTTAGCAAGGGTCTTATCCACAGTTTCTTCGATCTCATTCATGCTTAAAGATGCGTCTTCCTCTTCCTCAAGCAAACCCAGCTCTTTTTTGGTCCTCTTGTACTCATTGAAATATTCTTCATTTTCCGGAAAAAGATTTAACAGCTCTCCAAGCACAGACATCTTTTTTTCTTTCAGATTTTGGCTCCGGCATACCTTTAAGATCAACCTATTGACGATTTCAAGGTTGTCTTTGTTTCCCTTTGACCTGTAGAGACTGGCCAATTTTTCCAGTGTTTTCAGATGAGGTTTTCTTTCAGACAATATAAGGCCCAAAAGACCGATGGCTTTGTCTTCCTTCTTTTTTTTAGTCAGAAAATCGACAATAGGACCATAATATTCAAAAGCTTTGTCCAGATCACCTTCTTGGATATACATCTTACCCAGTTTAACTCTTGCATTGATATCCTTTGGGCTTTCAGACACAATGCGCAGGAAAACCTCTTTGGCTTTATCCGTTTCTTCTTCTTCCAGATGGAGATTTCCCAATATATATAGCCCCTTCAAATTTTTGGGATCTTTTTTCAGGATTTCATGGATCAGTTTAAAGGCTTCCTTTCTTTTGTCCTCCTTTTTATAAATCTCAATAATATTGGTCAACGTTCGGGGGTAGCCGGCTTTCAATTTTTTTGCTCTTTCCAGCATTTTATAAGCGTCTTTCAATTCCTCTTTGCTGATTTTATGCTCAGCGACTTCGTTCAATTCCTCGATCGCTTCATCAACTTTATCTTCTTTCTCATACAATTCCGCTAAAGTTTCTCTTGCATCCATATCATCTGCATTGAGCTTGAGCACTGCTTCATACATCTGGATCGCTTGTTTGTTTTTTTTGTTTTTTTTCAGTTCCTTTGCTAACTTGAAATATTCAACCAAGGCTTCAGACTTAAATCCTCGGCTGTTATAGAGATCCGCAAGCCTTTTTGATATTTTGAGGTTATCCGGATCTATCCTGGAGATCCTTTTGAGAGTGGCGATAGACTTGGAATAGATTCCTTTGTCTTCATAAAGGTCTGCAATCTGTTCAAACTCTTGGACAGCTTTCTCTTTTTGATCAGACTTCACAAGGAGGTCCCCGATGATATTTCTGATGGGAATGTCCTGTTCGCTTCCTGTAAGTAATTTCTTGTACTCTATGACAGCTTCTCCGGTTTTCCCCTTTTTGATCAGCTTTTTTGCCTTTGTCTCGATTCTCTCTCTTTCTGCTTTGTCCATCATTTTGTTATTCCACAGTTCAAATGAAAGCTTTTTCTATGAAAAACAGTGGCCCCCATTTTCTTCAAGGCCGTGTAATGTTCCCTTGTTCCATAGCCTTTGTTTTTTTCTAAAGCATATCCATCGAATATTTGGCTCAACCCAATGACCACTTGATCCCTCAATACCTTGGCCACAATAGAGGCCGCTGCAATTGAAATGCTCTTTTGGTCTCCTTTAACAACTCTCTTCTGAGGACAATTTACATCATTAAGCTCACATCCGTCAACTAAAACAAAGTCTGCATCAATGGTCATTTGATGGACAGCTCTTTTCATGGATTTCAGGGTTGCCCAAAAAATATCATTTCTGTCAATTTCCAGGTTTGTTGAAAATCCAATCCCAACAGACTTTGCCCCGGTTAATATCAATGGAAAAAGCTGTTCTCTCTTTCTCACAGAAAGAAGTTTTGAATCATTGATTTCATTCACCCACCCATAAGGACTTCTGTACAAAGAAGATGGAAACATGACAGCTGCAGAAACCACCGGACCAAACAAAGCTCCTCTGCCAGCTTCATCTATCCCTGCAATGCGATTGAATCCTCTTTGTGCTATCTGCTTTTCTATATGAAAATCAGCCACTCTATATCATCATAACATAAAGAAGACCTGTTCAACACCTCTTTTATCTAGATTCTTTGATACTGGCTGCTTTTCCCTTTAAGCTGCGCAAATAATACAGCTTTGACCTTCGGACCTTTCCTTTTTTCAGGACTTTTATTTTTTTTATGCTTTTGGAATATAGAGGAAATATCCTCTCGATTCCCACTCCAAAAGAGATCTTCCTGACTGTAAACATCTTTTTTGCACCAGAACCTCTTCTTGAAATCACATTGCCTTTGAAAACCTGGATTCTTTCTTTATCCCCTTCTCTGATAATAACATGGACTTCAATGGTATCTCCGACTTTAAAGTGGTCTCTGTCTTCCTTTACTTCATTTTTCTCTACCAAATCAATTAGATTCATTGTCTTTCCCTTTCATTTGAGTTCTTGGTTGCTCCAAATCATTTTGATTTTCTTTGGCTGTTTTTTTGCATTCCAGCAAATCAGGCCGCAGGGCCAATGTTTTCTCAAATGCTTTTTTTTGTCTCCAATACCTTATTTTCTTGTGATCTCCTGAAAACAACACTTCGGGAACTTCCATTCCCCTGAATGACCTCGGCCTGGTGTATTGAGGATGGTCTAATAAATTTGAGGAAAAAGAATCCTGCTCAACAGACTTTCTCTTGCCAACCACTCCAGGAAGAAACCGCGAAACACTGTCCACAAAAACCATTGCAGCCAGTTCTCCGCCGGTCAGAACAAAATCTCCTATAGATATTTCATGTGTAGCTAAGTATTGGGCAATTCTTTCGTCCACTCCTTCATAACGCCCGCAAATCAGTATGATTTGGGGGCATTTTGTAAAATCTTTGGCCATCTGGGAGGTTAGATTTTTTCCTTTCGGAGACAACAGACAGACACATGCCTGTTCCTTCTTCTTTACAGCTTCAACCGCATGAAATACAGGTTCTGGTTTGATCACCATTCCTTGGTTTCCTCCAAACGGCCGGTCATCGACCTGTTTGTGCTTGTCTCTGGCATAATCTCTCAAATTGTGAATGCAAACCTCTATGATTTCCTTTTTGATCGCTTTTTCTATAACTCCTCTAGAAAAATAACTCTCAAACATCTCCGGAAATATGGTGATTATATCAAACCTCATCCCTTTCTCAAATCCTTTTTTGGAGGAATGACGGCTCCCCGATTGACAGAATACAACCAATTTTTTTACTTATAGAGTTCCCTTCCCCTGGACTCTTTCTCAGCCGAGGACCTTTTTTTGGGTCCTTTCTAAATGATTGCTACCCTCTGTCTGCCTTTCCTCCTTTGATTTTGAACTGCTTTATCAGTTCACTAACTCATTCTTTACTTTTCAATGATTTCTAGATTGAATCTTCTTTTCAACTTCATTCCAGCTGCACCGAGGATGACTCTTATAGCCCGAGCAGTTCTTCCCTGTTTGCCGATGACTTTTCCCAAATCTTCCGGCGCAACTTTGAGTTCCAGAATCGTAGTCTGTTCCCCTTCTAATTGAGAAACGACCACCTTCTCCGGATTGTCAACCAATGACTTAGCTATCATTTCAACTAGTTCTTGCACTGTAACCTCCTTTAAGCTTGTTTATCTGATTGTTTCCCTGAGTTAGAAACTTTATTCAAAAGAGACCGCACTGTATCAGAAGCCTGAGCTCCCTTATTCATCCAATATTTGGCTCTTTCTAAATCAATATTGATTTCAGGAGGATCTTGGATAGGATTGTAATATCCGATCGTCTCCTTTGCCTTGCTTTCTCGCGGTTTTCTTGAATCTGTAACCACAATTCGATAGAAGGGCTGTTTCTTTGCTCCGTGTCTTCTTAATCTTATGACTACCATTTATGGAATTCAACTCCTACTCATAATATGTCCTGTGATGATAGCTAAATTTCTTTTTAAAGTCAACTCGTTTTAATGTGACAAAGGAAAAGAGGACATCATTTTTTTAAAACCGGGTTTCTTCATGATTTTCTTCATGTCAAAAAATTGTTTGATCAACTGGTTGACTTCGGAAACAGGTCTTCCACTCCCCCTAGCGATCCTCTTTCGTCTGCTTCCATTAATTATTTTTGGATTGATTCTTTCTTCTGGGGTCATGGAATTGATGATGGCTTCAAAATAATGGACTTTTTTATCATCAATGTTCATCTTATTGATATTTTTGAAAGCACCTCCAGTGGGAAGCCCTTTGAGAAGCTGGGATAAGGAACCCATTTTTTTGACCTGTTCGATTTGTTTTTTGAAATCTTCCAGTGTGAACTCATCTCTTTTCATCTTTTCAGCGAGCTCTTCAGCTTGCTTGACATCGGTTTCTTTTTCTGCTTTTTCAATAAGACTCAACATATCGCCCAACCCAATGATCCGCGATGCCATTCTGTCCGGATGAAACACTTGCAGCTTATCAAATTTCTCTCCGACCCCAATAAATTTAATGGGCTTTCCTGTGACTGCCGTTATTGATAAAGCGGCTCCTCCTCTGGTGTCTCCATCCAGTTTGGTTAAAATGATGGAGGTCAATCCGATTCGCTCCTCAAAAGCCGAAGCACTTCTTACAGCATCTTGACCAGTCATGGAATCTCCGATGTAGATGACTTCGTCCGGGTCCAACTGCTTTTTGACCAGCTCCAATTCATCCATCAGCTCATCATCGATGTGAAGTCTCCCCGCTGTATCTACAATCAGAGGATTGTGGCGCTGCTTCTCTGCATACTGCACCACTTGCTTGAGTGCCTTGTGCGGAGATGCCAACTGCTTTTTTGAGAATTCATAATGAGCTGCATGGAGAGACGCGGCAATGGTTTTGAGCTGTTCCTGGGCTGCAGGTCTTTTCAAATCAAAAGAGACCAGCAGGGGACGGTGATTGAGTTCCATCTCTTTTTTGGCCAGTTTTCCACAGGTTGTGGTCTTTCCCGTACCCTGTAGCCCCACCAGCATAAATACAGAGGGAGGGGACTCTGAATACCGCAACTTTTGTTCCTTGTCTCCCAGCATAGCAGTCAGCTCATCTTTGACGATCTTTATGACCTGCTGCGCCGGAGTCAGGCTCGCCAGGACTTTTTCATCCAAGGCCTTGTTCTTAACTCTTGCCTCAAAATCCTTGACCACTTTGTAATTGACATCCGCTTCAAGAAAAGCCATTCTCATTCTTTTGAGGGCTTCCTGCATATTCTTTTCTGTGACTTTCCCTTCTCCGCGGAGAAATTTCATCACATCCTGAAGCCGTTCAGATATTTGTTCTAACATGGGCTCACTGTCACCTCAAATCATACCAATGATTGATATAGATAAATTGTTGTTTCTCATTATATCACAACCGAGAAAAGTTCCAACCTCATCCTATCCAAACTGTTTCAGTTGTCTCATCCCTGCTTGACATTTGCATCCAGAGCGATTACTTTAATACTTATTTTCTGCAAAAAGAGAACGATTCCGGCTTGTAGGGAGATTCGCTATGAAATCAAAAATCGATTATAAAGAAATATCTAAGCTGATCGATCTGCTCGAAAAAAAGAATCTCATTGATTTCGAACTGGAACTGGAAGATTTCAAAATCAAAATCAGCAGGGAGCCATCCAAACCAAAGATCAGAGAAGTGACTGTCGTTCCTGAATCCATCCAATCAAGACCAACGACTCCGGAGAAAGACAAGGAAGACACAACCCCTCACCAGACAGAAGACAACAACCTTCACTATATCATATCTCCCATGGTGGGCACTTTTTACAGAGCGCCGGACCCCTCCTCGCCTCCTTTTATCGAAGTGGGAGAGGATATCAAACAGAATCAAACTCTGTGTATCATAGAAGCTATGAAATTAATGAATGAAATCGAATCTGATGCGGCTGGGATGGTTGAGGATATCTTGGTTGAAAACGGCGAACCGGTTGAGTATGGGCAAAAATTGTTTTCCATAAGAAAAACTTAAATGTTCTCAAAAATACTGATTGCGAATCGGGGAGAGATCGCCCTCCGGATCATGCAGGCGGCTAAGGAACTGGGAATCAAAACCGTTGCCGTCTTTTCAGAATCAGATAAAGATTCTCTTCATGCCTCGCTGGCAGACGAAAAAATATGCATCGGACCAGCTAAAGCAAGTGAAAGTTACTTGAACATTCCGAATATCATCAGTGCAGCACTCATTACCAAAACCGATGCCATCCATCCGGGATACGGATTTCTGGCCGAAAATCCCCGTTTTCCAGAAGTGTGCCAACAAGAAGGATTGGCTTTTGTGGGGCCCCCTGCTTCTGTCATGAGAATCATGGGAGATAAAAACAGGGCCCGCCAGGAAATGAAAAAAGCCAAACTTCCTATCCTTCCTGGATCAGACGGGATCATCAAAGACTTCAGTTCGGCTGAAAAAACAGCGAAAAAAATCGGATTCCCCATAATACTCAAAGCAGCAGCTGGTGGGGGTGGGAAAGGCATGCGGATCGTCCGATCTTTACCCAGCCTGGAGAACCAATTCAATATTGCCCAAAACGAATCCAATTCTGCCTTTGGAAATCCGGATTTATATATAGAGAAATACTTTGAAAATGCAAGACACATTGAGATTCAAGTGGCCAGGGATTCCAAGGGACATGTGATAGGATTTGCAGAAAGGGAATGCTCTGTACAGAGAAAGCATCAAAAAATCCTGGAAGAAACTCCTTCCACATATATTGATTCCAAACTGCGCAAGAAAATGATCAAAGCTGCGGAATCAGCAGCTGACTTCATAGATTACCAAAGTCTGGGAACCTTTGAATTTTTGGTAGACCGCAAGAAAAACTTCTATTTCATGGAAGCCAACACTCGAGTCCAGGTCGAGCACCCCATAACTGAGATGGTTTACGGGATTGATCTGATCAAAGAACAAATCCAAATCTCAGCTGGGCAGGACTTAAAAATCAGCCAGGGCATAGAGTTCAGAGGGCACAGCATTGAATGCCGGATCAATGCAGAAGATCCGGATTCGTTTGCTCCTTCTCCCGGAAAAATCGAATTTCTTGTTTTCCCGGGAGGAGAAGGAATCCGCATCGACTCTGCCGCTTATCAGGGATGGACGATTCCCCCTTTCTATGACTCTCTCATCGCCAAAGTCAGCTCACATGCCCCCACGCGCCAACAAGCCATAAAAAAAGCCATCACGGCACTGGAAATGACCACATTAGTGGGAGTCAAAACAAACATCCCTCTTCAACTCAATGTATTATCCAATTCGGATTTTTTAAAAGGAACGTATGACACCCAATTTCTCGAAGATCTCATCGCCAAAAAAACTTCTTCGTGAAAACCAGAATTATTGAATTAAGGACCGCTCATCTATGGACCTCATCTTGACTTGGAACGATCCCTCATTGTCTTCAACCACCAGCTCATTGATCCCGAGCTGAAGTTCACCTCCAATCGGCATCATGATCTGGTTTCTCTTCCCGATATAAAACTCCTTTATGATCTCATTTCTGACTTCTTCACCTGTTTCCTCATCTTCTTCTATGGAAATGAGCAGAACCACTCTTCCAATAAGTGCCCCGAGGTTTTGATCGGTTATTGGCTGCTGCATGGTCATCAAATTGTACCCATCAGGGTCACAGTAAGCTTTGGGATTTCCTTGTTGAAGTGAAATGGTGCCCTCAGCATTGAAATCAATGATGTCTCCCTTCTCAACATCATATCCTGTACTCATCCAATGGCTGTCTGCATTCACCTCCAGCCAGTAGATTCGATTGGATTCCAACCGGGGCCTCTGAATTTCAAGCTCTTGAAAAGCCCATAGACCGATGAAAAAACACCCTGAAATCAAAAAAATCAAAACTCCTGTTCCGCAAATCCTGTTTTTCATTATATGTTCCCCAGCTTCAGGACCTCCAGCATCTGGGTATGGATCTTTCCATTGGAGGCGAGAACCTGATGCCTGCTTGAATGGAAAATGTTGTTGTGAAAATCCGTCACATACCCTTGGGCTTCCTGGACCATCAAAGCTCCTGCCGAAGTATCCCAAGGAGACAGCTTAAGCTCCCAAAACCCATCCACTCGTCCGCAGGCCACATAGCAGAGGTCCAGAGCTGCTGAACCGCACCGCCGTATTGCCTGGCATCTGACAGCAAAACGAGAAAAATGGTCCAGATTATTCATCTCGCTCTCCCGGATGTCGTAAGGAAAACCTGTGGCAAGAAGACTTTTATCCAGTTCTTGAATATCTGAGACCTTGATCTCTTTTTCATTGAGACAAGCTCCCCCCTCTTTTTTTGCTGAGAACAGCTCATTTCGCAAAGGATCAAACACAGCCCCCACTAAGGGTTGGCCCTCTTTCTCAAGGGCAATAGAGATGCAGAAAACAGGAAACCTGTGAGCAAAATTAGTGGTGCCGTCTATAGGATCTATGACCCATCTGAAATCTGATCCTTTGTCTTTGCTGAGACCTTCCTCTGCGATGATATCATGCTCAGGAAAGGCATCCCATATGGTATGATGAATGATATCCTGAGATCGTTTGTCAAAATTCGTGACCAAGTCCACATCCCCTTTAAAAGAGATATCCTTCTCTGAACCGATATTCTGGACGAGCATCAAACCCGCTTTTTTGGCTGCCAATACTGCAGTTTCCAAATATCTGTCTAAGTCCATTTGATCATCCTGGCTATATTACCAATTATACTTATAGAGGGCAATATAAGTTTTTCCCTTATTCTGAAACTTCCATTCAATCCTCGATTGACTCTTTTTTCTCCTGCTTTTTGATTAGTATAAACTCTTTGCCAAAAAGCACGTACTGTATTATGATAAAAACCGTCCAAGAAAGAGACCAAATGAACGAACAAAAAAAACCCAAAAAAAGCAAAAAAAAATTCATCATAATCAGTGCAGTCATCCTTCTGATTGCTTTGATCATCTTCATAAATCTTCAAGCTCAACGCGAACAAAGCATCAATGTGACCGTAGAAAAAGCCGTCAAAGAGGACCTCACTTCCAAAATATCTGCATCCGGGGAGGTCAAGCCCAAAAAAAATGTGAACATCAGCGCTCATATAGCGGGAAGAATCATAAAAATCGGAGTGGAAGAGGGGCAAGAGGTAAAAAAAGACGACTTCCTCCTTAAACTGGAATCCACTCAATACGAGGCAAGTGCGGATAGAGATAGAGCTTACATCCGCTCCCTCCAAGCTGAAAAAATCAAAACCAAAGCCAAGCTGGTAAATGACCAAAGAGTCTATGACCGAAAACAGAGCCTGTATGAAAAAAAATTGATCTCCAGAGAAGAGCTTGAATCCGCTCAGGCACAGTATGAGATATCAAAAGCCAGTTTGGAGGCCATCGATTTTCAAATCAAACAAGCCCAAGCGTCTCTCAGAAGCACTCTGGATAATTTGGAAAAGACCGTCTACAATTCGCCGATAGACGGGATCATCACAAGCCTAAATGTTGAGGAAGGAGAAATTGCCCTGGTTGGCACCATGAACAATCCGGGAACAGTCCTCATGACCATTGCTGACCTTTCTGTCATGGAAGTCGACGTTGAAGTGGATGAAACAGATGTGGTGGGAGTCCAGCTGGGTCAAGATTCAGAAGTCCGAGTGGATGCGTTCCCAGATCAGATCATTCGAGGCCGTGTGACAGAGATCGGAAGCTCTGCACTCCAATCTCTGTCCGGAACAGAAGAATCCAAAGATTTCAAAGTGGTTATCACCCTGGAAAATCCACCTCCGGACTTAAAGCCTGGTCTCTCAGCCACCGCTGATATCATCACTGCAGAGAAGAGCGGTGTCCTCACTGTTCCCATCTCCGCCCTGGTGCTTAAGGAATTAAATGAACAGAATCAAAGCTCTGAGACAGGACAGGAAGAAGGCGTGTTTGTGATCAAGGATGACCGAGCCCAGTTCCGTGCAGTGGAAAAAGGGATCATGGGAGAGCTGAAGATCGAGATCACTTCGGGTCTCAGCCAAGATGAACTGGTGGCCGTAGGACCTTACAGCTCCCTGCGTCAGCTCTCTGATGACATGTTGGTTAAAACAGAACAAAAGAAAGAGAATGACTCATGACTGACAACCATGTCATCATTTCAGCTGAAAACCTGTGGAAAATTTATCAACTGGGCAAACAAGAAGTCAAAGCTCTGTGTGGAGTCACATTCACAGTCAAAAAAAATGAATTCCTGGCTATTATGGGGCCTTCCGGCTCAGGAAAATCAACCATTATGAATATACTCGGATGTTTGGACACTCCCTCCAAAGGAAAATATTATTTGAAAAACAAACTGGTCAGCTCTATGGATGATAACGAACTTGCCTTTATCAGAAATCAAGAGATCGGCTTTGTCTTTCAAGTATTCAACCTGTTGTCCAGAGCCACTGCTTTCCATAATGTGGAGCTTCCCCTGATTTACAAGGGAGAAAACAAAAAATCAAGAGTCAAAAAAGTGGAAAATGCTTTGAAAATGGTTGAAATCTTCAACCGTAAAGACCACCGTCCTTCTGAACTATCCGGAGGGGAAAGGCAAAGAGTGGCCATTGCTCGGGCTCTTTCCAATGAACCCTCCATCCTTCTGGCTGATGAGCCCACAGGAAACCTCGACTCAAAAACCGGACAAGAAATTCTTAAGTTGTTTAATAAAATTCATTCCCAGGGGAATACAGTGATCATGGTGACTCATGATCCCAACATTGCTATGCATGCCCAAAGGGTTATTCACATAAAAGACGGCATGATTGAAAAAGATGTCAAAAGAGGTGATTCTTCATGAACTTAATAAATCGAATCCAAGGTGTTTTCTTTAATCCCCAAGAAACATTCGCTTCTGTAGCCAAAAACGCTCCCTGGAAAGATGTTCTCATTGTCGTGCTGATCGCCGCATCCCTTTTCACCATTTTTGTTCAGCCTTATTCTCAGCAGGACAGCATCAACACCTTTAAAAACAATCTGGAGCTGAAAGAAAGAATCGGAGAAGAGCGGTTCAATCAAATGCTGGACAGGATGCAAAATCCCTCCAAAATCCAGGTCCTGCTCCAATCATTTGTATTCACCCCTCTTGTTGTTCTGCTGGGTTTTTTATTATCTGCTGCTGTCATTATGGTTTTAGGACGCCTGACTTCCACTGAAGGAAGATATGCTCAAATCTTTTCCACATTTCTTCATGCCAGCTTGATTGACAAAATTCTCGGAGCTGGAGTCAGACTCCTTATGATCATCACCAGCAAATCCTATATGGGAACCACCACAAGCATGGCATTATTGTTTCCAAAACTCGAAGCCCTGTCTCTCGAATTTGTGGTGCTAAGCCAAATCGATTTTTTTCAGCTGTGGATGTTTGGGGTTTTGAGTTACGGCCTTTCTTCTGTTTTCAACATCAAGCTCAAAAAAGCATTGTTCATATCATACGGATTTTGGCTCCTCAAAAGCCTGTTAAACATCGGCATAGGCGTGCTGAGCCTGAGTTTTATGGGATGACATTCCAGATCCTCCGGAGTTGAACTGTTTGACATCATTTCCATTCATTTATAAAGTATAGCTATGGAAAAACTTTGGCTGAATGGAAATCTTTCAGATAACCCTTTTCCCTATGTGCTTTACCGGATCTGGAATTCGAAACGAACAGGCCGCCTTGAAATCAAAACACAGAAACATCCCAAAAAAATAGATTTCTTTAACGGAGATGTCACAGCTTTTGCTTCTTCCTGGGATCAAAGGAGCTTTGCTAAATTTCTGCATGATGAAAAAAAAATCTCCTCAACAAGTATCAAAAAATGTGAGAAATTAGCCCAGTCTAAACAAATTTCCCTGTTCAAATCCATAACTGAGCTCAATGCCCTGTCTTCCTTAAAATTATGGAGCTTTCTGAAAACGTTTATGGCCTTTGACCTGTTTCCTCTGTTTGACCAACAAGAAGCTGAATTTTTCTTTGATCCTACCCAGGAACTCAACGAGTCAGAAATCCTAGCCTCAGTCTCAACCATCAAGGTCATAAAAAAAGGTATTTATCAAATGAAAAACCAGAAAATCATCGATTCGCAACTTCCTGCTCAAGACCAATACATCCATCAATATCCCAACAAATCGTTTCTGAATAAAGAACTGAATCCCAACGAAAAATATCTTTTGAATCTCATCGGAGATAAAATGAAACGAGACCAGCTGTATCAGCACTCTGAAATAGGACAAAATGAGGTCAATCGTCTGATTTATCTTTTTTCATGTCTAAGGATCGCAGGTCCCCCTCACAAAGCACTGAATCATCTCACACAGGAATTATCCAAAGTCGAACTCAACCGGCTGCTCGATTCATTCAATCAAAAATGTGTTTGCATTTTCAAATACATATCCAAAGAAATCGGCCCTGTTGCCCTGAGTGTTCTTGAAAAATGCATCAAAGACATCAAACCGCACCTCCCTCCCCAGCTCCAGAACATCCGCCTTTCACAGGACGGAACCGTCCATATCAGTTCCACTCCTTCCACAAATCCCGGACTTCCCGGAGAAATCAAATTAAAGCTGTTTCTGAATGCCCTCAATGAGATCCTGGCTGCAGAAGTCTTGGCTGTTAAAAAAACTCTGGGAGATGATCACGAGTCAAGAATCACAAAAAACTTAAAAAATATCGGCAAATGGAATTCAAAAAAAACCAAATCATAGGTCTTTTGATACTTGTGACAGTTTTGGCAATAGGGCTTATGGTAAAAATTGGAATTTAAAGATAAAAACCTTCTGGTCATTCTCGGGCCCACTTGTGTGGGAAAAAGCGCCACAGCCTTGAAGTGCGCCCGTGATTTCAACGCTGAGATCATCAACTGTGATTCCATGCAGGTCTATCAAGGTTTTGACATCGGTACAGATAAAATCCCTCCTGAAAACAGGGAAAATATTCCCCATCATCTGATAAGCATTATCAAGCCTTCCACTCAATTCACAGCTGCGGATTTTGTAAAAAAAAGCCTGGAGGCCATTCAATCAATCCAAAAACGAAAAAAACTTCCCATAATAACCGGAGGGACAGGTCTTTATCTCAAAGCGCTTTTGAATGGCTTGTATCCAGAAAAAGAAACCCACCATACTCAGCGAAGCCAGCTTGAGAAAGAAGCGGATGAATTCGGACTTGAAAAACTCAGGAGGGAGCTCAAAAAAGTTGATCCCGAATATCATGATAAAATAGGCAAAAATGATCGACTGCGGATTATCAGAGCACTTGAAGTGTACCGTGCCACCAAAAAACCGCTGTCCGAACATTTTCTCAACACCACATCTTTTGTTGAAGATTTTGATGTGATCAAAATCGGACTCATCACAGACAGGAAGAGTCTCTATCAAAGGATCGAAAACAGAGTTGACAGAATGTTTGAAAAAGGGATGGTTAAAGAAGTCCAAGCCCTGCTGGAATCGGGAGTCAAAGAAGATTCTCCTCCATTCAGAGCCATCGGCTACAAACACATCCTCAAATTTTTAAACAATGAGATCACACTCAAACAAGCCATCCGATCCACTAAAAAATCCACCCGCCATTATGCCAAACGCCAAATCACTTGGTTCAACAAAATGGAAGGGATCAAATGGTTCTCTCCCTATGACTATAAAAGCATAAAACAATACATATCAGACAGACTCAAAAAATGGAAAAAGCAATAATCATCAATTTATCCAAAAACAAAAAGGAAAAAACAAAATCTGAGGAATCTCTCAAAGAACTCAGCGGACTGGTCAAAGCAGCCGGAGCTCAAACCATCAAAAAACAAAGACAGCACAAGCCCCAAATCAATCCCAAATTCTTTATAGGAGAAGGCAAGGCCGAAGAACTCAAAAAACTCAAGGACCAACTGAATGCCAATCTCATTGTCTTTGACCAAGCTTTATCTCCTGTCCAGCAACATGCTCTGGAGGAAAAAATCCAGTGCAAAGTCATTGACCGCACTCAGCTCATTCTTGATATATTCGCGCAGCGGGCACACAGCAATGAAGGAAAACTCCAGGTCGAACTCGCGCAGCTCAATTACATGCTGCCCCGGCTGACGGGAAAAGGGACAGCGCTTTCCCGATTGGGGGGAGGAATCGGAACAAGAGGCCCCGGAGAAAAAAAATTAGAAGAAGACCGCCGCCGGATTCAAGACAGAATTGCCAAGATAAACAATGATATCAGAAAAATCCAAAAGCGCAGGCGGAATCAAAGACAAAGACGGTCCAAAGGACCGATTCCTGTCACATCTATTGTGGGATACACCAACGCAGGAAAATCCACCTTATTCAATCTTTTGACTCATGAGAACAAATTTGTATCCAGACAGCTCTTTGCCACCCTTGATCCCGTCATCCGACGGGTGAATCTTTCGGATGGGAGCTTCTTTTTTCTAAGCGACACTGTCGGTTTTATACGAAATCTTCCATCTGAACTGAAGACCGCCTTTCAAGCGACCCTGGAAGAAGTGAACCAAGCCGACTGCATCTGTCATGTGATCGATTTCACGTCAGAGTATTTGACTTCACAAATCACTGCAGTGGAAAAAACTTTGGCTGAAATCGGTGTACAGGATATCCCTGTGATCAAAGTGTATAACAAGATCGATCTTCTTAATAACAAACAGGAACTGCTGGCCAAAAATAGGGAATCGAACTCAGACTCTGCCTATATTTCTGCCAAACAAGGCCTGGGAATCAATAGCCTGAAAGAAAAAATCAGCTCCATTATCTTCAAAGACCTCCAGACATTTGAGCTTCGCCTCCCAAAATCCAAAAAAAATTTAATTCATTCTTTCCCTAAATGGTCAATTGTGCTAAAAAAGAGAGAACATCGTGACTGCTTTTTTTTGAAAATATTAGCTGAACCCAAAAAAATGATGAATTTTTTACCTTTTATACAAAAAGGAGATCAAAAGTAATGAAAAAAATAATATTAATCTCATTATTAGCTCTGTTATTGATTTGGTCCTGTCGCATAGAACAAATCCCCAGCCCCCAAATCTCCACTGGAACACTGCCCCAGTCAAAAATATCAGAACTTTCTCTCGATGAACGGATTGTTATTGAAGAAGCCTGGAATGACATCAAAAGAGGAGACGGACGAAGGGCTTTGAACCAGGTCTCAAAAGTCAGCCCGGAAAATCCCTTTTATTACACCATTACAGCCTATGCCTATTTTCTGCTCAATGATTTCCAGCGAGCCGAACAATATTTCAAAACAGCTCTCCAGCAAGGCCCGGACATTGCTCTCACACATCTGGGCCTTGCCCAGCTCTACCAGAAAACACAGAGAGATGAACTCGCTTTTATCCAATACAGGGAAGTCCTGAAAAGGGAACCCAATCAAACATGGGCCAAATCCAGATACGAACAAATCAAAACACAAAAAACCATGGATACCCTCCAGGAGGCCAAAGACCACCTGAACCAGGGAAATACTCAGGCCAGCGAAAGAGCTTATCTCAAAGCTCTTTATTATTCTCCTGACTCAGAAGAAGCCCACTCAGCACTTGCCGATTTATACCTCAAAGAGGGAAAATATGATAATGCTCTCATTCATCTCAAAACTTTGCTGTCCCAGAAGCCAGAAAACAAAGAGGCCCTCAAATTATATGCTGATGCATTATTCCGCAAAGAAGAATTCAAGAGAAGCCTGGAAGCCTATAAAGATTTGAAAAAATTAAGTCCAGAAGACCAAGAAATCGAAAACCGCATCCAACAGTTGAAAAACAGATTAGGGATTTTTGAGCTTCCCAGCCAATATGACTCCATTCCTTCCCGTGAGACGGCAACCAATGAAGACATGGCCGCCCTTATTGGAGTGAAGTTCCAGAAATACCTGCCAGATACGCGTGCAGAGCCTCCTATAATCATAGACATTTCAACATCCTGGGCTTCCGAATACATCCTCAAGCTGACTTCCATGGAAATACTGGATATCTATCCCAACCACACATTCAAACCCAAAAACATAGTGACCCGAGCCCAGTTAGCTGAAATCATCTTCCGGCTCATCAATCACCTCAAGCAAAACGGATACTCTCTGATTCAACAGATCCCCCCGCAATCCATACAGCTCCCAGATGTATCGCCGAATAATTTTTACTACAGGCCTATCATCATGGCACTATCATATGGAATCCTCAACACCTCTATGGGAGGAAATTTCAATCCTGAAAATCCTGTATCAGGCCAGGATGCACTCAAAGCTGTCAATACTTTGCTCTCCCTGATAAAATAAAGTGAAAAACAAAAAAGAACACGCCATCATCACCGCCCCCAATATCATATCCTTTTTTCGCTTGGTTTTAAGTCCTTTTTTCCTCTACTTTATCCTGGCTGGGAAAACACGCGAAGCTTTCCTTATCTTCATCATCGCGATTTCCACTGACTTTTTTGACGGAGCCGTGGCAAGGATCTTCAATCAAAAATCAAACCTCGGTGCACTGCTCGATCCCATCGGAGATAAAATTTTAATGACCGTATCATATGTTGCTCTTTCCATCCCTTCCCTCAATACTCCAAATGTCATCCCCCTCTGGTTGACCCTAGCTGTGATCGGACGGGACATCTACATTGTCCTGGGTGCTCTGGCGGCTTTTAAAACCTTAGGTCGGAAAAATTTTCCTCCCACTTTTTCCGGAAAAACCAGCACTGTTTTTCAGATGGCTGTTCCATTAGTTGTGCTTTTCTTTAATCTGATCCAGCTGGAAACAGCATATCTCTACCTTTTGTTTGTATTGACTCTGGTGACAACTCTCATCTCCGGGATCCATTACACTTACATTGGAATCAAATGGATCCACCAAAGCAAATCCAGAGCTCAAAACACAAGCCTGGAATAAAACCGCTCGTTTTTCAAGCTCTTTTATCTATAAATCCCCTTTGTATTGTCTTCCAAAATATTTTCATATCCAGAAGAAGCGACCAATTCTGAATATAATAAAAGTCATATTCAAGCCGTTTGTCATAATCTGTATTCTGTCTCAACCCATGAACTTGTGCCCATCCGGTGATTCCTGCTTTGACTTTGTGCCTCAACATATACTTGGGCATTTTTTCCCTGAAATTTTCCACGAAGACCTCTCTTTCAGGTCTGGGCCCAATGAGACTCATCTCTCCCAACAGGACATTGAGGATTTGAGGCAGTTCATCCAAACTGAATTTTCTCAAATGTTTTCCAATACGAGTGACTCTGGGATCATCAGGCCGGCACATGACAGGGCCTGTTTTTTTCTCTGCTCCTGAGACCATGGTTCTAAACTTATGCATCACAAATTTTTTTCCATCCAGGCCCACTCTTTCCTGATGATACAGGATGGGCCCCCTGGAATCCAATTTGATCAGAATGGCGATTATCACGAATACAGGAGTCAATGCAATCAATAAAACAAAGGATACCAGCACATCAATAGCCCTTTTAGCAAACAGCATCACACCTCTCATAGGCGGCTCATCAATGCTGATAACCGGAAATCCATCCAAATCTTCGATTCTTGCTTTGAGAGTCAAGAGTTGGAACAGGTCTGGTATCAACCTCACTTTGACCATGTATTTGTCGATGCTTTTCAATATATCCAAGATTTTAGGATAATTGTTCAAATCAAGCGCCACATACACATCAGAGATGCCCCTTTCTTGGATCACCTCCTCCAAGTCCTTGACCGATCCCAAAACCTCGATCCCTTCTCCTACAGGAATGAACTCTCCCTTTTTCCGTTCATCATCCAGAAATCCTTTCACTATAAAACCCAGGTCCTTGTATTCAGACAATTTTTCGGCAATTGTCTGCCCCATCTTTCCTGCTCCAACAATCAATACGCTCTGGAGGTCCAATCCTCTGGCATAGCGTCTTTTCATGAAATAGTAAATCTGGTTTCTCAAAAAAGACAGAACAAAGATGACACTGATGACATAGACTCCCAGAAAACCATGGGACAATTTGAAATCGATCCGAAACAGAGGAGCCGGCCCCTGACTGTAGGCATTGAGATAATTCAAAAAGCCCATCACCACAATGACAGTAAACACTGTATTGAGCGTGATCATGAAAAAATCTTCCACCCCGGTTCTTTTCAGGCGAGTCCTGTAAAATCCCTGAACAAAAAATATGCCCATATGGATGATGAGAAATAAAGGGAAAATGAAAATATAGGATTTAATGGGCGGAATTCCCTTTATGGGATTGACAGGGATGATATATCCATAAAAACGGAATCCGTAAGAATAAAAATATGAGATAAGAATTCCTATGATATCACTGAAAACAAAAAGGCCAATCAATCTGGTTCTATGCTTTTTTATCATGATTTGTTTTTTTCTCGGTGATCATTCCATTTCTCTTGGATGAAGGAAGAAATCCTCTTTTTAAATCTCACCCTGGAATATCCGATAGTGTTTTTTCTTATCTCCGTTTTATTAAATGTCAACTTCTTGAACTTGTCAAGAGCACTCATCAGGCTTTTCACATTCAATTGTCTGAAAAACAACCCGGTTGATCCGGGAATAACGGTTTCTGTAGCTCCTCCCCGACCAAAAGCAATAACTGGAACTCCACATGACTGAGCTTCAAGTGAATTGATCCCAAAGTCCTCTTCCCCGGGTATGATCAGCGCTTTGGCCTGCTGGTAAACTCTCAGAAGATCTTCGGCAGAAACTTTCCCCAAAAAATGAATGTTGTCCCGGGCTTTTTTTTTCAATTTTTTTCTATCCGGTCCTGTTCCCACAATATAAAGGATATCTCCGGTCCGGTTGAATGCTTCCACAGCAAGGTCAATTCTTTTGTAAGGAACCAGAGCTGAAACAATCAGATAGTAATCTTTGGTCTGAGAGCCGGGTTGGAAAAAATCCGTGTTGACAGGGGGATTGATCACATCAGAATTCCTGCCGTAATACTTTCGGATTCTCTGGGCCACTGTCTTTGAATTGGCAATGAAGTGATCCACTCTCTGTGAAGAAGATTCATCCCAGATTCGCAACCAATGCATGATGGGAGGAATCAACAATCTGGAAAAAACATTCAGTCTATGAGCTGAAAAATAAGAAAAATACTGATTCCAGGCATATCTCATGGGAGAATGAACATAACTGATATGAAGGGCATCAGGTCTGGGTATAATTCCTTTAGCCACACAGTGCGAACTGGATATGATCAAGTCATAATCCTGGAGGTCAAAAAGCTCGGAAGCAATGGGATATAAGGGGAGATAGGATCTGTATTTTGTTTTGAGAAAAGGCATTTTCTGGATAAAACTGGTGATGATCTGTTTTTGTTCAAGTTCTTTGATCTGGGTTCCCGGAAAATGAACCAGAGTGAATAGAGAAGCGTCCGGGAACAATTCAGAGAGGACCTCTAAAACTTTTTCTCCTCCTCTTCTTCCAGTGAGCCAGTCATGAACCAGTGCGACTTTGACATTATCCATTGGAATTGATTATAGGAAGGGGGGGGCTGATTGTCAACGCCTCTTGCTGAATGTCATTTCTCGAGCTGGACCCGCATACCTTCCGCGGAACAAATCAACATACAGATCCTGGACTTTACCCACCATCCGGGAGATGGAATATTTTCTTTGGGCACTCTGGTAAAAGGCAGCCCCTAATTTTTCAGCTTGCTTTCTATCGTTCACCAGTCTCAGGACCGCCTCAGCCAATTCGTCGGATTTTTCAGGAGATACGAGGAGTCCTGTTTTTTCATGTGTGATCATCTCTTTGATTCCATCCACATGGGTTCCTATAACAGGTTTCTTAAGAGCAGCCGCCTCCAATAAAACATAGGGAAGCCCTTCCCATAAAGAAGGAAGCACAAAGATGTCAAATTCAGACATGATCCTTCTTGCATCCTCTCTTTCCCCGAGAAAACTGATGACCTCTTGAGTCCCGAGTTTTTTGTTTTGCTTTTCTAATTTTTTCCGAAGAGGGCCATCCCCCACCACATACACTTTCAACTCAGGACACTGATTTTTGATCCGGGCACCTGCCTGGAGCAGCAATGAGATGTTTTTCTGCCTATGCAGTCTGGCCACAGTTCCAATAACAGGAACGCTGTTTTTCCTTTCTGAATTCTTTGTTTTGCTTTTTGTTTGGGGAATTCCTGTAAAATCAATCCCGTTCTCTATGAGTTTGCTTTTCTCCTTTGATGCCAGCTTGTATTTCACTCCTTTGTTTTTATCAGCATGGGAGACAAATATCACTGCATGCGTGAATTTTGAAAAAATCCGCTCGATCCACACATACATTGACTTGAGCAGTGCATTTCTATAATTGAGGTAATGGATCCCATGCAAAGTATGGACAACCGCGCAGTGTTTGAATCTGCGGGCAGCCCATCTTCCATAAAAACCAGCTATTCCTCCATGAGTGTGGATAATATCTATCTTGTTTCTCCTCAGCACTTCTTGGATCTCTCTTACCGGCTTTAGGCTGAAGCGCTTGCTCATAAAAACTGGGAAATGACGGATATTTTTTATCTCTAGTTTATTCACTAAACGGCCCTTGGGATTGGAACAAACAGAGACATCGAATGTTTCTTTATCCAGGTTTTCAACCAAACTGATAAGGTTTTTCTGCCCCCCTCCAAGAAAGGTCTTATCAATGACCTCCAAGACTTTTATTGTTCTCATCCTTTGAAACCCAATAATCTAAAAAACCGAATCCTTCTTTTCAGGTCATCTTTCTTTCCCAAAATCCCCTGAAAGACGCCCAAAACAAAGTGGACGCTCAAATACAATTTGAGAAAAACACAAGATAATGAACTGCTGTGCTTTGAATAGAAATAGATCTGGCTCTTTCTATAATGATACCGGCTGTCCAGTTTGTTCAGTTCCGTGCTTGCTCCTCCTCTGTGAAAGATCTTAGCAGCCGGAAAATACACCAATCTCCATCCCTGTTCCTTGATTCTCATGCACAGGTCTATATCTTCAAAATACAAAAAAAATCGTTCATCAAACATCCCCACGGATTCCAGGATGTCTCTCCGGGTCATTAAGCAGGCACCGCTCAGCCAAGTGACATCTCTTTCTGAAAGGTCTTTCCTGAGCTTAAGTCTGTAATAATGATTTAAGAAAAGTTTTTTGGCACATTCGGAAAAAAAGCTGACCTTTCCTCCAAACGAGATCTGATAATCCTGTTCTCCTCTGAGTAGTGCCGGGCCCACAGCTCCCACTTCAGAATTTTGTTTCATCAATTTTAAAAGCGCCTTGATGGAATGGGAGGGCACATAAGTATCTGTGTTTAGTATGAGTATGTAATGTCCTTGGCTGGCTTTAATACCTTGGTTGTTGGCTTTTGAGAAACCCAGATTATCTGAATTGCACAACAAACGGATTTGAGAATAATTGTTCTGTATGAGTGCCTCACTGCCATCAGTGGAATGATTGTCCACCACAATGACTTCATGATTGATTTCCTGAACATTTTCCAGGATCGAATCCAAACATCTTTCAATGATGTCTTTTCCGTTATAATTAACCAGGATGACAGAGAGGTCTCTGTCACCTTTGGGAGTGGGCAGTTCTGTGCTGGGATTAGTCTTCACAGGCGACCTCTTGCATATAAGTTTTGAACTCTCGAGCAACCCGTTTCCAGGAAAAATGGTCTTTTTCCAATTCAAACCGGTTCATTATGGAATCGACTCTGCTTTGATCCATCAGTGCTTTTCTCAAGGCTTTCTTAACAAGGTCTGTTTCCAATCGATCCACCATCACGGAAATCCCAGAGTAGACCTCCTCTAAAGCCCCCTTCTTGAACAGAACAGGGACCGTTCCACAAGCCAAAGCTTCAAGAGGAGGAAGGCCAAAGCCTTCATATTCAGACAGATAGGCAAACACGTCCAGTGAAGATAAGTAGAGGGGGAGTTCAGACTCAGGGATTCTCTTTTCCCAAAAAATCCATTTCTCCTCTAGGATCTGATTCAGAGATTGCGGAGGATAACTCAGGTCTTCCCCCACAATAGAGAGGACCACATCTGGAAATTCTCTTCTTAGAAGCCTTACTGATTCAACCAGGAGAGGGATGTTTCTCCGGTTGAAGAGGGACCCGAGATATCCCACGATCTGCTTCCCTTCCAATCCGTTTCTGCGTTTCCAGGACAAAACCTCTGTGCTTTCAGCGGCTCTGAATTTGTTTTCCACTCCCAGATGCATCACTTTGATTGTTTCAGGAGACACCAAAAAATGAGAAGTGATTTCATGCTTGGAGAATTCTGATAAAGTGATGACCAGTGAAGCCTTCTGGAGACTCCTTTTCACCAAATATTTTCTTTTCAGCACTTCTTTTTTCGAATACCACTCTGGGTGAGAGGCAAAAGAGACATCATGTTCAAAAAGGATGGACTTTGATCTGATAAAAAGAGGAAGCGTGTAGTTGGGAGCAATGAAAAGGTCAGGCTTTTCTTTTTTCAATTCCTTTGACAAAGGGCCGTTCTGCCATCTGAAATATCCTTTGTCCCTGGGAAAACAGGACTGCTTGATGTTGGGGCATTTGGAAAATTCTTTGTTTTTCTCCCGGGAATACGCCAAAAAAATATGTTCTTTTTCTTCCTGGCATAAAGAAAGAAGGAGGTTTTGGATCACTCTTCCCACACCCTTTGATTGTCCTGTCACTTCATAACAATCAACAGCTACTTTCAATCTTATTTCTGACCTTTATTCCCTCTTTGCTTCACTTCTGTTGAGCCACATGCTGGTAGAAGTTCAAGGTGCTTTTGGCAGTGCTTTCCCAGCTGAACTGTCGAACCCTTTCTCTTCCCATACCAATGTATTTGTTCCTTAGATCACTATCCCATAGGAGCTTCAGAATGGCTGAAGCCATATCTTCAGGCTGCTCAGGATCAAAATAAAGAGCCGCACTTCCCGCTATTTCAGGAAGTGCGGTCCTGTTGGAAGCCACCACCGGCATCTCACTCACCATGGCCTCAAGAAGAGGAAGCCCAAAGCCTTCACAATAAGAAGGAAAAACAAAGAGTGTGCCCGCTCTATACAACCGCTTCAAATCCCTGAGAGACAGATAATCCAATATCTTCACGTTTTCATCCAAGCTGCTTTTGTGGATCTTTTTTTTCAAAGCCAAATAATCCTGCCCTTTTTTGCCGGCGATCACCAAGGAGACTTCCGGTTCTTTGCTATGAACGATTTGAAAGGCCTGAATCAGGTTCAATAGATTTTTCCTCGGATCCATAGCTCCCACAAACACAATGAGTCTGGAAGGTAAAGAATGAGACTCTCTGAAATTATTGATCTCCTCTAATGATATATCAGAACTGAATCCAGAATCCACTCCATGATAAATAACCTTGATCTTTTCCTTAGGAAGCTTGAATTTTTCGAGAAGCTGATTCTTTATGAAATGGGAGACCACAATGATTCCGTCGGAATCCTGGAGAGATTTGTGTATGTTCTTATAAAAAAATCTCCGGGCTTCGGGATTGGCCTTATATGGAAAATCCATAAAAAACAAATCGTGAACAGTTATAATGGCCTTCCCCTTAGTGGGGCAAATCAGCGGTGTGGGAGAGTGAGTCAGGTCAAGTCTGGTTTTGAAAAAAAAATCAAGAGGCGGCCAACCCTGCCGGTACCAAAGAAAATTCAACAATTTCACAGGATAATGGTAATCCCGGAAATGCATTTTGTTCAAAAATGGAATCTTGGAAGGTGAAAATCTCTGCTTGAAGGAAGATGAGAAAAGATAGTAGTCGTTCTTCATATCAATGCTGGAAAGAGAAAAAAGCAGATTTTTGATGTAAGTTCCCACGCCGGTCTCAAATCTCAGAAACGGCCTCAAGTCAATTCCTATCTTCATTTTGGCTCAATGTAGTCTCTATCGTGTCAAATGTCAAGCCGGTCATAATCCATCCAGCAAAAGAATCCCTCAACCTGTCTTGCTTCTTCAAGAAAGGGGTGTTATCATTTGCTTCCCCGGAGTTTGCCATGACAGAACTGGAAAAGATCACTCAAAGAATTGATCGATACCGCAATGAGATGGTTGACATGCAGATAAAGCTCTGTTCTGTTCCTGCCATTGCTCCTATCAACGGCGGGCAAGGGGAAGCCAAAAAAGCAGAGCTGATCTTAGATCTTCTTCAAGACATAGACTTTGAAAGCACACAGTTGATCAAAGCTCCTGATATCGATGCCTCCTATGGATACAGACCCAACATCATGGCCACATATAAGGGAAAGAGTTCAAAAAAAACAATCTGGATCCTGACTCATATGGATGTGGTTCCCCCTGGTGAACCCGCTCTGTGGAAAGGAAATCCTTTTAAAGGATATGTTGAGGCTGGAAAAATATACGGCAGAGGAGTGGAAGACAATCAGCAGGACTTGATCGCCTCCATATATGCCTTGAAAGCATTCCAAAACAGAGGGATCAAGCCCAAATACGATGTGGGATTGATGTTTGTATCTGACGAGGAAACGGGAAATGAGAAAGGAATCGAATTCATTCTGAAAAAATCCAATCCCTTCCACAAACAGGACCTGATCATTGTCCCTGGAGTGGGAAACAAATACGGGACCATGATAGAGATCGCTGAAAAAAGCATTTACTGGATCAAGGTGAAGACAGTAGGAAAGCAGACCCAAGGCTCCACACCAGAAAAAGGGATCAACAGCTTAGAAGCCGCTTCCTATTTGATCACAGAACTCAGCAAACTGTATCAGAGATTCCCAGAAAAGGACTCCATATTTTCTCCCCCTATTTCCACTTTTGAACCCACCAAAAAAGAGGCCAATGTGCCCAATATTAACACCATTCCCGGAGAAGATATTTTCTTTATGGACTGCCGTCTCATCCCCAAACACAGTATTGAAAGAGTCAAAAAAGAAATAAAGAAAACAGCTCAAAAAATTGAAAAAAAATTCCACGTCAACATCATTTTAGAGGACGTTCAAAAAGAATCAACCAGTCCCCAAACCCAGCCTGACGCTCCGGTGGTGCTGAGTTTGAAAAAAGCCGTCAAAGACATCTACGGAGAAAAAGCAAAACCAGTGGGGATCGGGGTGAGAACAGCTGCTTCCTTTTTGCGCAAAGCCCACTATCAAGCAGCCTGCTGGTCTAAAATCGAGGAAACCGCTCACCAGCCTGATGAGTATTGTGTGATCGATAACATGATTGGAGACGCCAAAGTCTTCGCTCATGTGTTACTTCAGGATTCCTAAAACTCCTTTCTTTCTCCAACGTTTGTGGTTTTTTCGCGCTTCCATTATGGTATTCAAATGAATGGAGACCACATCACGGACATCCAGGGCATATCCCCCGGCAAAAAGAATGACCAGAGGGTATCCTCTTTTCTGGGCCTGTTCAATGACCAGCTGGTCTCTTTGTTCCAGCCCTTTTTGAGTGAGATTCAAATCTCCCAATTTGTCTTTTTGGTAGGGATCTGCCCCGGCAAGGTAATAAATCAAGTCGGGTTGGTGCTGTTCATAAATCCGGGGAATATGAAGACTCAGAGCAGCCAGATATTCATCATCTCCATCTCCGGACCACAATCCCACATCCAAAGAACTGGAGGCTTTTTCTGCCGGATAGATATCCATTTGATGTATGGAAAAAGTAAACACATTCTTTTTTTCTTTAAGAATAGCAGCTGTGCCGTTTCCCTGATGGACATCGCAATCCACTACCATGGCTTTCTTGATTTTCTTCTCTGCCATCATCTTTTCCAAAGCTATCGCCACATCATTCAAGACACAAAAACCTTCTCCATGATCTGAGAAGGCATGATGAAATCCTCCCCCAATGTGAACACACAATCCGTCTCTCAGCGCTGCTTCAGAAGCGCGGATGGTGCCGCCGGCAGTCAGAAAAAAAAAATTCATGGCCTGCTTAGAAAAAGGGAGTTCAAGGGCCATCAGTTCTGAAGATGACAGCCGGCCTGATTTGATCTTTTTGATGTATTTAGAGGAGTGCACCCTTAGAAGATCTTTCTCCGCAGGAACAAAGGGCTCAATAAAATTCTTTTTCTCTGCTCCGATTGCCAACAGTTTTTCATACACCAATCTGTATTTTTCCACGGGAAAAACATGATTTTTAAGGTCCCCCAAACAGTAAGAATCGCTGTAAACAAATTGGAAAGGAAACTTATCCTTTTGGAAACGCTTGATGATATTTTTAAGAACCGCCATCACCTATTCTGGTTGATTCCATAAACAGTTGGAATCTCACTTCTCCATTAGAGTCACCTGGGCTGCCGCTAATCTGGCTATAGGGATCTGGTATGCCGAACAGCTGACATAGTTCAACCCGATTTTGTGACAAAAGAATATGGATCGAGGATCTCCTCCATGGACACCACAGATACCGATTTTCAAATCTGGTTTTGTCTTTCTTCCTTTGTTCACAGCCCACTTCATCAATTCTCCGACTCCCTCAATATCAACAGTGGTGAATGGATCATCCTTCCAAAGACCATGAGTTAGATAATGATTGATGAACAAAGCCCCGTCATCTCTGGATATGCCAAAAGTGGTCTGTGTCAAGTCATTGGTCCCAAAAGAGAAAAAATCAGCTTCATAAGCCACTTGATCCGCAGTGATGGCTGCTCTCGGAATCTCTATCATGGTGCCCACCGTATAATCAAACTTCACTTCATACTTGTTGATCAATTTTTCAGCAACATTCACAATGATTTCTTTTTGATTTGCCAATTCGTTGACCGAACCGATCAAAGGAACCATGATTTCTGGAAACACATCCTCCCCTTCACTCGCTACCTGGCAAGCTGCTTCAAAAATAGCAGAAGCCTGCATCTCTATGATTTCAGGGAAAGTGACTCCCAATCGGCAGCCTCTGTGTCCCAGCATCGGGTTGAATTCAGAGAGAGCTTTGACTCTTTCCAATATTTTTTCTTTTTGTTTGATTTCTTCTTTGTTTTGCTTTTTGGACCGCTTCAGCTCAGCAATCTCCAGCATCAGATCCTCTTTATTGGGTAAAAATTCATGGAGGGGAGGGTCCAAGGTGCGGATGGTCACCGGGTTTCCTTTCATGGCTTTGAACAGATCATAGAAATCTTGTCTCTGGAAAGGCAGCAGTTTGTCCAAATACTCCCGTCGGTCTTTCTCGGATTCTGATAAAATCATATTTTTTATAAAGGGCAGCCTTTCTTTTTCAAAAAACATATGTTCGGTTCGGGTCAATCCGATACCTTGAGCTCCAAAAGCAAACGCCATATTGGCATCCTCCGGTGTATCGGCATTAGCTCTGACATTCATCTGTCTCACATCGTCTGCCCAGCTCAGAAATTTTTTGAAATACTGATAGAGCTTCGAATCTTCAGACTTTTTGTTTCCCCTTATGACCTGGATGATCTCTGAGGGCCTGGTCTCAATTTCTCCTATTATGAGCTCACCTGTAGCCCCATCAATGGATATCGCTTCTCCCTCTTTCACCACTTCATTTCTCACTTTAAAAGTCTTTCCCTCTTCGTCCAGAGCGATATCTCCACAGCCCACCACTGCGGGTTTTCCCATCTGCCTTCCCACCACTGCAGCATGGGAAGTCATTCCTCCAGTGGCTGTGAGAATCCCTTGGGAAGCACTCATTCCATGTATATCATCCGGAGATGTTTCCTCCCGGACCAAAATCACTTTTTTTCCTTTTGATTCCCATTCCACAGCATCATCCGAAGAAAACACCACCTGTCCTGCAGCTGCTCCCGGCGATGCGGCCAGGCCTTTAGCTAGCACCTCGTGTTTTTCCTTTTCTTTGGGATCAAAAACAGGATGAAGAAGCTGATCCAACGCATCAGGCTCCACCATCATCAAGGCCTCTTCTTTGGTGGCGATTCCTTCTTCCACCAAGTCCACAGCTATCTTCACAGCAGCCTGTCCTGTTCTTTTGCCGTCTCTGGTCTGAAGCATAAAGAGCTCATTTTCCTGAATAGTGAATTCAAAGTCCTGAACATTATGATAATGCTTTTCCAAATGTTCGGTCACCTCAACAAGCTGTTGAAAAACCTCTGTCATGTCTTGTTCCAATTCATTCAATGGAGAAGGAGTCCTGACTCCAGCCACCACATCCTCACCCTGTGCATTGATGAGGTATTCACCATATAGCTTTTTTTCTCCTGTTGCCGGATCTCTGGTGAAACCGACTCCTGTGGCAGAAGTCTCTCCAAAATTGCCGAACACCATCAGCTGAATATTCACAGCTGTACCGAGGTCATCCGGAATATGATGGAGATTCCTGTAAGTCACAGCCCGCGGATTGTCCCAAGAGCTGAACACCGCTGATATGGCCAGAAACAATTGTTCCTTGACATCCTGGGGAAATTCATTTCCTGTATGATCTTTGATGATTTTCTTGTACTCATCCAGTATTTTTCCCAAGGTGTCTTCCGGTAGCTGGGAATCGATTTTGATATCCTGCTCTTTTTTCTGTTCTTTCAATATCTGCTCGAACTTTTTTTTGGGGATCTCCAAAACCACATCACCGAACATCTGGATCAGGCGTCGATAGCAGTCTAAAGCAAATCTCCTGTCATTGCTTTTCTGGGCCAATCCCTCCACGGTTTCATCATTCAGCCCCAGATTCAGGATGGTGTCCATCATTCCGGGCATGGAAAATTTGGCCCCTGAACGGACCGATACCAACAATGGGTTTTCTTTCTGTCCGAATTGTTGGCCTGCTGTTTCCTCAAGCCTTGTTAAGTTTTTGATTATTTCATCTTTGACCTCTTCAGTGAGCTGCTTGCCTTTTTCCAAAAACAAGCTGCACACATCTGTAGTGACTGTAAATCCTGGAGGAACAGGAAGCCCGATGCCTGCCATTTCTGCCAAGTTGGCTCCTTTTCCGCCAAGCAGTGCTTTCATGTCTCTATTGCCTTCTGCATTGTTCTTTTCAAAATAATACACATATTTTTTTGTCAATTTGTCCTCCTTTTCTGATAAGATCAACTCATCATACACTCCAGGTGCGTTATACTGATTTCAATTTTAACGAACAACAAGATTTTTTTATCCTTTGTTTTTTTTCTGCAGGCACTCAAATTCCCACAGCACAAAATTCTGGGATAACAAGCAGCAGGTTATTATTTTAAAGCAGTCTGAATCCCAGGTCAAATGTTTCGCTTGAACGATTCATCAAAATGGAAAAGAATGGCTAAAACAAGGACATGTACTTTTCAAGGCCTGCTTTAAAGACATGAATGGCCCTCTTCAGATTCTCTTCTTTGAGTACGTAAGCGATTCGGATCTCATCCTTTCCCTTTCCAGGCGTCCGATAAAAACCTTGAGCCGGAGCCACCATGACCGTTTCGTTCTCAAACCTGAAATCTGTCAACATCCACCGCACAAAATGCTCACAATCTTTGATAGGAAGCCGGACAATAATGTAGAAGGCTCCCTGGGGTTTGTGCATCACAATGCCCGGAATATCCTTTAATCCCTCATACAAAATATCTCTTCTCTTCTGGTACTCCTTTCTCACTGGTTCGAAATAATCGACTCCCATTTGATACGCAGCCAGCGCAGCTTTCTGCTCTAGGGTTGGGGGGCACAACCGGGCCTGAGCAAATTTCAGAATCCCATTGTAGACGTCCGGATTTCGGGTGATCACAGCCCCGATTCTCGCTCCACAGCAGCTGAAACGCTTGGAGATGCTGTCCACAACTATGACCCTTTCTTTGATCCTTTCAAACTCCAAGACACTTTTATGTCTGTTTCCGTCATACACAAATTCTTTGTACACTTCATCGGCGATCAAAAACAAATCATGTTTTTTAACTAAAGAAACCACTCTTTCCAATTCTTTTGCGGTGTATACCGTACCAGTGGGATTATTGGGAGAACACAACAAAATTGCTTTTGTTTTTGGAGTGATCCTGCGCTCGATTTCGTTTTTAGAAGGAAGTCTGAAACCCTCTTTCACATCTAATGTCAAAGCAACAATGTTGACATTCGCAAAAGCCGCATATCCATTATAATTGGTGTAAAAAGGCTCGGGAATGAGGATCTCTTCCCCTGTATCTGAGACCGCAGAAAAAGAAAAATGAATGGCTTCGGAACCTCCGATGGTGATGATCACATTTTCATGCGTGATCGGAATATCATACGCATTGAAATATTTGGCTATGGACTTTCTCAAATCCAATGTTCCCTGAGCCGGTCCGTACTCAAGGACATCCTCTTTTCCTTTTTTAAAGGCATCCCATACTGTTTCTGGTGTGGTGATGTCAGGCTGTCCAATATTGATAAAATAAACCCGGACTCCTTCTGAAATCGCTTGGTCAGCATAAGGCTTGAGCTTTCGAATGGGAGATTCCTGAATTTCCTGGGCTCGCCGTGATATTTGCATCCAAACCTCCTCCCTATTCGATCATGAAGATTTTGATTATTTCAAAAACCCAAATTTATGTCAAAGTTTTTATTGCTCAATAAAATCAATTCTGGTATTTTAGGTTGGACCTTACCGAATGTTGTCCATGCTAAAGAATCACACAGGAAAAATCACCAGAAAAGAGATTTGGGGAGATGATTATTTCCTGCTTTCTTTGGAAGCCCCTGACATATCCAGAGAATCCCAACCAGGACAATTTGTTATGGTCCGAACATCCACTGATCCGTATCCCCTGCTGCGCCGCCCTTTCAGCATTCATGGGAGAAACGGTTCCCATATAGACATCTTTTTTCAAAAGACAGGGATCGGGACCTCTCTGCTCAGCCAAAAGCAAAAGGGAGACCCACTTGAAATCCTGGGTCCTTTAGGAAACGGATTTCTCCTGGAAGACGGAACCGAATCAAAAAAAGTGAGTCTCATTGGAGGAGGCCGAGGAATCGCTCCTCTCTATTTTCTTGCACAAGAGTTGAATAAGAACCAGTCAAAGGTCAGGATTTTTTACGGAGGACGCTCCTCAAAGGACATTCCCCTCTTGTCTAAATTCAAAAAAGAAAACATAGAAACTCTTTGCTCAACTGAAGACGGCTCAACAGGGTTTCAAGGCCTGGTCACAGAATTGTTCGAACAAGAGATGAACTCCGAGCCCCCCTCATTGATTTGCGCTTGCGGGCCAGACGGAATGCTCAAAAAGGTCTCTCAGATCTCTGAAAAAAACCATATCCCTGCTGAATTATCCCTTGAATCGATCATGGGATGTGGATTCGGCGCTTGCTGGGGATGTGTGAAAAAAATCAAAAAAGAAAACATCAAACAATGGCAGAAAATATGTGAGGAAGGCCCTGTTTTTTGGGCTCATGAGATCGTTTGGGATGAATGAAATGATCGATGTTTCTGTTGATTTAGGCTTTCTGAAACTCCATAATCCTGTGATCGCTGCCTCCGGCACTTTTGGATACGGACTCGAATTTTCTCAGGCCCTGGATTTGAACCGTCTGGGTGGATTTGTGGTCAAAGGTTTGTATTTCTCTCCCCGGCAGGGGAATCCGCCTCCCAGGCTGGCTGAAACCTCCTGCGGGCTGATCAATTCCATAGGGCTTCCAGGAATCGGAGTGAAACAGTTTTCACATGAAATTCTTCCCAAGTTAACAGGACTTCAAACAGCTGTCATCATTAATATCTGCGGAGAAAACAGAGAAGAATACGCATCTGTGGCCGATTATTTGGACAAGCATGAGGAAATATCTGCTTATGAACTGAATATCTCCTGTCCAAATGTTAAAAAAGGCGGGATCTGCCCGGCTCAAAATCCTGAAGACACTTATGAGACCGTAAAACTGGTAAAAAATTCCTGCTCGACTCCTGTGATCACAAAATTATCTCCCAATGTCACAGACATTTCCGAGATCGCTTTGAGTGCCCAGGAAGGAGGATCTGACGCCCTATCCCTGGTGAATACATTCCTGGCTATGGACATCGACGCAGTGACAAGAAAACCAAAACTGGGAAATATCATGGGAGGGCTCAGCGGTCCTGCCATCAAGCCCATTGCCTTGAGAATGGTCTATCAGGCGGTCAGGGCAGTCAAGATTCCGGTTATTGGAATGGGCGGCATCCAGACCGGCCGTGATGCAGTGGAATATCTCATTGCAGGAGCCCGAGCCGTTCAGGTGGGAACAGCCAACTTCATTTCTCCGGATGCAACACTCCAAATCATCGATGAAATCAATGCTTTTTGTGAAGATAACCACATAAAAAAGGTCGAAGACCTCATAAGAACCCTTGATATTGATTCTTGAAAGAAAAGGAAACCGCATGGATCCGAAAAAGAAACACGCTCAAAAAATCATCATCGCTTTAGATGTCAAGGAAAAAAAACTGGCTTTAGACCTGGTAAAGCGTCTTCCCCACGTCCGGACTTTCAAAATAGGACTGGAGCTCTTCACTTCAGAGGGTCCTTCTATCATTCAGGAACTCCAGAAACAGGAAAAAAAGATCTTCCTGGATCTCAAACTTCACGACATTCCAAATACTGTAGCCGGCGCCGTCAGATCAGGATTCAAACATCGAGTCTCAATGATGACTCTCCATGCTTCTGGAGGAATGAATATGATGAAAAGAGCTGCAGAGCAAGCCCATGAGCTGCATGAAAAAACAGGAGACCCAAAACCCCTTCTCCTCGCTGTCACTGTGCTCACAAGTTTGACCAGGGATGAACTCAAACAGATAGGGATCCAAACAAATGCCGATGACCAGGTCCTGAATCTAGCCCATCTTGCCAAAAAAGCAGGAATGGACGGACTGGTCTGCTCTCCCAAAGAAACGAAAATGATCCAAAAAGAACTCGGGGATGACTTTTTATTGGTCAATCCGGGAATCCGGCCCTTGTGGGCCTCCAGTGATGACCAGAAACGGATCACCACTCCAGCACAAGCCGTTGAAAACGGAGCGGATTTTCTGGTTATTGGGCGGCCCGTGACTCAGGCACCGGAACCTTCCAAAGCTTTTGGAAGGATTTGCCGGGAATTAGATCGCGCCTAAACCCCCACTCACTGCAAAAACAGCACCCAGAACCAGTCCTATAACAGCATAAAGAACAATGGAAACGATGACAGTAACCGCAAAGTAACCCACTACTTTTTCTTTGGGGGTTTCCATGATAGAAGAGGAAAATCCAAGGTAAAAAATATAAATGCCGTAGAGAGAAGCTAACAGAACCAGCACGGATAATTGAGGAATGATATAGAGCACTCCGGCTACCCAGGCAGGAGTCATACTGAAGACAGCAAGGTTCATGGCCTTTTCTTGGTCTTGTTTGGAATCAAATGACGGAGCGAGCGCATTGATAATGATCCCCAAAACATAGACAGAAGCAGCTGTCAATACATAGTAAAAAATACCGTGAAGCAGTGCTCTTCCTATACCAGACCGAACCCATCCTACAAAAGGAACACTGTAGCCAATGATGCCACGCCCAATGAATTGGGCTACAGCAGGTACAGCAATCAGTATCAATGCATATTTGGTGAACAAATCAGAGACACTCAAAGTCTGTTGTTTGATTTTTTCCCATTCTTCCTTAGGTTTCAAAAGTATTCCCTGTATCCGAGGTATTAATTCCATCCTTATTCTCCTTGTGTTGTGATTGATTGGTTCAAATATATAATTTTCCCTCGAGTGTGTCAATAAACATTATAAGAATGTGAGTATATTTAATTCCGAAGTTAAGCTTATTTGATGGATAAGGGAAACAGGATTGATCATGGAAATAGGAAATGATCAATTAGCCTGGATTATTCACAAATCAAGCTTGCTGCAGATGCCGTAAGATCGGTTCGCCTTAATGGTAAAAAAATGGCGATTAAAATTGAAAATATAAACAAGAAAAATGTTCAGATAATTGTTTCTAAAAAAAATCTTGTATATCGCTGAAATGAAATTAATAATAAAATATCGCCATTTTTTTATGAAGAGTTCAGGTTAGGTTGACAGATTTTATAGTTTCTGGTAATTTAGCTCTATCCTAGTGCCTGTTTTGGAACATAAAGAGCGGGCGTAGTTCAGGGGTAGAACGTCTGCTTGCCAAGCAGAAGGTCGTGGGTTCAAATCCCATCGTCCGCTCCAAAATTATTTGAGGGCTCATAAGGAAAACCGGCGCGGTACCCAAGCGGCTTAAGGGAGGGGTTTGCAAAACCTCGATTCGTCGGTTCGAATCCGACCCGCGCCTCCAAAAAAATCTTGGCTACCCCCAAAGACCCTTCTCTCAAATCCGCTCAGATAAGAAACGCTTTGACACTTGATGCGAAAAAACAATTATCAGTGAATGGACTTGCCTCTTTTGTCTATTCCGGCCTCACCATCACTTGGTCACCAATTCTCACTGCATCCCTGCAAGAGAGAACTTTGATAGTGGATGTCTCCAGCTGAACATCGATCACCACACAATTTCCAAAAACTTGTATGGGAGCGTCTTTTTCCACTGTCCGATATAAAATGAGCTGCTGTCCCAAAGTGATTCCTTGCTGCTCTCCCATACTGATAAGAGCCCAATGACCGCTTCCGATCTGATTAAAATCAACCTCAAGAAACAACACCTCTCCTTTGGCTGCATCGGTTTCAAAGGGGGGAATATCAAAGCCAAGGTCCTTTCCCACAACTCCTTCCATGGGCTGAAAAGGAACCAGATAATACCCCTGCATGATCCATCCACAGGAATTCTCAATCCTGGCCGTGGACTTGGAATCATCCAGGTCCTGGATCCGAACCATTCCTCTCCTGAACGCAACAGCGCCTACTTTTGGGATGTCCTTCCTGACTTCGATCACCATAAAGACCTGCCCCTTATTCAATCCATGGTTAGATCCATGGTTCAAATAAACAACATCTTCATCACTGAACATGTCCCTCTCGTATTGTCTTTCAGCACCGATTATTTTGAGCTCAGGAAGTTTTCCATCCAAGGCATAAAACGAACAATACAAATCAGATTCTGTGATCAATTGATAGTCATCTTCATAGATCTTTGCCTTCTTGATGCCCTCTTGCTGGATTCCAAATCCAATGATACTGACAGAAATCAAAATCAAAATAAGATTAAAAATGAATCTCCCACCTGTATTATGTTTTTTATTCACTTTGTCACCTCTTGCCTTGATTATCATATGACTTGTTTCCATTTATTATATTTAGTCGAAACACCAGTGTCAAATGTTAAAATGAATTGAATTTTAGCACCTCTTCAGGTTAGACATAATGAAACAATTCTTATAGAATAGAGGGGCATTATGGATAAAAAAAGAAACATCGTGATTCTTTTTGGAGGCCGGTCCGCAGAACATGAAGTCTCTATCAAGTCTGCAGAAGCTGTCTTTGACCATCTGGATCCAAACCAGTTCACAACTCAATGCATTTATTTCCATAAAAACGGAAGGTGGAGCTTGGTTGATTCCCCTCATATTCGCAAAGAACAAATGGAAAAGGGGGCTTTTTATTCTTTTCTTCCCTGGAATTCTGAAAAATCAATGGGCCTTCCAAAATCTTCGGTTTATTTTCCTGTGCTTCACGGCCCTTATGGTGAAGACGGGACCATTCAGGGGCTTTTGGAACTTGCCGATGTTCCCTATGTTGGAGCCACGGTCATGTCCTCTGCACTGGGCATGGATAAAGCCGTGGCTAAATCGATCTTTCAATCCAAAGGCCTTCCGATCGTCAAGCACACGGTGATCCATGAGAAAGACTTTATCCCAAACAAAACCAAAATAAAGGGACAAATCAAAAAGGAATACAGTTTTCCTTTGTTTGTCAAACCCTCCAATCTTGGGTCCAGTATTGGAATCACCAAAGTTCAATCCATTGACCAGTTATCAAGGGCTCTGGATGTTGCATTCCGTTATGACTCTAAGATTTTGGTTGAACAAGGGATTAAAGGACGGGAAATCGAATGCAGTGTCCTGGGCAATGATCATCCCATAAGCTCTCTTCCCGGAGAAGTCATCCCCTTCAGGAGTTTTTACGATTACCAAGACAAATATAGAGAAGGGAAAACCAAATTTGGGATTCCTGCCCAGATCCCTGAATCAGTTAAAGAAAAAATCCAAGAGATCTCCATCCATGCCTTTCAATCCATTGAATGTTCCGGCATGGCAAGAATTGATTTCTTTTATCAAGAACACAACAGTAAAATCTACTTGAACGAAATCAACACCATTCCCGGATTTACAGAGATCAGCATGTATCCCAAATTATGGGCAATCAGCGGAATCAAATTTCCTTCTCTTATTGAAAAATTAGTCACTTTAGCTGTGGAAAAGCATGCTGATAAAAAAAGAACACAAGACGCATGAGAATATTGGGAATCGATTATGGTGATAAGCACATCGGCCTTGCTTTGAGTGATGAGATGTCGATCACGGCTCAGCCTCTGAGAAGTTATACAGTCAAAAGCAAGAACGAAGATATCCGGTTTTTTAAAGACCTCACTTCCAAATACAACATCACTCAAATCGTCATGGGACTTCCTTTGAGAATGGACGGTACAGAAGGGTCCCGAGTGAAAAAAACAAAAAGATTCGCGGCCTGGTTGAAACAAGCTCTGAACATTCCAATTGTTTTTTGGGATGAACGCCTGACCACAAAACAAGCCTCCCAAATCATGAGAAAACAAGGATTGAGCCATGACAAGAAAAAAGAACTGGTTGACCAGATCTCTGCGGTTTTGATCCTTTCCAGCTATTTGGACAGTTTATGAATTCAATGCGGATAAAAAAAATCGCCACCTCAGCGCTTATTTTTCTTATTATTGTTTTTGTTTTTGGATTCAGCTGGTTTTGGCATGAATACAATCTCCCCAAAAACTGTCTGTCTCCCACAACCGCATTCGAAGTGGAAAAGGGAAGCTCTGTGTCATCCATAGCCCGAAAACTTAAAAACGAAAACATCATAAAGAAAAAGTGGCCTTTTCTCCTTGCTTACAAATTGTTTTATTCGCCACAAAACTTGATTGCAGGAGAATACCGATTCCATTGTTCGGTGTCCGCAAAACAGGCCCTCAAAAAAATAATCAATGGAGAGATCATCCTTCATCCGGTCACCATTCCGGAAGGACTGACCTTAAAGGAAACCGCTGATCTCTTATCTCAGAAATACTCTATGAACAAGCAAAAATTGATCCATCAGAGTCAGAACACACAGCTTATATCCTCATTCGATTCTGAAGCTGAGGATTTAGAGGGATATTTGTTTCCTGAGACTTATCACCTCCCAAAAAATACTTCGGAAAAAGAAATGATCAGCATCATGGTCAGCCAGTTTAAAGCCGCTTTTAACCAGAAATGGAAACAAAGAGCCCAAGACATTGATATGACCATTCGGGAAGTGGTCACACTGGCTTCCTTGATCGAAGAAGAAACCTCAGTTTCTGAAGAAAAATCACTGGTCTCTTCGGTCTTCCATAATCGTCTGAACCTAGGTATGAAGCTGGACTGCGATCCCACCATTATCTATGCATTGAAGAAAAAAGAACAGTATGAAGGAAGACTGAGGAATAAGGACCTCCAGCTCAACTCCCCTTATAACACCTATTTATACAGCGGCCTCCCCCCAAGCCCTATATCCAATCCGGGAAAAAAATCCATTCGAGCCGCGTTGTATCCATCAAAGAGCAGCTATCTTTATTTTGTTTCAAAAAACGATGGAACTCATCAATTCAGTTCCACTTTCAAAGAACACCAAAAAGCTGTGATCAAATACCAAATCAATAAATAACATGAACGGATTCTTCATAATATTTTTATGGAAAACCTTGGCCATTTTTGGTATATTATTGTTTTTATATTCATTAATGATATAATTTAATATTCATTGACCAAAGAAAAAGAACCCTTTCAATCAAGGAGGAAAGATGAAAGCAAGAAATTTTGTTATTCCGATACTCATCATGTTTGTGTTGCTCGGAGCCTTATTCACATCAGAGCTGCAGGCAAAACAAGAACAGGAAAAACAGACAGGAACCATTCCTGATGAAGTGAAATCAGTTTTAGAACAAGGTATGGAATCCGGAGAAGCCAGAATGGATATTCCATTCACCATCACAGATCATTATTATCTCCCTGCAAGTCAAAATGTCTATTTTATTTTGTTGTTCGACGCTAAAAATGCAGACATCGGCTATACACCGGTCGGAGCTCCTGAAACAGAGGAAACACAAGAACAGCAAGCTTTTGTTGAGAAAACCCAAGAATTGCTCCAATGCCGGTTCAATGTTTTTCTTATGTTCAAACAGGTAGATGGGGATTTTCAAAAGGAAGTGTTCATCCCCGCAGGTTTTCAGGTCAATAAAGATACCTATGATCCGGAAAAGATAGAAATGTATTCCACTGGATACATTCTTCCGGCTGGAAAATATCAGCTTGCCATGGGCATCACTCAAAACAATTACCAGAAAATAGGGACTCAATACTTTGAATTCGAGCTTCCTGATCCTGCGGCGCTCAAGGACGAAATCAAAGCCGCTCCTGCCTTTTTCATTGATGACACCCAAAAAATGGAACAGCCGGAAACAAAAACCTATATTCACAAAGGCTTTTTCACTTATTCCATTCTCAAGATCAAACCGATCCTCAAAAACACATTCAACTCTGGACAGACCTCTGAGATCTTCTTATACGTTATGGGAGGCACTCCAGATCCCAACACGCAGAGATTTGATTTTTCTGTTAATTACCAGGTTCTCAAAGAAGGCGAAGAACAACCTTTGATTCGCTTTGCAGAAGGAAATTACAATTCTCCCATTATCATTCAACCTTTGAAGTTCGAAAGGACCGTACTGGTTCAGAAGAAAAAAGGAGATGAAGTCATCGAAGAAAAAAGAGAGAAAAGAGACATCGAACCCGGTCAGTACATTCTTCGGTTGGATATCAAAGACAATATTTCAGGAGCAACAGCCACTAAGGACGTTGAAATCAACATCAAATAAGTTCAAATCATTCCATCTGCGACTTCATTTGACTCCCATTGAATGAAGGAAAAGTATATAGGGAAACCCATATAAGGGCCTCCTCTTGACAACTGCCACCTCAGGTCTTATATTACAATTTGGTTCCGGAGGAATCTATGGAAATTAAAATGAAAGTTAAGGGGCTCGTTATAGACCCCATATCAAAAATGCCTATTGTTGTTCTGGAAGATCCGAAGATGGAAAGAATGCTTCCCATTTGGATTGGAGTTTTTGAAGCCAATGCCATATCTTTGCAAATAGAAAACATTGAAACACCGAGACCCATGACCCATGACCTCATAAAAAATATCCTCAGCGACCTGAATGCAAAACTGAATAAAGTGGTCATCAATGATATCAAAGACAACACTTTCTATGCCACAATATACTGCCAAACCAACAACATCACCATACAAATTGACTCTCGTCCCTCTGATGCCATCGCTTTATCTCTCCGGACAAAAACCCCTATCTATGTGGAAGACCAGGTTATCAAAAAAGCTCAGAGTCTAAAATTTGATGAAAAGCTGGAAGATTCTGAAAAGCTTAAAAAATGGCTGGAAAATCTCAAGCCCGAAGATTTCGGAAAATATAAAATGTAAAGGCAACAAGGATGGTCAAGTCCTTAGGTCCTTAAATTCAGTATCAGATAAATCCCTAAAAGGCCAAAAATCAGATTAGGCCCCCATGCTCCGAAAAAAGGACTCATGTATCCGGCATATCCCAGGCTCTTAAAAATACCGATGGCTCCCCAATAAATGATGGCAATGATAAAGGAGATCCCTATCCCCACTAAAGTCCCTCTTTTTCCCATTGAGAACGCAAATGGAATCCCCAAGAGGACGACCACAAAACTGGCGAGAGGAAATGATATCTTGTTATGCAGGTCCACCTTATACCGGGATGTCTGGAAATGGCTTTCCTCTAATTTATATATGTATTCTTTGAGCTCATTGTAATGCATCTGGCTTGCCTTTTTCATCCCTTTTACAAAATGGCCTTTATCTTCATCTATTCTCATTTTCAATTCATCCTGCTGTCTGAAGTGAACGGGCCTCTTCTGTTGAAATTCTCTCTGCCACAGGTCATTGAGAATAAGTGTCTTTCCATTCAAACGCGCCTTTTCAGCATAAATCCTCCTGTTTAGAGTCCATTGGTTTACATTCAAATCCAGTATGGTCAGGCCTTTAAAAACAGAACGATCCTGGTCAAAATATGTGTAGTGATACATCCTGTTTCCATCTGAACTCATGATCCATCTTCTGTCCAGCCGATTGGTGCTGCGGGGCGGGATATCATTGATCTCATTCCAGGTCACTTCCGCTTTTTTGCTGGAAAACGGCAGTACGTATTCCTGGATATAAAAAGAAAATAGACTTATGAGTGCAGATAATATCAAGACAGGAACAATGATCCGAAATACACTCATGCCTGAAGTCTTCATTGCTGTCACTTCATTAAATTTAGTCAATATCCCAAGACAGAGAAGGGCAGAAGACAGAGCAGCAACCGGGAGGACATAGTGGATGAATTCAGGGAGGCGATACCACAGATAGGTGTAAAAAAGATTCAAAGATTTTCCATGCTCATAGACGTTGTCAATACTTTCAAAAAAAGTGATGATGATGAAAACACAGATCAGACTAACAAACACCAGTAAAAATATGGCCAGATATTTTTTGGAAATATAACGATCCATAATGTTTGGAAAACGGATAGGGATCCTTGTGGCTGCAGAGCCCATCCGAGACTTTTTTTTCTTTACTTCAGACCGGCTTTTTTTGGGGAAAAAATCAGTCAATGACTTCATCACACCACTTTCTCTGCGAGAGTAAATGAACGCCCCAACACTGAGAGCAGCCAATAAAAGGTTAGGACCCCACATGCCTAACCAGGGAACCAGACTTCCATTGACCGATAAATTTTCCCCTGCTGTGATCAAAATATAATAGACCACAATAATGACAATGCTGAGGGTAAACCCACTTGTTCTCCCTCCTTTTTTGGTGGAAACCCCCAAAGAAATCCCTAAAAAGGAAAATATGATGCATGCAAAGGGGAGAGCGAATTTCTTATGGGCTTCAACTTGATATTTGGTCAGAGCCCTCTTGTTCTGCTTGAATTCCATGGAATCTGTGTCTGAATGAAAAAGTCTCTTCAGGTCATGCTTGGTTTTCTTTATATCCACAAGCAATTCTTTGATATCCTTTTCTCTGGCCCTTTTTTCAGCCGTGATCCCTGCAAACAGGTTTTGGACATTCAGCTCTTCCTCCAGCTTTTTAAAAGATGTCATACTGTAGTTTTCAGGCTTTGAAATATGATAAGAATGGATGATTCCGTTTTGGAGCTCTAGGGTGGCTCTTTTCTTTTCTGGGAATAGATTCATCTTTCCCTTCTCCGCAAATATGATCCTGGGCTCCTTGCGGGGTTGAGAAAAATGAACAAATATATTCTCCCATAAACCGTTATCACCGATATCCTGGATAAAAATTGCTGTTTGAGGGACCCGATCATAAAACTCCCTCGGATTTATACTGAATTGAGCTTCTGCTTTCACAGACTGGGAAAGTGTTTTAATCCACTTATAATTGGCATGAGGAGCTAAATAAAGAGAAAAAAAAGAAGTGACCAGCCAGCCGCAAATTGAAAAGATCAAAACCGGCTTTAGTATGTGTCCCTGGCCGATCCCAAGAGTGCGAAAAGCGGTGATTTCCACATCTGATGAAAGACGGCTCAAACCGGCCAGAACTCCCATTAACACTGACATGGGAATAGTGAAGGCAAGGATAGATGGGACAAGGTAGAGAAGAAGGGACAAAACAGTCTCTGCAGGAACTCCCCTGGCAATGAACATCTCAGAGAGGAGTAATATTTGATTCATCAGCAACACAAAGGTATACGCAGTGATCCCGATCAAAAAGGGAGGAAGGATTTCCTTTAAGATATATCGATCAAAAAGTTTCAGCACATGCTTCTTATACCACAATCATTCTTATGGTTCTAGTAGCGGTCCTGGGTGCTGCAAAAAAAAAGCCCCTTTCCCTGGAGGGAAAGGGGCTGATTTATCTTTCTCAACTAAAGGGGATCAGTACATTCCTCCTCCGGGAGGCATTGGCGGCTGGGCAGGGGCTTCATTCTCTTCTGGGATTTCAGATACCAGTCCTTCCGTTGTAAGGAGGACTCCAGCAATACTGGAGGCGTTTTGAAGTGCACTCCGCACAACTTTTGTAGGATCCAGAACTCCGCTTTTCACCAAGTTTTCATACTTTTCGGTCAAGGCATTGAATCCCATATCCTTTTCTTTTTCTCTGACTTTTTCCACCACAATGGAACCTTCAAAACCAGCATTATGGGCTATCTGACGCAGTGGCTCTTCAATGGCGCGTTTTATGATATCCACTCCGATCTGAGAATCATTCTCAAACTTGAGAGATTCAAGAGATTTCTGAGACCTGAGAAGCGCCACTCCTCCACCGGGAACAATTCCTTCCTCAACAGCTGCTTTTGTGGCGTGCATGGCATCTTCCACTCGAGCTTTTTTCTCTTTCAGCTCTGTCTCTGTGGCTGCTCCGACTTTGATCAAGGCCACTCCGCCCACCATTTTGGCTAATCTTTCCTGAAGTTTTTCCTTATCATAATCAGATGTGGTTTCTTCGATCTGGGTTCTGATCTGTTTCACACGGGCTTTGACATCTTCGGATTTTCCTTTTCCTTCCACAATAGTCGTGTTATCCTTATCAATGACGATTTTATTGGCTTCACCCAGCCAATCAACAGAGACATTCTCCAGTTTGACACCGATATCTTCAGTGATGACTTGACCACCGGTGAGAACAGCGATATCTTCGAGCATTGCCTTTCGCCGGTCCCCAAAACCCGGAGCCTTCACAGCTGCGCACTGGAAAGTCCCTTTCAATTTATTCACCACCAATGTAGCGAGGGCTTCTCCTTCCACTTCTTCGGCAATGACCAACAAAGGTCTGTTCATCTTGGCCACATTTTCCAAGAGAGGAAGCAGTTCTCTCAGGTTGCTGATCTTCTTCTCATGAAGGAGAACGACTGGATTTTCCAGTACGCATTCCATCCTGTCCGAATCCGTGACAAAGTAAGGGGATAAATACCCTCGGTCAAACTGCATCCCTTCAACGATCTCCAAAGTGGTTTCAAGGCCTTTGGCCTCTTCCACAGTGATGACACCGTCTTTTCCCACTTTATCCATAGCTTCCGCAATGATCTTCCCTATGGACTTATCATTATTAGCGGATATGGAACCCACTTGAGCAATCATCTCTCCACTGACATTACGGCTCATTTTCTTCATTTCTTTAACCACAGCTTCCACGGCTTTTTCGATTCCTTTTTTGATCAGACTTGGATTCGCTCCAGCAGTGACATATTTCAAACCTTCTGAATAAATGGCCTGAGCCAATATGGTTGCGGTTGTGGTTCCATCCCCAGCCACATCAGAAGTCTTGGAAGCCACCTCTTTGACCAGCTGAGCTCCCATGTTTTCCAAAGGATCTTCCAATTCGATCTCTTTGGCAACGGTCACTCCGTCTTTGGTGCTGGTGGGTGATCCAAATTTTTTCTCCAATACAATGTTTCTTCCTCTTGGTCCCAGGGTTTGCTTGACTGCATCGCTCAGGACATTCACGCCCTTTAAAAGAGCCTGCCTTGCCTCTGGACCTAATGTTATTTTTTTTGCCATTTTATTTCACTCCTTTCCATAAACTATTTGATTTTTGCCAATATTTCTTCTTCTCGAACAATGAGATATTCGGTGTCATCAATATTGACCTCTGTCCCGCTGAATTTTCCGACCAGAACCCGGTCACCTTTCTTTACTTCAAGGGGAACTGTCTTTTCTCCTTCAATCCGGCCTTTTCCGACTTCTACGACTTCTGCTTCGAGCGGTTTTTCTTTGGCTGTATCTGGGATGATGATCCCGCCTTTCTTGCTTTCTTTTTCTTCGAGACGCCTTAAAAGAACTCTGTCATATAAAGGACTGACTTTCATTTAAACCTCCTTTTTTGATTGTTTAGCAGTCTTAAGAAGAGACTGCTAATATAACGAAAAAAAAGGGTGATGTCAAGAGGAAAAGAATATTGTTTAGCAGTCTCTTCAAAAAGCTGCTGATTCTTACAAAAAACCGATCCTGATAACCCTGGATTATTCACCAGTCAAGATTGCGGTGTCATTTTTTTATGAATAGTCCAGGTTACTTTATTTTGAGTGTTTTGCACAAATTGTACAGAGTATTCCGGTGAATCCCCAGGGCTTCAGCTGTTTTGGTCTTGTTTCCGTTGTGTTTTTTGGTTGCTGTTTCGATATATATTTTTTCAAACTCTTTGAGGGCTTCCTTTATCTGAATCTCATTTTCCACTAATTCTTCAGTCAAAATCTCCATTTTATGATGAAGAGAAAGATCCTCAAACTTTTTCTGCATCTTTCTCTCCTTTATTGATAATCTCATCATAAGATTTGTTAAACTTTTCCTTCAGCTCTAAGGGAATCAAATCAATGGCAAACTGAGTGACCTGAAGGCAGTAGGGAGCCAGCCTCGACTCCTCCAGCGCTTTGTTCTGAACAGGAAAAACAAGCAGCGCAAAAACAACGATGCCGCAGATCAGGACTCCTTTTAAAAATCCCAAGCCCCCTCCAAACACATGGTTGAAAAATTTTAAAGACCCTTTCATTGCTTTGGAAAATGCTCGCCCTAGAATCCATCCCAAAACAAGAGTGATCATGAATATCAAAAAAAATCCTAAAAAATTGGTCATAGCTTCGTTAGAAAAAAGAGGATTTATGATTTGGGACACATAGGGATAATAAGCCAAAGCCAGGATCACTCCCAGAATAACGGCCAATATTCCGATCAATTGTCTCACCAGGCCTTTGATCAACCCGAGAATAACTGTAATCAAGAGAATGATCAAAAGTATCACATCCAGCCAATTCAAAACCATATATCCCTCCTGTCTCTCAATCCCCTAATCTCCTGTCGATTCCATTGATAATAAAGGTCATCAGAATCTGAGGTTATCATTGATCATTTCCAGTTAATTTGGAATAGATTTCTCTATATCTCTGAGAGGTCTGCTCGATTATAGAATCAGGCAGTTCCGGAGGAGGCGAATTTTTATCCCAGTCTGTGCTTTCAAGATAATCCCTTACAAACTGCTTGTCCAGGCTGGGCTGGGGTCCTCCCGGAGAATAACTCTCAACAGGCCAAAATCTTGATGAGTCAGGGGTAAAAATTTCATCTATGAGGATCAGCTCATCATCACCCAATCCAAACTCGAACTTTGTATCAGCAATCAATATTCCCTTGGACAGAGCATGAAGAGAGGCCTTTTGATAAAGCTCGAGGCTAACCTCTTTGATTTTCTTTGCCAGTTTGGCTCCTATTTCTTTTTGCATCTGTTTGAATGAGATGTTAACGTCATGCTGTCCTAGCTCTGCTTTTGTAGATGGAGTGAAAATCACATCATCCAGTCTGTCTGATTCTTTAAGCCCTGAGGGAAGCTTGATCCCGCTTGTTTTTCCTTCTTTCAAGTATTCTTTCCATGCTGATCCTGATATATATCCCCTGACAATGCATTCAATGGGGATCACTTTGGTTTTTTTCACCAGCATAGACCTTTTGTCCAGTACACTCTGATATTTTTGCAGTATTTCAGGAAATTCCTTGAAATCAGAAGTGATCATATGATTGGGGCAGACCAGAGAAGTGAATTCAAACCAGAACCTTGACAGCTGCGTCAGCACTTTACCCTTATCAGGGATCAAGGAAGGCAACACATAGTCAAAAGCAGATATTCGGTCTGAGGCCACAAAAAGAAGCTGATCCTCGAGCTCATAAATATCTCGGACTTTTCCCTTTTTGAATAACTTCAATTCAGGAATTTTGATCTCAGAATATTTGTTTTTCATTTTATCCTCATTCAATTTCCTCAAATAAAATCATCCGGACTCAATACCAATGAAATTCAGCAGCCTTCCGTTATTTTGTCCATTTCTTCTAAACGACAACAAACGTGGACTGCAATATGTGCACTCATCAATACTAAGCACACTGTCCTTCCCTACACCAATTTCCTGCAATTGTAACTGGTTCGCCTTCTTTAAATCAAGGAAATATTTATTCTCTTTGTTTGAATGACATACAAACAAACTCAAGGGAATCCCCCCCGCTTCAAAAAAACCAACGACATCTTCTCCCACCTCATAGCATTTCCCGCAGATACAGGGTCCCATGGCTGCCAACAAAGAGGAACTTTGACAGGAATATTGGTCCTTCATTATCTCCAATGTTTTTTTGAGAATTTTTCGGCCTGTTCCTCTCCAACCGCTGTGGACAGCACCTATGATCCTTTGATGTGTATCCACGATCAAGACAGGAAGACAATCCGCGGTCTTAATGACAAGGAGGATATCAGGCTCTGCTGTCACCAGACCGTCTCCTTCCAAAATCCCAGAGGATCCTTCTTTCACACAATGCACGACATTGGAATGTTTTTGATCAAGACAGATCTTTTTGAATCCTTTGTATTGAGGGATTTGATTGAAATATTGTTCTGTCAGGTGCTTGGTGCCAAATCCATGAACAAGAAAGGGCAATTTTTTCAAGCGGGGCACTTGGATTGTTTTGGTCTTCTTTTTAGTCTCCATATTTTCGATTCTGGACTGTCAGTTCAAACAACCCCTATCAGATTATTCAACAGCAGCTATGGATTTGAAAATAAAATCTCTGTATTTCTCAATGATGTCTTGTATGACCTGTTCCTTATCTAAATCGAGCATCTGGAAGGGATCGATCCCTTCCATAAAATCCTGAGTGGCCTCCTTGGCCTCACTTTTTTTGGTCTTCCTTCCCCTGAGTGTTAATTTCAATCTCATTTTGAGTGAACCTTGGGGAAGAACAATGATGTATTTGAATTGACTGATCCTTGACTTGCTAAAATTTATCTGAAAAGCAATGGATCTCCCCTGAACTTTGATGATCTTTGAAGCGATTTCATACTGACTGAGCTCGTCCTCTAAATTTTCAAAAGCAGGTTCCACCACAAATTCACAGAAGTCATTGAAATCTTTTAAAGTCTCCTGCTTGCTTGCTTCAAGGATCCGCAGTTCCTCGAAAAAATTAGCTAATTCAATTTTCCATTCATTTCCCATTATGTTCCTTAACCTCAGAAAGGATTCAACTCGATATTTCGTTTGATTTCAATCGCCATTTTTTATGAATAGGTCAGGCTTGGACTTTAACATAATAAATTTCTGGATAATATACAAGCCAAAATTATTCTTTTAACAAGATTCGAAGGTCCATAACATTGGTGCCTGTGGGCCCTGTTTTGATCAATCCTCCTGTTTTTTTAAAAAAATGATAAGAATCATTCTGGTCCAGAAAAAGACCAGGTTTCAGTGACAACTCCTCTATCCGGTTCAGAGTCGCTAGAGATCCCCATGCCCCTGCTGCATCCGTTGGCCCGTCAATCCCGTCCGTTCCCATACTGAGGACCACCCATCCCCCCTGCTTTATTCCGGCTTCTCGAGCTTTTTTTATAAAAGCCAGCACAAATTCCTGATTCCGGCCCCCTTTTCCCGATCCTTTCACAGAAACAGTCAACTCACCTCCTGCAAGGAAACATTGGGTAGACAACCCTGGTTTCGCATGCTGGATTGATTTCAATAACAAAGACACATATTCACAGGCCTTCAATCGGGCTTCTCCTTGTTCTGAAGAGGAAAGAAGCAAGACTTTAAACCCTAGGCGGGATGCGCTTTGGGATGCTGCTTTTAAAGCGGTTTGGTTGTTTCCGATGATCACATTACAGACCTTTTTGAAGGCCGGATCTCCTTTTTTAAGACTCTCCATCGTTTTTCTTTTGATTCCATTACGAAGAAACCTCCTCACACAATCTGGAGAATCCCTCCATAATCGGTGCTTTTTCAAAATCTTGACTGCATGTTGAAAAGTCGTTGAATCCCAGTGAGTGGGCCCGGAAGCAATGGTCTCCAAGTCATCTCCGATGACATCGGATATGATCAAACTGATCACGGAAGCAGGAAATGCGGCCCGGGCTAATCTTCCTCCTTTGATGCGTGAAAGATGTTTTCGCACTGTATTCAGTTCCTTGATATCAGCTCCGGCTAAAAGGAGGTTTTGGATGACTGTGCTTTTTTCCTTTAAGGGCACATCTGGAGGAGGAAGGCACAGATGCGAAGATCCTCCCCCAGAAATGAGGGTGATCAACAGGTCGTTTTCATTTAACCTTTCTGCCAAACATAGGATTTTTTTGGCTGCCCGAATACTGTTCTCATCAGGATAGGGATGAGAGGCTTTCATTGCTTTGAGAGGAGAGATCGTTTGGTTCTCTTGGTCCGGTCTTAAGAATATCCCTCCGTTGACTCTTTTCCCTAATATGGAGATCAGCGAATCTGCCATCTGAGGCGCTGATTTTCCAAATGCCGCCACATAGATGTGTTTGAATGAAGTGAGGTCAAATTGTTTTTTCAATACAAAAAGTTGGCCTTGTTTGAATGAAACCTGACCTTTCAATAATTTTTTTGGGGACACCGCATTCAAGGCAGCTTGATAAATCTGTTCTGCGGATTTGAATAGATCCATATCTGGTTTTTCTATGCCTGACATCCTAACCTATTATATACATTTATCCGTTGAAGAGAACACATTTTCATGACCTCTGGTTTGACAAATTCTGTGGTTTGACTATAGTGATATCCGTAAGGAGTTCCTATTAATATAATGGGGGAATAAAAATTCCAGAAACAAAAAAGCGCCTCCAAAGACTCATCAACAACACCCGAGATATCATTCTTGAAATGGATTTAAAAGGCCGGTTTCTTTTCGGCAACCGGTCTGCTGAAAAAGTAACCGGCTACACAATTGAAGAGCTTCTCAAAATGAACATGAATGACCTCATTGCGCCCTCCTATATCAAGGAAACAGAAAATCGTCTGAAAAAGCGAAAAAAAGGGGAAAAAATCCAAGGCCCTCTTCAGATCGAAATCATCCGCAAAGACGGGAAGCATGTTCCTTTAGAAGTCATCACCAGCCCTGTGGTCAAAGACAACAAGCTGGTGGCCATCCAAGGTGTGGCCCGGGACATCACCCAATACAGAAAAATGCAATCTGACCTGGAGGACGCAGAAAAAAAATGGGAAGCTTTGTTTGAACGTTCTCTGGACTGGATCTACATCCATGACCTCAAAGGAAAGTTCATTGACGCAAACAAGCCTGCTCTCAAAGGGCTGGGATACAGCAAAGAAGAAATCAGCCAAATCAATTTCTCCACATTGCTTCCCATAAAATATCTCACCAAAGCTTACAAAGTACTCAGAGAGCTGAAGCAGACCGGCAGACAAAAAGAGCTGTCTGAATTCAAACTCAAAAGAAAAGACGGAAAACTCGTTTATGTGGAAACCAAAGCTTCGGTCATTTATCAAAAACAAAAACCCCTCTTTGTCATCGGGATCGCAAGAGACATCACGGAAAGGCTTCAGATGAAAGAGGCCCTGGAGCGGGCCAACAAAAAGCTCACCAAAATGGCTCTCACAGATGACCTCACAGGCCTTTTGAATCACGGAGCTTCTTTGAACCGATTGAAAACCGAAGTCAAAAGAGCTGAAAGGAACAAGGAACCCATCTCTGTGCTGATGGCAGATCTGGACTATTTTAAAACCATAAACGATGAATACGGACATCCGGCAGGAGATAAAGTGCTTCAACAAGTGAGTCAGAACATCCGGAAATCATTCCGAAGTTATGATATCCAAGGCCGGTACGGAGGAGAAGAATTTCTCATCACCATGCCCAACACAAAGAAAAAATATGCTCAAAAGGCCGCTGAACGCCTGCGGAAACGGTTCCAAAAAAACGTCATAAAACTCAACGGGGATCAAGTCTCCTGCACCATCAGCATAGGGATTGTATCTTGCTCTCCCCACAAGAACCGGATAGGGGCTAAGACTCTGCTGAAGCATGCGGACCAGGCCCTCTACAAAGCCAAGGAAAAGGGTCGCAACAGAGTGGAAGTCTGCCCTGACTTTTAGAGCTTATTCTTGGTCTCTTTGATGTTTGATCACTCTTCCTTCAACAATATAGATCACATCTTCAGAGATGTTGGTGGACAAGTCAGCAATGCGTTCAAAATTATTAGAAATCTGAAGAAGTTTGATGGAACGCTCAATGGTCGAAGGGTCTGAAAACATATACGTGATGAGCTCCCTTAATATTTGGTTGTTCAAATTGTCTATTTTGTTGTCTCTCTCACAAACATTTTTTGCCAGCTCAGCATCCTCTTTGATGAAAGCATCGACGCTGTCCTTAAGCATTTGAATGGTTATTTCGGCTGATTTGGGAATATCAATCAGAGGTTTGACCATGGGATTTTTAATCAAAAACAGACTTCGTTCTGCCACATTTACAGCATGGTCAGCCATTCTTTCCAGGTCATTGTTCATCCTTAAAATCATCAGAATGACGCGCAGGTCTTTGGCTGTGGGTTGAAACTTAGCCATGGTGACTGTAGCCTGTTCTTCAATGCGCAGCTCCAAGTCATTGGCCTTGGGCTCCTGCACTTCGATGACATCATTGAGTTGGGGCTCATTCTTGTCTAAAAGTCCCTGGATGCTGTTCTGGATCATGTTCTCCACGAGAGCCGCATATTCAACAATTTTCTTTTTTAATGAAATGAGTTCTTTTTCCAGCACCTTTTCCTCCCTTTCGGATTTGTTCGGTAACTCTTCTATCCGAATTTTCCGGTCAAATAATCCTCGGTCATTTTGTTTTTGGGCACTGTAAACAGTTCGTCCGTGGGTTCATACTCGATCAACTTCCCCAAATAAAGAAAAACAGTGTATTGGGAAATTCGGGCCGCCTGCTGCATGTTATGGGTGACGATCACAATGGTGTATTCTTTTCGGAGCTCTTCGATCAGCTCCTCGATCTTTTTGGTGGAAATGGGGTCCAAACTGGCGGCTGGTTCATCAAACAGGATGACTTCAGGTTTGACTGCCAGGCACCGGGCAATACAAAGTCTCTGCTGCTGACCTCCGGATAAACCCAAAGCGCTATCATGGAGCCGGTCCTTGACTTCTTCCCAGATGGCAGCGTCTTTTAGAGATTGCACCACTCGTTCTTCAATAGCGCCCTTATCTTTCATTCCGTTGACTTTGAGTCCATAACTGATGTTGTCATAAATGCTTTTGGGAAAAGGATTGGGCTTTTGAAACACCATACCCACACGCCGTCGAATATCCACAATATCCACCCTGGGCTTGTAAATGTCTTCACCATCTAAATGGATGTTTCCTTCAAACCGGGTCCGGGGTATGAGGTCATTCATCCGGTTAAACATCCGGATATAAGTTGATTTCCCGCACCCGGAAGGCCCGATGATAGCTGTGACCTGATTTTCAAATATATCCATGCTGATATTTTTCAAGGCGCAGGATTTTCCATAATAAAAGTTGACATTTTGGACTTTGATTTTTGTTTTATTGCTCATATGACTTCCTATGTCTCTGGCGTATTATAATGGCAGCTGCAGATATTGCAAGAACCAACGCCAGAAGTATCAATGCGCACCCGTATGCGATCTGGGTCTGCTCTTGAGGATGGGTCCCTTCTGTCATGAGAGCATAGATATGATAGGGCAGGGCCATCACTTCGGAAAATATAGAACTGGGATAGCCTCTGGTATAAAAGGTGGCAGCAGTGAAGAGGATGGGAGCAGTCTCTCCAGCCACACGGCCAATACTCAAAATAACTCCGGTGAGGATCCCGGGAAGAGCTGCCGGAAGAACTGTGCTTCTTATCGTCTGCCAGTGGGTTGCTCCCAGTGCCAAGGAGGCTTCTCTATATGATTGAGGCACAGCCAGCAGGGCTTCCTGGGATGCGGAAATGATTTGAGGAAGGACCAAGATGCCAAGCGTGCAGCACCCAGCCAGAATGGAAACCCCGAATCCAAACAGCTTGACAAATATGGCCAGCCCAAACAGACCGAACACAACCGAAGGAACTCCGGCCAGATTGTTGATGCTCATGCGGATGATATTCACCACAAAGCTTTTGGGAGAGTATTCTGTCAAATAGATGGCGCAGGCCACACCCAAAGGGAGAGCCACTATGATGGCTCCCATGGTCAGATAAAGGGTCCCCACAATGGCGGGAGCCACTCCTCCAGCGGTCATGGCCTCGCGGGGAACCTGGGTGATGAAATCCCAGGATAATATCCGGAATCCTCTGATCGCTATGAAATAAATGATGGATCCCAGAAAAAAAAGGGCGGTCCCAATACACAGAAACAAAAATCCAAAACCCATGTTTTGACTGAGCTGCTTTTTCATCGCCCCAATCCCAGTTTCTTTCTGAACCTTCGGCTGATGAGTTCTGCGATGACATTAAAGACCAAAGTGATAAGAAATAATATGAGTCCTATGGCAAAAAGAGAATTGTAATGAGTGCCGCCCATCACAGCTTCTCCCATTTCAGCAGCAATGGTTGATGTCATGGGTCTGACAGGCTGAAAAAATGTATGGGGTATGACAGCAGCTCCTCCGGTGACCATCAAAACCGTCATGGTCTCTCCCACCGCCCGGCTCATTCCCAGTATGATAGAGGTGGATATTCCGGAGGCTGCGGCAGGGAAAATCACCTTTGTCAGAGTCTGCCACCTATTGGCTCCCACAGCAAGAGACGCCTCCCTAAAACTGCGGGGGACAAAACTGAGAGCATCCTCAGAGATGCTGCACACCGTGGGAGTGGCCATAATCCCGAGCATAAGGCTTCCTGTGAAAGCGGTCAAACCGACCGGAAGCCCTAAGAGCCTTTGGATAAAGGGAGCCACGATCACCATCCCAAAAAATCCATACACAATAGACGGGATCCCAGCCAATATTTCAATAATGGGTTTGAGCACAGCTTTGACTCTTTTACTGGCCAGTTCATTGATGAACAGAGCGCTTCCCACTCCAATAGGCACACAAAAAAGCACTGCTCCAAAGGTGACCCACAAAGACCCCAAAATCAAAGGCAGGATGCCGAACTCCGGGGGTTCGTATGTGGGATACCAGCTTTTTCCAAAGATAAAATCAAAAAAGCCCACCTCTTTAAACACAGGCAGGCCTTCCAAAAACAGAGTTGTGGTGATTCCAACCAGGAAAATAAGGGAGGCAAAGGCCAGAAAAGAGAAGATACCTTTATAGATTTTTTCTTTTATTCGATACATCTCATCTTCTGGCCTTTGTCAGTAAAAATTATTAAACTTATTTGAGGGGAATGTATCCAGTTTTTTCGACCAGTTCCTGTCCTTCTTCACTCATCACATAATCGATGAATGCTTTGACCAGTCCTTGGGGTGCACCGTCTGTGTACATGAAGAGTTTTCTTGCCAGCTTGTAAGATCCATTGACCACATTTTCATTAGTGGGCTCCACTCCATCCACTGCAACTCCCTTGACTGACGAAGACAGATATCCCAGCCCTACGTATCCGATGGCACCGTTGGTTCTGGAAACAGTCTGGGCCACTGCCTGGTTAGAGGCTTGAAGCAGAGCATCAGGTCTCACTTTTTCATCATCCAAAGCCAGATCATTGAAAGTCTCAAAAGTACCACTGGCGCTGTCGCGGGAAATGATGGTGATCTTCATGTTTTTTCCGCCCACATCTTTCCAGTTTGAGATTTCGCCGGTGTAGATTTTTTTGATCTGGTCTAATGACAGGGCATCCACTGGATTGGAGGGATGCACGATCACAGCGATTCCGTCGAGAGCCACCACATTTTCATAGGCTTCAATACCGTTTTCTTTGGCCTTGGCGACCTCTTTGTCCTTGATAGGCCTGGATGCATCAGCAATATCACAGGTTCCGTCGATCAAAGATGCGATCCCCACACCTGAGCCTCCGCCCTGAACAGAGATGTTCACATCTGAGTGCATGTTCATGAAGGCTTCGGCACAAGCCTGGGAAATGGGAAGCACAGTTGTGGAACCTTTGATGGTCAGGTTCTTGGCAGCAAAAGTGGGAACTGTGAATATCATACCCACACACAACAGGGCTGCCAGAACAGTCAATCCTAACTTACTCTTTGTCATTTGAATTCTCCTTTTTTTATTTTTTTAATTTATTCCATCCGATTATTTAAATTTCCACCAGAATGTAAGGTTGATATAAGCATCGTCTCCAGGAGTCTCACCCACATCCGGGTCATCATAGAACACATACTTGACATTGGGAATGATCCAGAGGCTATCTGCGATTTCATAGCTGATTCCGCCTATGATCATGTTGGAAGGAGCTGCTTTGGAAAAGGGAATATAGGAAACAGTCTTCTGCACCGGCTCTTCCAGCATCTTGTCGTATCGAGCAATGATATCCATTTTATCCGAAGCAGAAATCACTGCGAATCCGGAAAACATGCCTAAGTCAAATTCATTGTCATTCTTATTATAGTGGCGGTTGGCATAGAGAAGCCCGATCCGGCCCCAGCCACCTTGGTAGCAAGCAAAGCCCTGGTAGACATAATAGTTCTCATCCTCATCCACAGTTTCATAGTCGCCGTAAACTTCCAGCAGCAGTCCTTCAGCAGGTTTGAACGCCAGTGATCCGTAGAACTTTTTGCCTTTGTTTGTCTCAGACTTGTTGGATGCTCCGTTTCCGAAGAGAAGATTGTAGGACACGGTTCCGTTCTTATCCAGGTCGCCTTGAAGTCCGATGCCGAAATCTCGGGAAGAACCCATCTTCATCAGGTCCAGAGGAGTCTTCTCTAAAGACCGGTAACCCCAGATATCCTCCACATTGCTCCCCCAGGTGGGTGTGCTGACCAAACCGAAAACCAAGTTCTGCCCCCCGCCAATGTCTGCATTCAGCCAGGCGTCCTTGACCACGGGTGTCATCTTTGCGGACTCATCAAAATCTCCGGGGCTGGACATTTCCAGTCTGAGTCTCATCTTGATCTTTTCGGTCAGCTGAGGATTGTAAGAGAAGTAAATCCTGCGGAACCAGAATCCGTTTCTGCCTTGGTAGTCTTCATTGTTGTGAGAGGCCACATAGTAAAAGTCTCCGAACATGTACCCTTTGAAGCTTGCTTCTGCAACTCCAGAAAGCAAACTCAAAGCGAGCACAACACAAACCAATAAATTTAGTTTTTTCATGAATACCTCCATATAAATTTGCTTTGTGAAAAGCTGTCAGGATTATGCAAGTGATTTGTTAACAAGAGATAAAAATTATGTTAATTTTATGTTAATTTTTTATATAAACAGAATCTCATGACTTTACTTTTATTCTCCATTTGGGATACACAGCTGAAGATTTATGGAATGATGATCATGCGGCCTGGATTATTCATGAATCAAGGTTGCTGGAGATGCAAGGCACAGGGCATAAAGATTCTTTCACAAAAATACAGTTAATGGTAAACTGACCATGAATCAAATGTATTTAGCTTTGATGAAATTCGAGTGTGGCTGAAGCGACATTGAAGAAGAAATGCTGTGAATGGTGAATTGTAAATTGATAAAACCATTCCCCATTTTTCATTCGCTATTTACTGTTTTTTATGGATGGACGGGGAGGAGCTGCGGATAAGCTGAAAACACAGTTCGAAGAATGGCGTTAAACGTCTGAACAGAGCACAAACTGCATTTGAATTTCATCGCCATTATTTTATGAATAGGTCAGGCTAGGAGACTCAAATGGAAAGCCCGGAAATCTTTGAAAGAGGAAATTGGGGTTCTAAAATTGCCTTTATATTTGCAGCTTCCGGTTCTGCCATCGGACTGGGAAGCATATGGCGTTTCCCCATTATGGTGGGATTAAACGGAGGAGCTATTTTTGTATTGTGTTATATTTTGTCTGTATTCTTCATTGGATTCACTGTGATGCTGGCAGAGCTGACTATCGGACGCCACACCCAGAAAAACCTGGTGGGAGCCTTGAAAGCCATTAAGCCAAACACTCCTTGGAAAGGAGTGGGTTTTATGGGCATCATCACCGGGATCTGCATCCTTTCCTACTACTCAGTGGTGGCCGGATGGTCGGCCGGGTACCTTTACAAGACCATCAAGGGCGCCTTCAGGGGAGAGGTCACATGGCAGGCTTCAGATGCCATCTTCAAAACTTTTGCTGCGGACGCTTTAGCTGTTTTGATCTTTCTGTTTGTGATCATTGCCATCACTACATTCGTGATCTCCAAAGGTGTGAAGAGCGGCATTGAAAGATGGTCCAAAATCTTGATGCCGGTTCTGTTCATCCTCATCATCATCCTTTCCATAAGGGCTATCACACTCCCCGGTTCTGAGACAGGATTGTCCTTTTATTTGAAACCTGATTTTTCCGGATTCAACCTCAATGTGCTCTTTTTTGCTGTGGGACAAGCTTTTTTTTCTTTGAGCCTGGGCATGGGGACCATGACTGTTTACGGAAGTTACATCACCAAAAAAGAAAATTTGGTATCTTCAGCGGGATGGGTCTGTTTTTCCACCACCTTAGTGGCGCTTCTTGCTGGGATCATCATCTTTCCCACTCTGTTTCACTCTCTTCAGCTGACTCCTGAACAATTCAAACAGGACTTTGAAGTGGGGACCGGGATCATGTTCCAAGCTTTTCCCATCATCATTTCTAAGATGCCCGGAGGATATATATTCGGAATCATGTTCTTTTCCCTGCTTCTTATTGCCGCCCTCACCTCCACCATATCTATGCTCGAAGTGCCTACTTCATATTTAGTGGATGAGAAACAATGGAGCCGGAAAAAGGCAGCTGTGCTGATCGGAGCGGGATCCTTTGTCCTCGGAATCCCATCTGCCCTTTCCAATGGAGGAGTCCCCTTCCTGACCAAACTGAATATAATGGTTGTCATGGACCTGATTTTCGGCAACATCCTTTTGGCGTTGGGAGGGGTATTGATCAGTGTGTTTCTCGCCTTCTCCTGGAAAGTCAAAAATTCACTCAAAGAAATCTCCATCGGGAGCAAAAAGTTCCGGTTGAGATCGCTCTGGACCTTTAACATCAAATACTTAGCACCTGTAGTGGTCTCCTTGATCCTGGTGTTTATTGTGATGAAAAACATCTTATGAAAACCATGAACCAATGGGATAAAAAAGGGCGATTGTGAGTCAACCAAAAAACAAAACAATGATCAGAGACTGTTTTCTAATAAATATCACTCACCGTTGAAATGAAAGAAAAGAAGAGAAACATTGCTGTGTTTTTAATGAATGGATCAGAATGGAAGAGGAGGTGTGCTTTTGACAAATAAATCCAACCAGAAGATAAATCCACTGACTTTTACTTTGAAACTTGTGGTCAGCATGACGATTCTGGCTCTCATTTTAATATTCAAGACCTCTATCAGAGATGTTTTCAATGTGCTGAAAACCGTCAATCTCTGGTGGCTGGCTGTGTCTTTTTCTCTCCACGGTCTGGGGCTCCTCATCAGCGCTGTGAGATGGCAGATCCTGGTTAGAGCCCAAGGAGACCATGTTCCTTTGCCATTTCTGGTCAAATCCTATTTAGTGGGAAATTTTTTCAACAACATCCTTCCCTCCCGGATCGGGGGAGATGTCGTCCGTATATGGGATGGCTCCAAATATTCAAAAACAATACTCAAGTCCTCAGCTATTATTTTAGTGGAGCGCCTCACAGGGGTTATTGTTTTGTTTTTATTTGCCTTTGCAGCTGCTGTGTTCCGCTTGGATATGGCTCAAAAAGTGCCGGTGATCTGGGTGTCCCTGGTGATCGGTTTTTCAGGATTGACCGCAGTTCTGCTGTTTTTCACATCTTTCATAGAAAAAATAATCAAAAAGATCCCTTCTAAAGGATTTTTAAAAAAGGTCATCCAGAAAACAATTGAATTTAGAAGCACCATCGTTTATTACAAAACCAAAAAAACCGCTTTGTTCAAAGCCTTTATCTGGGCTTTTCTTCTTCAGGCCAATGTGATCCTTCATTTTTTTCTCATCGGCAAAGCCCTTCACCTCTCTATAAAAATCATTGACTATCTTGTGTTTATCCCCATTGTGATGCTGATCCAGCTCATCCCTATCACTATAAACGGGCTTGGGCTGAGAGAAGGAGCCTACATTGAGATATTTGAGTTCTACGGAATCGCTCCGGGGGCTGCCTTCTCCTTTGCTCTCATAGATGTGGGGTTTATGCTTATCATCGGAGTTGTTGGTGCTATAATATATGTGACACGAAAATAGAATGGTCGCTTAAGTTCATGATAAAGCATTGCACAATTTTGTCGTTTATCGGAACTGCTCTGCTGGTTTTTTCTGTCCCGGTCCTAACTCAAACCCAGGATCTATCAGAATATGAAAAACGCCTTGCACAAATCAACAGCCAGATCAGGTCCTTAAAGCAAAAAATCCAGGAAGGCGAGAAGAAAAAATCTTCCATATTCTCCCAGCTGACTCAAATCGGATTTCAAAAAAAACTTCTCAAAAATGAAATCAAACTGAATCAAACAAAACTTCGCAGAGCCAACCAGGAACTTTCCTCCATCCAAAACAAGATCCCTGCTATCCGGAAAAAAATGAACAAAGAAGAACAGTCCATAAAAAAAATACTGGTGACTTTATACAAATACGGAAAAATTGATTATTTAAAACTCATGCTCAAGGTTCAAAATGCCGCGGATCTGTTAACTGAAAACAGACAACTGACCCGACTCGCCAAACACCAGCAGCAGGTCCTGTCAGGATATTTGGAAACCTTGGATGAATTGAATCATTCGCTATCATTGGCAAAAAAAAAGAAAGAGGAAATCAACTCTTTAATCCAGAGTTCAACACAAAAAAATCAGGAACTCATTGCTCAAGAGAGAAGACACCGGTCTCTTCTCAACAAGATAAACAGCAACAGAGATTCCTATCAAGAGACCATTCAGGAACTCCAGGAAAGAGCGGAACAGCTGCAAAACCTGATGGAAAAATTGGTTAAAAATCCCCGTTCAATATCCATTGACCTGGTCCCCATGTATGAAAAAAAGGGAATGCTTCCCTGGCCTCTTTCAGGGAGTGTCACATCCTCATTTGGGCTCCAAAGACACCCCAAATTCAACACCATAACAAAAAACAACGGGATCGAGATCGCCCCGGGAGAGGATTCTGTTGTGAAATGCATTCATCCCGGCATAGTGGTGTACACAGACTATTTTCAAGGCTACGGGAACCTGATTATCATTGACCATGGGATGTCTTATTATTCTCTGTACGGCCACTGCTCCAGTTTTTTTGTTAAAAAAGGGGATGCCGTGTACACTGGACAGCCCATTGCCCTTGTCGGAGACACCAGCTCTCTATCCGGGATAAACCTCTATCTTGAGATCCGATACAAAACAAAACCACTGAATCCCTTGAAATGGTTGAAATAAAGATGATAAAATCAGATTTCAAACAGGATATTTTATGAGCGTTAAAAGAAGAAGACTGTTTCTTTTCACTTTGCTGGGTGCTCTCAGTCTGTTTTTTTTATTGGAAGGGAATCTGTTAAAAACACCCCCTTCATCCTTAGGTTCAGATGACAGCTTTGTGGTTTTGGCTCGAGCCCTCAATCTCATCAAGAATGAATACATCCAAGAACCCTCCCCCGGAACCACACTGCAAGGAGCTTTTAGAGGCATGGTGAATTCACTGGATATCCGTTCGAGTTATTTGGATCCAAAAAACACTGATAAATACAAAAAACTCTGGGGAAAGTTGGCTTATGAGACAGGCCTTGTGCTTTACAAAACACCGACGTCGTTTCCTGTGGTCATAGGGATCAAAGAAAACTCTCCTGCTGAGCAAGCAGAACTTGAACTGGGCGATACCATTGGAGCCATCAACGGACAGTTGACTTTAGAGATGAGCATGCTTGAATCAAACCTTTGGCAAAAAAATGAAACAGCTGACCTCATATCCATCAAAATCCTCAACAGAACCGGAGACCAAGAGATCAGCATCAACCGAGAACTGATCTCTGACTCCTTTTTCTCTTTCAATCCACATCAAGGACCCGGAGGAATCCTGAAGATCTATGCCCTATTTCCCCCATGTATCGAGGAAATCAAAAAAAAGGTGGTCCCGCAACTCTCCAGCCAGAAAGAACCCTTGGTCATTGACCTCAGATGCTGCCATGATGGAACCCTGAATGAAGCCAAGAATCTCATCAATATTTTCCTTCAAAAGAAGAACATCGGCTACCTGAAAACCAAAGAAACCAAAAAACAAGTCCTGCATTGTCTGGACCTTGCGCTGCTTCCGGAGATCCCTTTGTTTGTATGGACCAACCAATCCACCATTGGAGCTTCAGAGGCCGCTGCCAGCATTTTAAAAAAATATAGAGAGGCAAAAGTCATCGGGAAAAAAACCCTTGGACTCATGTCTGATGAAACTCTTGTTTCTTTAAATGACGGAAGCGGAGTGGTTCTGACCTCTGTCATTTTTCATCCCTATTCCAAAGCGGAATCATGGAAACACGGAATCAATCCAGATGTCCCCTTAAAAGGAACAGACCTCCACTTGAATGCCTATCTTGAAGCAACACAAAAGACCCTCTCAGAACAGTAACTATAATACATGAGAGCTTCCAATAGACTTCTCACTTTATATGTGATGTTCATCGGCTTGGCACTGATTTCATTTTTGGGTCTTGATTTTATCGCGTGGAAGGGAGGAGAGACCTCCGTTGTCTTTTCCATGTTCTCCCACCAGGACCAAATCCCCGAAGCCCAAGAAAACATCATTCATAGGGTCCATCAAGCCCTTCTCTCAACTGATATCAAAGACCAGGACCTCAGCCAATACACGGATAAAAATGGAATTTGCCATATTATGGTCCGCCTGAGCAGAAAAGATTACAGTTTTCTGGAGAAAACATTGGAAGAGAGTTTGAGCTCCATCAATGCGTCTGTCCGAAAAAAACAAGAGACTCAGAAAGAGCACACAGAGTATTTTCTCTGGGAAGTGGTCAAAAAAGGTGAAACTCCGGTTTCTCTTCTTTTTTCTATTGATCTTAAAAAAGAGAGCACACAGCCAGTCCAAGTACCGGTCTATGAAAACACCGCGGCTATCATCATTGATGATATGGGATACTCTGTAAACAGTATCCATGATATCTGTTCTTTGAACACACAATTCACAGTGGCTGTTCTGCCCTTCAGCCCGCTGGCCCAAGAGACTGCCACAATTGCCAGGCAGAACGGCCTTGAAGTCATCCTTCATCTGCCTCTGGAATCCATAAACAACATCTATGACAACACACACACATTAGGGATCATCAACACAGACATGGATCCGAACAAAATCCTGGAAACATTAAACATCAATCTCAACAAAGTTCCATATATCTCCGGGATCAATACTCATATGGGATCCAAAGTGACCAAAGACAAGGCCCTTATGGGAATCATCCTTGAACATTTGATAGACAAAAACCTGTATTTCATTGACAGCAGAACCACAGCACATTCTGTGGCCTATGATATGGCTCAAAACCTGAGCATTCCCTCAGCATACAGACATGTTTTTCTAGACAGCCAAACTGAGCCGGAATACATAAAAAATCAGCTGATCAAACTGTTTCAAACAGCCCAAAAAAACGGACAAGCTGTGGGAATAGGCCATCCCTTTCCAGAGACTCTCCAGGTTCTGAAACAAAACATGCATCTTGCCGATAAATTTAAAATATCTCTGGTTCCTGCTTCCAAAATCGTGCATTAAAAAATGCGAGCGCAGGGCAAAATGGTTGCGAAATACAGAGACATCCTCTATATTTAAAAAAAGATTAAGGAGGTTAATAATGAAAAAAACAATCCGTTTTTTCTCTTTCATCCCCCTATCACTGATTTTGTTTGGGTTTCTTTTCTCAGGAATCAACTGCGGCAGACAGATAGCTCCTGAGGAATTGAAAGCGTCAATGGAACTTCAAGATATTGATACCAGATGGGAAAAAAAATACTACCAGCCCTGGCCCCCTAAGCTGATCCTGGTCCCCACCATCAGTTTTAAAGTTAAAAACACAGGGGAAGAGCCGTTATCCTATGTCTATTTCAACGCCATCTTCACTCAAGTGGGGGAAAAAGAAAACCTGGGAGATAGTTTTCTTGCAGGTATCCATGGACAACCCCTGCTGCCCGGAGAAACCAGTGAAGAAATCATCTTAAAAAGCAACTTTGGAGTGGAAGGCGACAACGTGGATCACTTCAAGAACAATCCGGAATGGAAAACAGTGGAAGTGGAAATCTTCGCCAAATCCAAAGGTTCCCAATACATCCTGATTGATGAATACACCGTATCCAAGAAGATCAATTTTGAAGAGCCTGAACCTGTAGGAATGGAGGAGGACGAAGAAAAGAAAAAAGACGACACCAAGAAAAAGGATAGGGAAAAATAACAAATGGACGCAAAAACCAAAGGAATCAGCAGAAGAACATTCTTAAAGAACACTTCAATGACTGCGGCAGGAGCTGCTCTATTCCCCACCATCATCCCGTCTTCTGTATTGGGTTTTGGCACCCACACTCCTCCCAGTGACCAAATCGTGATGGCGGGCATTGGATATGGGATGATGGGAATTCCGAATATGGCCAGCTTTCTCACCAAAAAGGAGGTGAAGTGGGTGGCGGTCTGTGACCTTGACCAGAATCACCTCATCCAGGCCAGAGACATGGTTAATGAGAAATACGGGAACACAGATTGCACTACCACTCAGGACTTCAGAGAGATCTGTTCCAGAAAAGATATTGATGCGGTCTGTTTGTCACTTCCTGACCATTGGCATGCTATCATTGCCATATCCTGCGTGCGGGCTGGATTTGACATATATGGAGAAAAACCATTCACTCACAGCCTGATCGAAGGCCGGGCTTTGTGCGATGCTGTCCAGCGGTACGGATGCATCTGGCAGACCGGAAGCTGGCAGAGGTCTGTAGCCAATTTTCACAAAGCCGCCGAACTGGTCCGCAACGGGAGGATCGGCAGAGTCAAAAAAATCGAAGTGGGTCTTCCTCAAGGTCACCATGACTTTGCCGGAACCAAAGGCCAAGAAACCATAGGTCCTCCGCCCGAACATCTGGATTATGATTTTTGGCTGGGGCCTGCTCCCTATGCACCTTACTGTCCAGCCCGAGTGCACCGAAACTGGAGGTGGAACATGGACTATGGAGGAGGACAGCTTATGGATTGGGTGGGTCACCATGTGGACATTGCTCACTGGGGAATGGATTATGACTCCACAGGACCTGTCGAGATTCAGGGAACCGCTGAATACCAGAGAGCCGGAGTCTGGAATAGCCCCACACAGTACCGTTTGGAGCTCAAATACGCGGACGGCACTCCCATGACAGTGGCTGGAGGCCATTCTGATATCCGCGGCGGGACCAAATGGATTGGGGAACATGGCTGGGTATGGTGCAACCGCGGCGGATTTGAAACCAGTCCGTCTTCCCTTATCAAAGAGTTCATCGGACCGGACGAGACCAAATTGTATCAAAGCAGCGACCATTATCAAAACTTCCTGGACTGTGTGAAAACCAGAAAACAGACCATCACTCCGGCAGAAACCGCCCACCGGTCAGCCAGTGTGGGACATCTTGGCGTCATTGCCATAGAAATGGGCCGGAAAATCCGGTTTGATCCGCAAACAGAAACCATTGTCAATGATCCGGAAGCCAGCCGTTTGTTAAGCCGGTCTTACCGCAAACCCTGGGAGCTTCCAGAATGATGAACTCAGGTACACAAAGAGGTGTGACATGATAAAGACAAGATCGGTCCTCTTTAGAGGAGTCGTATTGGGTTTCCTGTTCTTTGGAATCATGAAGGGTTTTCTTTATCCTTCCCAAACAGAAAGTCTTTCCCATATCCTCAAGCAGCTCAAAACCTACCAACAAGGAGAAAATGACTCTTTGGTCCTTGAATTGAATGCATTCATCAGTTCACACAGGGCAACTAAGGAGGAAAGGTTAAAATGCGAGCGCGAGCTGATTATTTTCCTCCGATCAGATGCCAGCATTTCTTCAAAAATGGAAGTCTGCAGGCATTTGAGAATCATTGGTGGTCGAGAATCCGTTCCTGTTTTGGAAGACATGCTTTTGCATAAAGAGACCACTGATATGGCCCGGTATGCCCTAGAGAAAATTCCTGGAATCCACTCTGAAACCGCTCTGTTAAGGGGATTGAAGAACAGCAACGGAATCATCCAAACCGGCATTGTCTCTTCCTTAGGCCATAGAAAAGTGACTCAAGCCGTCCCCTATCTCAAAAAAATTCTCTACAAAAATACTGATTTGACCTTATCCTATGCAGCAGCTGCTGCACTGGGACACATCAAAACTCCAATGGCCGCCAAAGCTCTGTCAGAGATGTTGCCCAAAACTTCAGGAGTCCTGAAAACACAAGTGGCTGGCTCCCTGTTGAAATGCGCTGAAGAATATTCATCCAAAAACAAAAACGATCAAGCCCTTAAACTCTATAACCAGATCTTAAGCTCTGACCTGCCTCTTTCTCTGCATCACAGTGCAGTCAGAGGAAAAATAAATACCACAGTTCAAATGGGAGATGAGTTCATCCTGAAAAACATCAAACAAGACCCAGAAAACATCACTCTATACATTGAGATGATCCCGGAATATGTTGATGCTTCTCAAATCAGTTTAGTGCTCGAACAACTCCCCCCCCTCTCGCCCTCAGCTAAAGTCGCTCTGATCTCTGTCCTCTCATTGTATCCAGAAGATAAAGTCCTGCACATGGTCTTGGATTCAACACAAAGTCCTTCCCAAGAAGTGAGAGTGGCATCGCTCCACACACTGAAACAAATCGGTTCTTCCTCCATTGTCCCTTTTCTCGCTGAATACGCAGCTTCAACCCAAGAATTGGAACAGGAGCAGGCCCGCCAAAGTCTCTGGGAACTCAAAGGAACTGATGTGGACTCCACCATTGTATCTCACCTTAAAACAGAAGAAGACCCAGAGATACAAATCGAATACATCAAAGCAGTAGAGGAACGGCGGATTTATTCAGGCAAAGAGAGACTTCTGGATCTTGTCCTCTCCTCTGATCCAAAAATACGTGTTCAGGCCCTCAGATCCCTTAAGCACCTTACGTCTCCCCAGGACATCCCCTTATTGCTGGAGTTTCTGACAGAAACTCAAAAAAGCCCGGACCGGGAAGAATTGATGAACACCATTGCGTCTGCAGCATCAAAGATCCCCCATCCCCTTGACAGGGGAGAAGCGGTGACCAGAGCCCTTCCTGAAGTCAAAAACCCGGCCAGCCGAGCTTCTCTTTATCTCCTCCTGGGAAGAATCGGAGATGACAGCACTCTCTCTCAGCTCCGAAAGGGAATGAACGAGCCTCAGGAGGTCATTCAGAATGCTGTGGTCAGAGCCTTGGCTATGTGGCCCTCTCCTTCAGCTGCAGACGACGTTCTTTATATAGCCCAATCATCTGATAAGCAGGAACATCAAATCCTGTGTCTCCGGTCATTCATTAGAATGGTAGAAATGGAGTCCTTTCGCCGTCCTGAAGCTGCTGTGCGTGATTTAGAAACCGCTTTGGACCTGGCCCAAAGACCTGAGGAAAAAACAATGATTTTGGGAGTTCTTCCCAAATTTGCTTGTGTCCGGGCCATCCATCTTGCTCAAAAGCTCACTGGAGATCCGGATGTGAAAACAGAAGCCAGAAATGCACTGCAGATTATCAAAGGCAAACTTCAAAAATAAACAAACAGAATTATTTTTTTGAAAAACGGTGAAATATCCATTACTATGATATTCGCTCAAATCAATTTCGATCATCCTTTAGACAGGAGGTGCTCATATGGCTGGAACAAAAAATAACCATAAAAATCCCCAAAAACTCAAATACGGTATGGTGGGAGGCGGACAAGATGCGTTTATCGGAGAAGTGCACCGAAAAGCCATTGCTTTGGACGGAAAAGCGGAATTGGTCGCAGGATGTTTCTCCAGGGACTTTGAAAACACAAAAAAGACCGGAGAAATGCTGGGATTGGACAACCAGCGGCTGTATCCCACCTTCACAGACATGTTTGAAAAAGAAGGACAGAGAAAAGACGGGATCGATTTTGTGGTCATTGTCACTCCCAACAACACCCATTTTCCTATAGCCAAATCAGCCCTGGAACACGCCATTTATGTGGTGTGTGACAAACCCCTCACTATCAAAAGCAGTGAATCTGAACAATTGTGGCGAATTTCTGATGAAAACGACCTTTTGTTCTGTGTGACCTACACATATACCGGATATCCCATGGTCAAACACATGAAAAAAATGATCGCGGACGGAGAATTGGGAACCATCCGGTTTGTCAATGCTGAATACCCTCAGGAGTGGCTGGCTAAACCCATTGAAAAAACAGGGCAGAAACAGTCTATATGGAGGACAGATCCGGCTCAATCCGGTGCATCTAACTGTGTGGGAGATATCGGAAGCCATATCGAAAACATGGTTTCTTATCTCACAGGGCTGAATATCAAATCTCTATGCGCCCGGCTGGATACATTTGTGGAAGGAAGGATTTTGGATGACAATGCCTCCATACTGGTGGATTATGACCAGGGAGCCAAAGGTCTTTATTGGAGCAGCCAGATCGCAGTGGGGCATGACAACGGACTCAGAGTGCGGATATACGGAAGCAGAGGCTCTCTGGAATGGCTTCAGGAAAACCCGAATTACTGCAGAGTGTCTTCTCTTCGCCAGCCCACTGAGATCATATCAAGAGGAAGAGATCCTATGAATCCTTTAGCGGAAAAGGCATCCCGGGTTCCTGCCGGCCATCCGGAAGGATATTTTGAGGCCTTTGCCAATATCTACAGCACTTTCATCACTGCACTCCGCAAGAAAATCAGCGGAGCCCCTCTTTCAGATGAAGACTCTGACTACCCGGATATCCAGGATGGGCTTCAGGGAGTGAAGTTTATTGAAAAATGTGTCCAAAGCTCCCAAAAAGGAGCGGTTTGGGTTGATTTTTAGAACGCTTAGCAAAGGAGGTTAAATTGGCAAGACCAATCACATTATTTACCGGACAGTGGGCAGATATGCTGTTTGAGGACATCTGCAAAAAAGCCAGCATGTGGGGATATGAGGGTCTTGAGATCGCCTGCTGGGGCGATCATATGGAAGTCCAGAAAGCAGTTGACAATCCCAACTATATAAAGGAGAAAAAAAAGATTTTAAAAAAATACAACCTCAAGTGTTGGGCTGTCAGCTCCCATCTGTCAGGACAGTGCGTTGGAGACCGGTATGACGAGCGCCTGGATGGATTTGCTCCCCAAGAAGTGCAGGGGGATCCAGACCAATTGAGGAATTGGGCTGTAGAACACATGAAAACAGCAGCCCGGACTGCTCAGAAGATGGGATGTTCTGTGGTCAATGGTTTCATGGGCTCTCCCATATGGAAATTCTGGTATTCATTTCCTCAGACCACGGAAAATATGATCGAGCAAGGATTTCAAAAAATCAAAAAACTCTGGACTCCGATATTTGACGAATTTGACCGCTGCGGGATCAAGTTTGCCCTGGAAGTCCATCCCACTGAGATCGCTTTTGACTTTTACACCACTCAAAAGCTGTTTGATGTTTTTGAACACAGGCCCACTCTAGGACTGAATTTTGATCCCAGCCACCTTGTCTGGCAGGGGATGGTCCCTGAGTTGTTCCTCCGGGAATTCTCTGACCGGATCTACCATGTTCACATGAAAGATGTGGCTGTGACTCTGGATGGAAAAGCAGGCATACTGGGTTCTCACCTGCCATTCGGAGACCTCAGAAGAGGATGGAACTTCAGGTCTTTGGGGCACGGAGACGTTGATTTCGAGGGAATCATACGCGAACTGAACAATATTGGATATTCCGGACCTTTATCCGTGGAATGGGAAGACAACGGGATGGACCGGGAATTCGGAGCACAGGAATCTGCGGAATTCCTTCAAAGCATCAATTTCTCTCCATCCCAAGTGGCTTTTGACCAAGACATGAAAACCGAAAAAAAATGAATCCCTCCAAAAAAAACA
>WJMT01000040.1 GCA_014727835.1 Candidatus Aminicenantota bacterium | reverse complement strand
GGTCATAGATATCTGCAGTCCATATGGTGCGCTCATCCGCATAAATGGCATCCTGGCCTTCGTCCACCATATCCACATCCCCCCAATCAGCAGTGTGAGCCCCTTTTAAAAGCCCTAAGGTCTCATCAAAGCGATTCCGGAGCACATATTCCAGAGCCCTCTCCAGCCGTTCAAGGATGCTCTGTCCTTGGATTTCCCTTTCCAGCCAATCCGGATCTAAAATTTGAAACACTTGATAAGCCGCCTGCACAGCGCTGGTCTCCTGGTCAGTCTCAGTGGTGTTTTTATCCATTTTTCCCTGCGAGTCGATCCAGTCATAAACAGAGCCGTTCGGCATTTGATGAAACAGATGCTCCTCCAGCCAGGAGGCAAGAAAAGGGGTGTCATAAAAATACCGGGAAGCCGGGATAATGGTGTTGGCATCCCGAAGCCATATCTGGGGATAGTCAGTCCCTGCTGAAAACCCAAAAACACTCCCGGATTGTCCCTCTAGTCGGACCGTGTTTTCTTCCAGAGTGATGCGGATGAGCTTGTAAACCTGGTTTATGGGCTCAAGAGTTGAGTGAAAAAAAGAATCATTCTCATCCCGCTTTCTTTTTTTGACTTCCAAGGTGACTTGGGCACTCAAAGACCCACCATCTTGAAACCAGGAGATCCCCTCTCTCAGAAGGTCAAACTCAAGGATATAGGTCCCCTCTGATAAAGGCGCGCGGATAGAGGGCTGAATCTCAAGGCTTTGTCCTGGCGGGACAGACTCTGGCAGCCCAATGCGGCGGTTGTCAAACCGGATCATGTCTCTGTTTTGGCTTTGAAGATGATAGGAAAACAGAACCGCCTGGCTTCCTGTATGGATCCACTCCTTTTGTCCTATGTTTTTCAGCCGGAATGCCATGGGAATCCGCTGGCCCTCTAAGGCGGTGTGCTCGTTGTGGCGGGGAATGATTTTTGCAGCAAATTCAGGCCTGGATTGGAATCGGCTCTGCCGGATGTTTCGGACAGTAAAAAAGCCAAAAAGAACCAGAAGAACCAATAAAACAGCCAGGGAGACCCATCTCAGCTTTTGAATCATCATCGCCTCTTCTCCCCTTAAGTCTATCTTATAAAATACGGGGACACAATACCTATTTACCCTATTTTTTATCCGATTTGTGGGATATCCAAATCCTTAAAAGGCCTTTTTTAGCCCCAAAACCGTTGTTTTAAGCATCAAATCAGAGCTTTTTACAAAGTGATCTTATTGATTTTAAAGGAGTTCAAAAGAAATTGCTTGGTCCGACCCCCTTTTTTTTCTTACGGTGCCACGTTTTTTTTAAATTTATCCTTGACACATTATCTATAAATACATAATATGAAGCTCTAGGGTATGATGATATTTTTGATGATCGGGATGAGAAAAAGCACACACCAATACTAATCTAACAGGATTTCTCTATCCTTTGTATTGCCCTAAATAATGGGGAGATGGGAGTCTCTCGCAGTTTTTATGTCAGTATGTCAGCTGAATGATTTGCCCACAAGTCCACCGGCGGTAGCCTACCGCCATTCACCGTTTTTAAAATGAATCCCTTCATCTACGGAGGCGTTGTCAAGGGAGAGGACTTCATCAACCGCAAAAAAGAGGTCAAACAACTGGAGACCCATCTCAGCCAGCAGAAAAACATACTCCTCATCTCCCCCCGAAAATACGGAAAAAACTCTCTTATCATCAACACCCTTGAAAAATTGCGTAAAAACGAGGTTCTGTGCGTGTATATCAATCTCAACAAAGTCACATCTATGCACAGATTCCTTGGATTGTATCTCAAAGAAGTGGCCCTGGAAGCAGAGGATGACAAGTACAAAGCCGCAGCCCTTTTCAAACGCCTGCTTCCCAAAACTCATGTCCCAGTGGAGATCGACCTGGATGACCTGATCGACCCAGGGATCAAAACCATCAGAGGTGACGGTATCCAAAAAGCCACCCAAAAGGTGTTTGCCCTTCCTCAGAAAGTGGCTGAAGAGAAACAAAAACCGTTTGTGATGGCTTTAAATGAGTTTCAGGAGATCAAAGATTTAAACGGCCAGAGCACCTTAGAGTCTTTCAAATCCTCTCTGAAGAAAAACCACAAAGTGAGTTACTGTTTCTCCCGCACAAGTCCGGATGAGAGAGCAGAGCTCAAAAACCTGTGTGAGGAATACCACATCCAAAAGGTTTTAGAGCTTGAAAAAATCCCCCGCGCCCAGTTGGCCTCTTATTTGGATCAAAAATTCAAAAAAACCGGATACCGTTTGGAAAAAGGAGTGCTGGATAAAGTCTTAAAGGAAGCCAATGATTATCCCTACAATGCCCAGTTTCTCTGTCATGAGCTCTGGGAGCTGAAAAATCAGGAAAAAGACATCCTCAAACAAGATGTGGCTCTCTCCCTCTCTCAGATCATCAAAAAACAGGCTCCGTTCTATATATCCATCTGGGACAGTCTCACCTCACGTCAGAGAAACGTGCTCCGCGCTCTAGCTCAGCTGGGCGGAGAGCGCGTCTTTTCCAAAGAATTTGCCAAATCAGGCGGTGTGGATCCCTTATCCACACTTCAAACCTCCATCCGCCTACTCAGAAAAAAGAACATTCTCAATAAAATCGACAAAAGGTATGAATTCACAGATGCATTTTTCAGAAACTGGATCCGAGCTGAAATCCACTAACAAACCCAACAAACGTTAGAGGTCCTATTTTAGCCCTAGAATAGCTTTTCTAAGCATGATAAAAGAGTTATTTTTGAGCCTATCGTATTGATTACAAAAGAAATCCTATGGTTCGTCCCCCTTTTTAGAGATGAAAAATAAAAAAACACTTAAAGCCGAGCTCAAAAAAACTGAGCAAAATTTAAAAACAAAAGAAAGAGCTCTCAAATATTTGGCTAAATGCAGCAAGGCTCTACTGGCTGCAGCCAATGAACAAGATTTATTGAACAGGATATGCAGGATAATAATTGATGTTGGTGGATACCAGCAAGCATGGATAGGATATGCAGAAAATGACAAAAAGAAAACCGTTCGACCTGTGGCACAGGCTGGACATGAGGATGGTTATCTGGATACAGTGAATATAACCTGGGCAGACACAAAGCAAGGACAAAATCCCACAGGCAAAGCCATCCGAATGGGCAAACCATCCATTATGAAGAATATTGATTCTAACACCAGCCACGCTTCTTCTATCGCTCTTCCCTTGAGGGACAAAGGAAAGACATTTGGAGCATTGACTATATATTCCAGTGAACTTAATGCTTTTGATACCGAAGAAGTTTATCTTTTAAAAGAACTAGTCAATGATTTGGCTTATGGTATCGCATCTTTCCGTATTCGTACTTTACAGAAAACATCAGAAAAAGAACTCAAACAAACCCTGAAAAAACTCCGCGGTGCCCTGGGAGGGACCATTCAGGTTATAGAATCCATAGTCAAAATAAGGGATCCTTTTACAGCAGGACATCAGCGGCGGGTTGCTGATCTTGCCCGCTCCATTGCCAAAGAAATGGGTCTTTCAGTCAATCAAATTGATGCCTTACGTATGGCAGGCCAGGTACATGATATCGGAAAAATCTCTGTACCCAGTGAAATACTCAGCAAACCAAAACGATTGACAGAGACTGAATTTGAATTGATAAAAAGCCATTCCAGAGAGGGATACGATATATTAAAAAATATAAATTTCCCTTGGCCTGTGGCAGAAATCGTTCTCCAGCACCACGAGAGATTGGATGGATCTGGCTATCCTGATGGATTAAAAAATGGCCAAATTTTAATAGAGGCCAAAGTTTTAGGGGTCGCTGATGTGGTGGAAGCCATGTCCTCTCATAGACCTTATAGAGCGAGCCTCGGGAAAAACAAAGCTCTGGAGGAGATAAAAAAGAATAAAGGGATCCTCTATGAACCAGAAGCGGTTGATGTCTGCGTTAAACTTTTCACAAATAAGGGATATGAATTTAAATAGAAATCAGATAATTTACGGATTGTTCCATAGCCAGTTTCAATGAAACGTTCTCTAATTAACAAAATTAAATCACACGATGCTTTCATCGGCATTATCGGCCTGGGCTATGTCGGCTTACCCTTAGTCCTCCGCTTTGCTGAAGAAGGCTTCTCTGTCACT
>WJMT01000039.1 GCA_014727835.1 Candidatus Aminicenantota bacterium | reverse complement strand
TTTGAATTTTTCATCATTCAATGTGTCCAGGGAAATATTCACTCTGGACAGACCAGCTTGTTTGAGCTCCTGAGCCAGGGGAGCCAGAAGCACTCCGTTCGTGGAAAGGCACAGCTCTTTGATGCCTCTGTTCTCACTCAGCATCCTGACAAGATGAGTGATGTTTCTTCTGACCAGGGGTTCCCCTCCGGTGAGCCTCACTTTCCGTATTCCCAGCTTTGAAGCCGCCTGGCAAATTTCAGTGATTTCCTCAAAGGTCAGTATTTGATCATCAGGTTTCAATTCCACGCCTTGAGTCGGCATGCAGTAGCGGCACCGGAGATTGCACCGGTCTGTGACCGATATCCGCAGGTATCTGATTTTTCGATCAAATGGGTCGAACATGGACTTTTTTTCCTGTCTTGAATTCCTTCTCTCCCCTGGGAATACACAAAAGCGCATTGGCTTTGGTGAGCGCATGGATATGGGCTGAGCCGTGATAAGGGAGCGTTTTGATAGATCCTTTTTTGTGCTCCACCGGAATGTAGGAATCCCTGTGGGTCTTTCTCCTTTGGATGCCTTTTTCCAAAAGTCCCGAAATCCACAGTGGCTCATACTTGTGTCCCATCATCCTCAGAAAAAAAGGTCTGACAAACAATTCAAACACCACAAAAGAGGACACCGGATTTCCCGGTACTCCGAACACATATTGATATCCTTTGGAAGCAAACACAGTGGGTTTTCCAGGTTTGATGGCTACTTTTTCAAAATGGAGTTTAAATCCCAGTTTCTTAAGGACCGAAGGGACATAATCATAATCCCCCATAGACACTCCTCCGGATATGATAAGCACATCACATTGGCTTAAAAAATCACTGACCGCTTTTCTAATTTTATCTGGCTTATCCCGGACCATTTTGTAGCCTGAAAGCTCTGCTCCGGATCTGAGGACCTGGGCTGACAAAGAATATGAGTTGCTGTCATAGATCTGGCTGGGGTTGATATTCTTCCCTGGAGAGACGATCTCTGTGCCTGTGGAAAGGACTCCCACCCGGGGCTTTTGATACACCTTGACCCGAGCCAATCCCACTGAAGCCAGAACACCGGCCTCCTGAGGCCTTATTCGAATCCCTTTGTCTAAGACTCTATCCCCTTTTTGGATGTCTTCCCCTGCTGTGCACACGTTTTTGTTGGTCTCTTCTCCAGTCATGGTCATAAACCCGCCCTTTTCCACAGTCAGCTCTGTTTTGATCACCCGGTCAGCCCCCTCAGGGACGATCCCTCCGGTCATGACCTTGGCACACTCTCCTTTACGCACTTTTTTTTGGGGGACCTTTCCAGCTGGAATGGTCTCAATGATTTCAAATCTTTCTGATTTGTCTCCTGAGATCAGAGCATATCCATCCATGGCTGATTTATTGAAAGGGGGCATATTGATGGTTGAGATCACATCCTGAGCCAGTATCCTTCCCAGGACTTTATCCAAACCTACCATTTCTGTCTCTGTTTTGACAGGTGTGTCATCCAATATTTTTTGAGCGTCTTTGAATAAAATCATGGTCCTCTCCTTTAATGCAGAAACACTTTGACCGCAGATGTCTTGAAAGTGACCCAAATCCGGGAACCTGGATCAAGCGGCATCTCTCTGAACGATTGGTAAGTGATATCCACATACAGCCAAACTCCGATGTCTACAATCATCTCTACATGATTGGTTCGCTTGATGCCTTTGATCACCCGGCCGGAAAAAGCATTCCGGGCTGAAGATTCCAGCCTGGCTTTGGACAGAATGATGTCATTGGACCTCACCGCAATATACGCTTTTTCGGCCTGTTTTTCTGGAGTGGTGATGTCAATCCCGTTGATGTTCAGCAAGTGATCCTTGATCCGTCCTGAAAAAACATTTTTATATCCCAAAAAATTCGCTGCTTTTTTTGATACCGGATGATTGAACACTTTTTCCGGGGTGTCGTTCTGAATCAGCTGTCCGGAGAAAAGAAGCCCGATCCGGTCCCCCATGGCTAAAGCTTCCTCAAAGTCATGGGTCACATGGATTACTGTGGGTTGATCTTTTTTGTGAAGCTCCAGGATCATTCGCTGGATCTGAATTTTGGTGCTCAGATCCAGGGCTGCGGTGGGTTCATCCAAAAGGTAAACCTCGGGCCGCATCACCATTGCACGGGCAATGGCCACCCTCTGTTTTTCTCCTCCTGAAAGGGTGTGGATGTTCCGTGATAATAGACCGGCTATCCCCAACTGCTGGCTGACCTCCTGGACTTGAGTATTGATTTTTTGTTTGTCTTCTTTTCTGATGGTCAGGCCGTAGGCAATGTTTTCAAACACATTCATATGAGGAAACAGCATATAGTCCTGGTAGATCAAACCGATCCGTCTCTTCTCCAAGCCGTTGATGTGTCCTGAATCCGGCACTTCCAATCCAGCCATCATCTCTAAAAGCAGGGTCTTTCCTGCACCGCTGGGTCCCAAAATCACAAAATATTCACCGGTTCCCACTTCCAGAGAAAGGTCCTGGATTTGAAAATCACCGTAGTTTTTATACACCTTATCCAAATGAATCACTGCTTGTCTCCCACCGCCCTTAAAATCACAAAGATCACCAGGGTGATCAGAATCAGAACCACTGTGGCTGGAGCCGCATAATCCAGGCCAAAGTTCTGGAAGCGTTCAAAAATCAAAACCGGAGCTGTCATGGGATGATAAGCCAGTATCACCACCGCCCCAAACTCTGAGATGCCGCGGGCCCACATCATGATGGAACCGGAGATGATGGATTTTTTGGCCATGGGAAGACTCACCGAGGTGAATGCTTTCCAGGGCGAAGCCCCTAAAGACACTGCTGTTTTCTCATACCGCACATCGATCATCTTGAATCCTTCTTTGACGCTGTTTATCAGAAAAGGAAGTGACACGAACAGCATGCCGATGGATACAGCTGCTTCTGTGCCGGGAATGGAAATCCCAGTGATCTTGGTGAACACAGACTCCCTCCCCCACACCATCAAAAGCGCAATGCCTGCAGCGGTGTGTGGGATGACCACCGGTATATCAATGAGCCCTTCAATGACCTTTTTCCCAAAAAAATGATGTCTGGCCAGGATAAAACTCAGGGGGATGCCCAAAACCAGAGCGATCAGTGTGGCCCATAAAGAAGCTCTTAAGGTCAAAAGTACAGAGCCCATGAGCTCTTTTTCCATAAGCGCGCTGCCTGCCTCTTGGGGGGTGACTGAAAATATCATCCGGAATACCGGGATGACAATAAAAAGAATCAGCAGAGTCCCTAAAAAATAAAAAACAGGCTTGGCTTTCATTCTATTTTTTTCTGAAAAAGGATTTCAATTCCTTTTGAAGCTTTTCAAAATGATCCACTCGGAGAGGGATGATTTCCGGCTGTCCGTTTTGTTCCATAATCTTTTGTCCCTTTTCACTCAAAACAAAGGACACAAATTTCACTCCAAGCTCCGGGTGAGCCGCGGTTTTCGGCACCGTGATTCCATAGACCATGGGCGCTCCTGTGCGCACAATGGTCTCTCCCGGTTTTTTCCCGGTCAGCTCCACACTCACCTGTTTGTACAAATCTGTCATTTCCGAAGATTTCAGGTTGATCTCATCCGGAAGAAGGATCAACTCCCCTCTGTGCTGTTCTGCCACACTTCTGTAGATGAAAATATAGTCCAGCTCTCCGCTTTCAAGAAGAGCCAGCAAATCGACCTCCTTGGGCCGGATGTTTTTCTCCGGACATCCCTTGACCAGCTCATCAAACAGACCCGGCTTTTCATAATGCATCTCCGCCAGTTTCCAGCACAGCATGGTGCGGTATCCGCAGGGATCTGCGTTGGGATCTGAGTGTCCGTACCACACATCATCCCTCAGTAAAACCTCAGACCAGTTGTCCGCATTGATCACATCTGAATACCGGCTCCTTTTTGTGTGCATGATCACCATCTCATTAGTGGTGAAGTCAATGCAGTAATCAGCGTACTGGGGGATGAGAAGTGTTTGGATCACGGCTGAATCCGCAGAGGCCATCACATCCGCAGGGCTGTTGAGCTCTGTGATCTTACGGGCACAGGTCCGGCTTCCTGCAGATTCTCTTTGGACTGTGATATCCGGATACTGTTTCATGAATTCATCCGCCATGTGTTTGAACGGAACAGCAAGGGAACCGGCATGAATGACCAGAAGCTCCTGCTGTTTGTCTTTTTTGCAGCTGAGAGAAAAGACCAAACAAATCACCAGCACAAACACAATTCGTTTTTTCATGGTCCGATCCTTTCAATTGAGGGGAAACGCATTTGTAATCCGGCGGGAATCTCCTTTCCAATCCGGGAGGCAAAACCGTTTCCCGTTTTACCCTATCGGCTTAAAAGCATCGCTGCTGCTTTAGCTCATTAAGCTCGGAGACTCAAATCATAATAAAAATCAGGATATCAGTCAAACAAATCACATTTCTCTCTCTTTAATTTTGATCTGATTTCTGTATAATACATTTTGATTCAGACCATTTTAAGATAAAGGACAGCCTATGAATTCAAATCGATCAGCCTTCAGACTGCTTGTGACCTGTGTGTGGCTCTTCCTGTTCTTCTGTCCAAATCTCATCAGCCAGGAAGTCTTTGTTTTCCGGCCTTACAAAGACAAAAAGCCTCTTTTTGCCTATAACAAACTCACTCTGCACGGGGAATTCTTTGGTCATCTCCAGCTTCCCAGCACCTTCCCCAGCTATAATGACCTATCAGGTCCTGAAGACAGGTGGAATTTCGGGTTCCGCAACCTCACCTTTTTCACTGAAAACACGTCCCTGCTCATCCAGCTTGTCACCCATGACGACGGAAGCCAGAGGACCAAATTCGATTGGCATTTTTCATTCCGGTATCATCCGGTTGAAAATTTTGTCTTAATTTGGGGGCATGACAGCAATCATGATTCAGATCATCAAAGCTATTTATACGGAAAACCCTACTATCTCAACCGGAATTATGCCGGAGTGGGCCTTCCCTTCACACAAGGCTCCCTGTACATAGAGCCCTTTACCTGGATTCTTTTCCACACCAACCAGAGAGGACACCTCGACCTTTCAGGTGACAAACTGATTCAGGAGTATGGGATACGCATGGGAGTGTGGATTGAAGACAGATTCGGATTGAGTGCTCAATTGATGGGTCAATCCGAGGACCTGTTTTCCCTGGGCCAGGCTTACCAGGGTGATTTGATCCTCCGGATCAAGCTGGTCAATCCCATTGAACTTTCGCTGGGCGCGAGTTTCTGGAAAGACATTCAGGAGAGCCGCCTGGGAAACAAAAAAATATTCTATAAATTCTTCTGGGGACTGGCCATCCCCTTCAACTAAATACAGGGACACAATACCTATTTACCCTATTTATTTATAACATACTGTACTAACATACCTGTTCACATATTCTTAATGACTCGATAATGGAACAATTCCCAAGTCAACTCATATTGAAAAATCCCCCGGTTCATTATATATTGAACACAGCCCCATGAGAAATCCAAAATGAGCAGGGAGGTCCAAATGAAAAAATTCACCTGTCTTTTTGCCTTATTCGTGATTCTTTTCTTCTGCACCGGTGAGCAGGAGAAAGACAAATCCAATCTGATCCAGCCTGAAAAATGGTATTCGGTCCACCCCAGGCCCATCTACAGCAGCCTGGAAAAAATCGGAACTTTTCAAAGCTGGTTTGATGTGTACAAAATCACAGAAGACACCTATGCCATCTATGAGCCCAACCAATTTGAAGAAGCCATCAGTTATCTGGCTTTAGGCAATGATAAAGCCGCTCTCATTGATACAGGAACAGGAATCGGCAACATCAAAGCTGTGACCCAAGAACTCACTGACCTTCCTGTGACCGTGATCCTCACTCACGAACACTATGACCATGTGGCCGGAGCCTATCGCTTTGATGAGATCATCATGTATGACAATGAACAGGCACTCCAGGTGCTAAAAAAAGGACGCAACAACACCTCACTCCAGCAGTACATCACAGAAGACTACCTGTGGAAGCCTCTCCCCCAAGATTTTGATCCCACATCATGGATCATCCCCTCCATGGAACCCACCCAACTGGTCAAAGACGGAGACCTCATTGACCTGGGAGAAAGGGCCTTTGAAGTGATCTACACTCCCGGACACTGTCCGGGGCAGATGTGCCTTCTGGATCAAAAAAACCGCATTCTTTTCACAGGAGATCATTTTTTCCCTGGACCTCTGTACGCGTACCCTCCTGATGTGAATATCGAGGATTACCGCGCCTCCAACCAAAAGCTGGTTCAGAGACTCGATGAATTCGACCATTTGTGTTCAGGCCACAACAGCCCCTGGGTCAAAAGCGATGTTCTTCCCAGGGTCAGTGATGCCTTTGATGCTATTTTCTCAGGAGAAGGAGAGTATTCCCAGGATAATGGCCTGAGGCGGTATCACTTTGATGGATTCGACATACTGATCAGAGAAGACATGCTTTGATTCACTCAACTCATCCCAAAAGAGCGTGGGCTGCAGCAATCCGATCCGGTATCAGAAGTCCTTGAGAACAGTGGGACACACAGGTTCCGCACTGAACACAGGCATCTGCTTTACGGTCCAGCCTCGCATAAAGGTCTCTGGCTTTCCTCCAATCATGGTCATCCACAGCATACCGCTCAAAACGCAGGATTTCAGCAATGGGTATCTGCTGAGGACAGTGCGGCTGACACTGGGTACACAAACGGCAGGCTGTTTTGTCTGCTTGAGCGGTCATCATCCGGATGGCTTGGGCATCTTTGGGCCGCAGTGTTTTTCCAGCCCCTGAATAAGATTCCACAAACTCATTGAGGTTTCTCACTCGCATCACAACTGTGTCCACCTGACTCTGGGTGGTTAACCACCGCATCAGTGCGTTATGAGGCGTGACTCCTTCTGGAAGTTTATCTATAAAAGCTTGGTCCTTCTTCATGCGTCCAATACCCCGGGCTGTTTTCATGGCTGTGGTGCCGAATCCTTTTTTTCGGGCAAACTCCAGAAATTTGTCCATTTCCGGATCTGCCCCATAAGAGTACATGAATTGAGCATGCTCATACACACCGTCTTCAACCACAGCTGTTAAAACTTCAGCAGCGCTTTGCCCACCCGGCACCCTTGAATTTCCGGCATAACCATGCTGGGAAAGGCAGAGATGTTTGACCAGACCTTGCTTTTTCAATCGTTCAAAAGCACGGACAAATCCCCTCTCGCTTTTGAGCTCCTCTGTGCTGTGGTATCCAAAATGAAACTGCATGTCGTCAAAATAGCCTAGGCCTGTCTGTCTCACCATTTCTTTAACAAACTGGTAGTGCTCCTCTTCATCAATGCGGCCCACATAATGGTCTCCTTCCACCCGGTCTACTGTGACCTGACAGTAGTGGGCTTCGCGGTTTTTAAGGATGGAATCCGGTACTCCGGTCCGGGCCCACCGGTTGGCTTTGTGCCAGTAGTTCATACCGCATAGAATCCCAGCTTCCCTGGGAGCTTCAGCCAAGTCACCGGACCCAATGATAAAGGAGACCTCCCTCCCGCTGGCACCAAGCTTCACCCGGGGCAGCTCTCCCACAGCGCGCGCCGCTTCCTCAATGGTATATGCGGCTGTTGAAATGCCTGTATGCGGTTTTCCGGTGAGTCTTCCGGTCAAACCGGCAAACACGGCTGTGGATGATAACTTCAAAAAATCACGCCTTTTGATCCCTTTTTTATCCGTCATAACTTATGTTCCCTCCATTTTTTTATAAAACACTTATTTGATTCGAATTTCCATAATCCCAGCTGAATACTCCGGTCTGCATTGGAGAACAATGCGCAAGGAGTCGGTTCGGACAGGTTCAAAGGTCACTTGATTGTACTGATCTTTGTCCACTCCATAATCATCCTGAATCCTGACTGACTTCCAAATTCCTTGCTTTTGAACCAAAACCATCCATGACTCAGGCACTCTGCATTCTCCCCGTCCTGTGTCATCAAACCAGTACACCTCGACCCCAGAGATGGTTGCAGGTTTTTGAAAATCCAGCTGCACCCATTCCTCGGTTCCTTTATTGGGCCACCAGTGAAGATAAGGGATGGTGTGGTCATTTGAGTTCATGGGCTCCCTCTGGTCAATGATGGGGAAGCCGTCTTTTCCTCTTGAGACTGTGACCTGACTCTGGGAGGCGATGGTGGGTTGAGGAACTGGGCGCGCTTTGTCTTCTGTCCGGGCCAGCCAGACCGCCATCTCCCCTTTTCCCCTGTGCGCCCAGGAATAATACGGTATGGCCGTGAACTCCTGTTTTCGTCTGGAGACATCTCCTTCCTGAGTTTCAAAAAGCGCTCCTGCTTCTGCCTTGATGACTGTCAGACCCTTCAATAAATCCGGTTTGAATTCGGATTGAAGCTGCACATCATCGGTCAAAACCAGGTTGCTGACCAGGCCGCTGTTGTCTGCCCATTCCGCACAGAACACCACCGGACCCCGCTGCAGACTGACTCTGCCCTGGTTTGATTCCACATTTTGGTGGCTCACCACCCTTCTCACCGGCATGGGAAAATGAACCTTGATTTGATCTCCCTCTTTCCATTTCCGATCAATCACCGCATAGCCTTTCTCCAGATTCAAGGCCAGTTCCTTTCCGTTCAATTTCAGAGAGACCTGTTCATCACTTTCTTCATAAAATCGGTACAGGCCACTGGGCACAGGTTGGTTTCGGGCCCATCCGGGAATCCTTACCTGTACGGAAAACCTCTGCTCTTTTTCAGGGAATACAGTGATGGCCACATCTTCTTCCCAGGGATAACGGGTGTCCTGCTCGATTCTGACCGTTTGGTCCGGGAGCTTGACCTGGGCTACACAAGAGGTGAACAGATTGACATAGATGCGATCCTTTTCTGCAGCCAGCACATACCCGGGAACAGAAGGCATAAACCGGGAAATATTGCTGGGGCAGCAGGCACAGGCAAACCAGGTGCTTCTCTCATCCTCACCAAACGACTCCAAAGGATTTTGATAGAAGAACAAATCCCCATCCAGAGAAACTCCGGATATCAATCCATTGTAAAGCACCCTCTCCAGAACATCGATATACCGGGCATATCCGTGAAGAAGGAACATCCGGAAGTTCCAGAACACATTCCCTATGGATGCGCAGGTCTCTGCATATGCTGTGACATTGGGAAGCTGATATGGTTTTCCAAAGGCTTCCCCGGCTCCGGTGGCCCCGATTCCCCCGGTGATGTAAAGTTTTTGAGACACCACATCTTCCCAGATCCGGTCAATGGCCTGGATGTATTCCGAATCTCCGGTCAAAGAAGCCACATCCGCCATTCCGGAATACATGTACACAGCTCGCACCGCATGGCCCACAGCCTGTTCCTGTTCAACTACGGGCTTGTGGTCCTGGGAGTATCGTCCATACAGCTTCTCTCGATCTGGGTGGCCCCGTTCATCCAGAAAAAACTTAGCCAGGTCCAAATATTTTTGATCTCCGGTCACCCGGTAGAGTTTCACCAGCCCGATCTCGATTTCCTGGTGTCCGGGAGCTCCCCGTTTTTTATCAGGACCAAACACGTCTGTCACCAAGTCAGCATTTTTCAAGGCAATATCCAGAAGAGACCTTTTTCCAGTGGCTCTGTAATGGGCCACAGCCGCTTCATACAGGTGTCCGGCATTGTACAGCTCATGTCCCAAGTAAAGATTGGACCAGCGCTCTCCTTCACACCACATCACCGGTGGATCCGGATCAATGGTCCTGGCAGTGTAGAGATATCCGTCCTCCTCCTGGGCTTTGTCTATGACGGCGATCAAATCATCCAGATAAGCCTCCAGATCAGGGTCTGGATGAACCTGCAGGGAATAAGAAGCCCCTTGTATGATTTTATACACATCTGAATCATCAAAAGGATAGACGGACTGGAATCCCCCGCTTTTCATCCCAGCCGCGATTCTGAAATTATCAATGCGGCCGGTCTCTTCACACTGCTCAAAAGCATAGGGAATGGTCACCCGGCGGTTGGTCTCCATACGGGATGACCAGAATTCATCTTTGAGGTGAACTTGGGTGAAAGGAACCGGCTGAATCAAATAATCTCCGGTCTCTCGGCTTTGGCAGCTCGAAACCACAAAAGCAGAGCTCAAAAAGGCTAAAATCCCCAACACATAGAAAAACGTTTTCATATCAGACACTCCTTCTAAGGCTCTATATTCTCACAATGACTTTTTGATTTTACCACATTATGGAATACAGTCTATAAATATTATATGAGCATTTACTTCTGTTCTGTTCTCTCATAGAATAATTCTAATAAGTGTTCATTCCTTCTAAACAAGGAGAAAAGAAGATGAGGCAAACCAGGACATTCATGATAGGGATTTTGATTTTTGTTTTTGCAGCAGCTGCTGTGACTAATGCTCCTCAAGACGAGGAGGGAAACACCGCACTCCTGATTATCAATGCAGACCAGGGCCAACTTAAAATAAGCAGGCACATCTACGGGCATTTTTCAGAACATCTGGGCCGGTGCATCTATGGAGGCTACTGGGTGGGAGAGCACAGCCCCATCAAAAACACCCGGGGCATCAGAGATGATGTTGTGGCTGCGCTTCGAAAAATCAAGGTCCCAGTCCTCCGCTGGCCAGGAGGTTGTTTTGCCGATGAGTATCACTGGAAAGACGGAGTCGGTCCTCCAAGTGAACGGCCCACTCTGGTCAACACTCACTGGGGAGGAGTCACAGAAAACAACCATTTCGGAACCCATGAATTTTTGGATTTGTGCCGGCAGATCGGCTGCGAGCCGTATATCTGCGGAAACGTGGGCAGCGGAACCGTCAAAGAGATGAGCGAATGGGTGGAATACATCACCTTTGACGGACAGAGTCCCATGGCTGATTGGCGCCGGAAAAACGGAAAGGATGAACCCTGGACTCTCAAATTTTTCGGAATCGGGAATGAGAACTGGGGGTGCGGAGGAAACATGCAGCCTGAGTTTTACGCGGATGTGTACCGGAGGTTTCAGACCTATGTGCGGAATTTCTCCGGAAACCGGATCTACAAAATCGCCTGCGGGAGCTACGGAGAAAACTATGAGTGGACCGAAGTTTTGATGGAAAGAGCGGGCCGGTCCATGAACGGCCTGAGTTTTCACTACTACACTGTGCCCGGAGGGTGGGGGAATAAAAATTCAGCCACACAGTTTGGTGAAAAAGAATGGTTTGAGACTTTGGATAAAGCTCTGTTTATCGATGAGCTCATCACCAGGCACTCAATCATCATGGATCGATACGACCCTCAGAAAAGAGTGGGCATGGTGGTGGATGAATGGGGCACCTGGTATGAAGTGGAGCCTGGGACCAAACCGGCTTTTCTCTTTCAGCAAAACTCGCTCCGCGATGCACTGGTCGCAGGAGCAACCCTTAATATATTCAACCGCCACTGTGACCGGGTCAAAATGGCCAACTTGGCACAGACCATCAATGTGCTGCAGGCTCTGATCCTCACCAAAGATGAACAGATGGTTCTGACCCCCACCTATCATGTCTTTGACCTCTACAAAGTCCATCAAGATGCCACTTTGATCCCCATTGCAATGAAGGCTCCCCATTACACATACCACGAAAAAAGCATTCCTCAGGTCAGCGCATCCGCATCCAAGAACAGCCAGGGACACATCCACCTCTCTCTGTGTAATCTCAACCCCAATGATTCAGTCAAAATCATGTGTGAGATCCGGGGAGTCCAAACCCAAACCGTCTCCGGACAAATCCTGACTTCAGATGAAATGACGGCTCACAACACTTTTCAAAATCCGGATGCAATCAGACCTCAAAACTTTAATGGAGCAGCATTGACGAACAGCACTTTAAAGGTCATGCTTCCGGCTAAATCAGTGGTGATGCTTGAAATCAAGTGATTTCTCTTTCTTTTCATCTTGAATCTGTTTGGTATAATAGGGATTTTTGAGGAAGCTTATGTCATGACTTTACTTAATGTAGCTGTAATGGTCCTTATCGGAATCTTCACCGGGATTCTCACCGGACTCACCGGCTCTTCCGGAGTTATGGTGGTGGTTCCTCTGATGCACATGGTGCTGAATTATCCTGTTCATGACTGTATCGGGACTTCCCTGATGGTAGATGTCATTGCTCCGGCCGCCATTGCATTCTCCTACCACAAACATGGAAACATTTCTTTAAGATCCGGCATGTGGATCGCAGCCGGCTCTGTGGCTGGGGCTCAACTCGGCGCTGTATTTTCAGACCGTATTCCAGAGTTGGGTTTGGTGAGAATTTTTGGGATCTATATGATCATTCTGGGGATCGTGATTTGGAAAAAAGGAATCAACAGAGAAGCCATTGCCCTCAAATTCAAAAAAGTCCTGAAATTCAAAACTCCTATTCAAAAAACCCTCACTTCGCTTTTTTTGGGATTTGTGGTCGGGATTTTGACCGGACTTCTGGGAGCGGGAGGGGGAGGCTTTGTATTCATCATCCTTGTTTTTGTGCTCAATTTTCCCCTTCATCTGGCAGTGGGAACTTCTGTGCTCATCATGGCGATCACCGCGAGTTCCGGGGCCGCGGGATTTGCTCTTCACGGCAACATCCGCCCTGTGGCAGGATTGATCATCGGGTTCAGTGCGGTTTTAGGGGGGACTCTGAGCGCTCAATTTGCCTGCAGAATTAAGGAAAAGATTCTGGCAAAAGCCATTGGTTTAACTTTTATTCTCTTGGGCGGGATTATGATGGCCATCCGGCTCATCAGAACATCCAAGATCCTTCCATAGATCGATCAGGTTCAAATCAGATTGTCTAGACTTGTTTTTCAGGCTGAGGGCTGGTTTGTTTTTTGGATAATTTTTTGTGCTCTTTGACGATCAACACGCCTAAAATGATCCAGATCACAGCCATCACGATATTGAATTTGGCAAAGCTTTCCACCAGGAGGAACTGAGCCCAAACAAAAACGATCAAACTGTGTGTGACATCCCCTGCCCGGTGAAAAAAGGTATCAATGGCCGCCTTGGCCTTATACTTCTCTTCTCTTGTTGTCCGAAGAAACAAAGCGTGCCGAGTGGTGTTCATTAACGAGTAATCGGTCCCATTCTCCAAAGATTTGATCCACTTGACAAGGACTAAGGAAGCTCCCAAGCTGATGAAAAAATATCCCCCCAGCGCAATAAAAGGAAGGATAAACACGGCTGTCCGCACTCCAAACCACTTGAAAATCCGGGAAACCAAAAACAGCTGGATGAACATAGCCATGAGGTTCATGATCATATAAAAATCCGAGTAAAAATTGCCTATGATGCTTTCCACAGTAAGCCCCCCTGCTGTACCGGCCTGGACTGCCTCCAGAGCCCTGTTTTTGATCACCCGGTCCAGGATATATCCTCCATTGGTATTGATAAGGTTCAAAAAAAGGACAAACAGGGCAATATAGAGAAGGTAGCGCTTCTTAAACACCAGCTTAAAGCCGCCCCCCTTTTTCAAAGGTTTTTCTTTTTCAACGGCTTCCTGCTTCAGGATTTCATCAGTTTGTGCGATATGTTTTCCTTTGATCTCCCTTTTGTGGATGATATAGGTTAACCAAATACAAACCCCCAGCACAGCCGAAGAAACCAAAAGAAGCTGATACAATCCCATCCACTTCTCCAGAGGTTTGAAAGCATAAGAACCCACAAAAGCGCCGAAAGTGGCTCCAAAAGCAATGATTGGAAACAGGCGCTTTCCAGCGCTTTCCGTGTAGATATCATTGGCAAAACCCCAGAACTGGGCAATGACCACCACATTGAAAATACTGGCCCAAATGAAAAATATAATGCTGATAGTGCTGAAAGGGACGCCGAACAAATTCAAAACAGAAAACAGGATCAGATTGGAAATAAAAAACAGTGTGACCCAGGCAATGAGCTTCTGACGGGGAACCTTTGATGAGATATGACTGAATCCTTTGATCACAAAAATGAGCAGAATAGAGATGACGCCATACAGATAACTTTTGGTCTCAGGTCCCCATTCTGAAAGGATGGATGAATCCCTCACGATTTTAATGATGTAATAAGCACCCAGTATCAAAAAAATATTCAGGGTCAACAATAAAGCCGTGCCCGCTTCTCCGGGATGAATCTCAGTGAAGAATCTCAAGAATTTATGAAAAATTCCAGGTCCAGTACCTTTATCTCCCCTTTGATTCATATAATCCTCCCAATCTTGTGTGTTATGTGTGGTTAAGTGGATTTTTTATCATCTGGAAAGAAAAGTCAAATGTTTATTGATTTTTATATGGCTCTGCGGTTTCCCCAGGCTGGCATCTTAGGGAATAATGAGTAAATAGGTATTGTGTCCCCGTATTTTATGTTAGAATGAATCTAAAATGAGAACAAAGACGTTTTTATTTGCCTTGATGATCCTTTTTCTGAGCTCAATTCTCCTGTCTTTGGAAAAAAACACCTACACTCTTCAGGAATTGATCGATATCGGGCTGAAATCCAGCCCCGAAATCATGACCCGTAAATTCCAGACCAACTCTTTGTATGAGTCTTATTTGTCGTCCAAACGTTTGTCCAATCCGGAGTTGGAATATTCGACAGGGGATGCAGAATCCTATGACGGAGACATCCAGAGGATCACCCGGAATCTCTCCGTTAGACAGGTCATTGAAAACCCTTTCAAACGCCACTTCCGCATTCAGGTTAACAAAAAATCATGGGAAGCTTCTGCATTCAATTTTGAATACTTGAAGCTGGAGATCGCCAGTGAGATCAAAGAAATCTTCTATGAAATACTTTTTCTCAAAAAGAATCTGGAGCTGGCCCACAAAAAAAAGAGTTCCATAGAAAAGATCTATCATCTGATCCAAAAAAGAGCGGAACTCGGAGAAGTCAAAGATTTGGAAGCATTGAAACTTTCTGTCGAGATGCTCAAGGCTGAAAATGAAAGGAATGAAATCCAGACAGAATTGAAACTGGCGAAATCCAGCCTTAATGCATTTATGGGAAATTCGCTTCCTCAAAACTTTTCGGTTAATGGAGACCTCAAATACACCCCCTTGGACATCCATGAAAAAGCCCTTATAGAGGAAAATCTCAGCTATCATCCCCTTATCAAAGAGAAGAAAACCCTGGTTGAACAAGCCCAAAATTCCATCAGCTTTGCAAGGTGGCAGAGATTCCCGGATTTCAACCTAGCTGCTTTCAGCCAGAAAATGCTTCATGGAACCAACCAGGGGATCGGGATCACTTTGGATATTCCTTTATGGGACTTCAAATCCAAAGAAATTCTAGAGGCGCAAAATCAGGCCCTCAGTCAGAGACAAGATTTGAAAGCGCTGCAAATTGAGCTTTCCAAACAAATCAAATCTAAAATCAATCGTCTGAGACTCTCTGAGCAGACCTTAAGGCTTTTTGAAGACGCACTGTTGAAACAAGCACAAGAAAGCATGCGCATATCTGAATTGAGCTACCATCACGGAGAAATCTCTCTGATCGAATTCCTGGATACCCAGAGGACCTACTTCAGTATTCTCAGAGATCATCAGGAATCTCTGCTGAAATGGAATCTGGACAAAGTTGCTCTGGAAAGAGTGATAGGGGAAGAATTGAAATGAAAAAAATTATTCTTTTGTTAACGGCCCTTATAACAGTGTTTGCTGTGAGCTGCTCCTCTGAAAAATCCCCGCCAGCATCCACAGAAAATCACAAACATCTCTCCGAGGATCAACCTGCCGAAGAACACCAGCATCAGACTTTGAAACTGTCTGAGGACCAAAAGAAAGAATGGGGTATCGTGGTCGGATCCCCGCAAAAACAAACCGCCCAATCCCAGATAGAAGTTCCTGGCACCTTGAATCTCAATCAGAACAAAACAGCACATATCTCCAGTTTTGTGCGCGGTCAGATCGAATCAGTCTCCACAAACCTCGGTGACCAAGTCAGAAAAGGACAGCCGCTTTTGGTGGTCAATTCTCCGGATTTTGCACAAACTCAAGCTGACTTCCTGGAAACAAGAGCCAAAATGATCTTCAGCCAACAAGAATATGAAAGAGCTGAGATGCTGTATAAAGAAAAAGCCATTGAAGAAAAAGAATTTCTCAAGCGCAAGGCTGAGTATGAAAAACTCTCCACTCAATTAGGAGCCCTTGGTTCGGAACTCCACTCCTATGGAATCACCCATGAACAGATCGACCAGCTCATCAAGAAGTGCGAATCTCTAAGAGAAAAGGAATACAAATGCGAGATCGCAGAACCCTACCTCCCCATTCTGGCCCCCATATCCGGAACAGTGATTTTCAGAGATGCAGTCCAGGGACAACACATTGAACCAGATAAAATCCTCTTCACTCTATCTGATTTAAACACACTCTGGGCGGAATTGGAGGCTTATGAAAAAGACATCCCTTATATTCAAAAAGACAGCCGGGTCATTATCCGGTCTTCACTGTACCCTGAGAAATCATTCCCAGCTAAAATCATCTACTTCAGCGAGTTGATCGATCCGAAACTCAGGACCATACAGATCAGGGCTGATGTCAAAAACAAGGAACATCTGTTGAAACCCAATATGTACATCACTGGATTGATCCAAAGCCAGAACATCAAACAGGAGGTCCTGATCATTCCGGAGGAAGCCGTGCAAAACCTTAACGGAGAAAAAGTTGTGTTTGTGCTCAATCCTAAACAGGAATTCGAAGTGAGGCACATCACATTAGGAGAACAGATCAGGGACCAAAGAGTTATATCCAAGGGACTCACTGAAGAAGACCGGATCGTTGTGAAAGGAGCTTTCACATTAAAGAGCGAACTCAATAAAGCTGATTTCGGACATCAACACACTCATTGACTTTGAAAATGATCTCAAAAATAATTGAATTTTCTCTCAGACACCGTTTGTTTGTGATTCTAGCCACTCTGACTGTAGCTCTTCTGGGTTATTTTTCCTTCCAGAAGCTCCCCATAGACGTGTTTCCGGATCCATCCCCGCCTTTGGTCCAGATATACACAGAGGCTCCGGGAATGGCCCCAGAGGAAGTGGAGCGCTTGATATCCTATCCTATCGAATCCTCGATGTTCGGCCTTCCTGACATTGATTACATCCGGTCCACCTCTACCTTTTCTCTTTCCATGGTCAATGTCTATTTCACTGAAAAAACAGATATCTACTGGGCCCGTCAGCTGGTATCCCAGCGTCTGGATGAAGTGAGGGACCTTCTGCCGGAACAAGCTCACAACCCTGTTTTGGGGCCCATATCCACGGGACTTGGGCTGGTTTATCTTTATTATTTAGAGGGAAAAGACATTTCCACTATGGAACTTAGGACCATTCAGGACTGGCTGATCAAATATGAATTGAAATCAGTTCCTGAGGTCTCCCAAGTCCTGAGCATCGGAGGAGATGTCAAACAGTTTAAGATTTTCATAAAACCCCAATCCCTGCTCCAATACGATCTGTCTATCTCAGATATCATCCAAAAAGTCAAACAGAACAATAAGAATATCGGAGCCAGTTTCATCACCCGGGGCAAAGAGGAATACATTGTCAGGAGTGTGGGTCTTGCCAAAACCATCCAGGATTTGGAAAGCATTGTCATAACCCATGACCAAGGAATCCCGGTCTATCTCCGGAATCTTGCTCAAGTCCAGGTCCTCCCTGCTGTCAAAAGAGGAGCTGCGCTGGCCAACGGAGAGGGTGAAAAAGTGGTGGGAATGGTGCTCAAGCTATTTGGCTCAAACACAGCCAGAGTCATCCGGAATTTAGAAAAGCGGATTATAGAAATCAATAAGAGCCTGCCGGAGGGAGTCAAGATCGTTCCTTTTTACAATCAGGCTTCTTTGGTCAAAAAGTGCTTCTCCACTGTATCCACAAACCTCCTGGTGGGAATCATTTTAGTCATCATTGTCCTGTTTCTTTTCATGGGCGACTTTCCTTCAGCGCTCATTGCTGTTTTCTCTCTTCCCTTTTCCATACTGCTATCCTTTATTTTGATGAGCCGGATCAACCTGGCTGCAGACCTGATGTCATTCGGAGGTCTGGCCATTGCCATCGGGCTTATTGCGGATGCAGCCATCATCATGGTGGAAAACACACATAGGCATATTCAACTCCCCAATGAAAGCAAACTCTCTGCCATTGTGTATGCGGGAGAAGAAGTGGGAAGGGCTCTGTTTTTTGCCATCATCATCATCATTCTGGTGTTTCTTCCCATACTGACTTTAACCGGAGTGGAAGGGATCATGTTCCGCCCCATGGGTTACACCATCTCTTTTGCTATGGCCGGTTCTCTTGTCTTTTCCTTAATCTGTGTGCCTGCTCTCTCTTTTTATCTGCTGCGAAAAAGAAAAGCTGTCATTAAAGAGCCCTTACTGATCCGGAATCTAAAAAAAATCTACACTCCATTTTTCTCATACTGCCAGCATCATCAAAAAGGAGTTTTTATCTTCACCGCCGCTGTGTTCCTGATGGGAATCAGTCTGATTCCTTTCTTAGGAAAAGAATACATCCCCCGTCTGGAAGAGGGGACCCTGCATCTCCGTTTGTCTTTGGATCCTAATATCAGCTTAAACCAAACCATTTCCCTCACCACTCAGGTGGAGAAGACCATCAAACAAATGCCAGAGGTGACTGGAGTCCTGAGCCGGATCGGAAGAGGTGAAGTGGGAAGCCATGCCCATTTTGTCAACAATGCTGAGATTTTGATCAAACTCAAACCCATCCAAAAATGGACTCATTTCAAAAATAAGAATGCCTTTATTGAAGAACTCCATCACCGTCTGGAACGATTCCCTGGAATGAACCTTAACATCACTCAGCCTATTGCCCATAATCTGGATGAACTCATAACCGGAGTCAAGGCCCAGCTGGCAGTGAAACTTTACGGAGAAGATTTCAGAGTGCTCAGAGAAAAGTCATCTGAAATCAGAGACGCCATTGGATCCGTAAAAGGGGCTTCTGATCTCCAGGTGGAACAATTCACCGGCCAAAATCACATCCAGATCCTGCTTCATAGAGAACAATTGGCACGTTACGGTTTGAATATCCAGCAGATCCAGCAGACCATTGAAGCTGCAGTGGGTGGAGTGACTTTGGGCCAGATTTACGAGCAGCAAAAACGATTCGATATCTTTCTAAGATTTGCCCCAGAGTTCAGACAAAACATCCAGCACATCAAAGACCTGCTCATTCGGCTTCCAGAAAAAGGGCAGATCCCTCTTGCTCAGATCGCATCCGTGAAAGAAACCATGGGGCCTCGTTTGATCAACAGAGAAGGAAACAGAAGGTACATCACCATTCAATGCAACATCCGAGGCCGGGATATCGGAAGTTTTGTGGATGAAGCCAAAAAAACCCTTCAAGACCAGGTGGACCTCCCTGCAGGATACCTGGTGAAGTGGGGGGGTCAGTTTCAACTGCAGCAGGAGGCGAACCAAAGATTTCTGGTGATCATTCCCGTTATACTGGCAGTCGTGTCTCTTCTGCTCTTTTCCATTTTCTATTCATTCAAAGAGGTGCTCATCATACTGATCAACATCCCACTTGCTCTGACCGGCGGGATCCTTGCTTTGAAACTCTCAGGACTTTACCTGAGCGTCCCAGCCTCTATCGGTTTCATTGCTATTTTCGGAATCGCGCTTGAGGATGGGCTGGTGCTGATCTCCTCCTTTCATCGTCATGTCAATCAGGGTCAAGATTTGAAACAGGCTGTTTTCAACGCTGTGAATATCAAACTGAGGCCAGTTCTCATGACCACCTTCACTACCATTTTTGGAGTGATGCCTCTGCTTCTCTCCAGAGGACCAGGCGCTGAGATCCAACGGCCTCTGGCCACTGTGGTGGTGGGAGGGCTCATCACTTCGACCCTTGTCACTCTGGTGGTTCTCCCCCTTATCTATCAGCGTTTAAAAAAACCAAGAGAAACTTTTTAAAAACTCAAAGCTCTCAGCCCCTTTTTCTGGTGACATTCCGGTCATACCTAAGGATCTCTTTCATCCAATCCGGCCCGGCATGAACTTCCATTACACTGCAGAAATAGTCCCACACCGCTCCCAGAGGCATGGCTTTAAGCTCTTCGAGCAGAGCGAGACGGGTAAAGTAATCCCCCTCATTTTCTGCTTGCAGAAGCCGTTCTCTGGGCTCCAGAAGAGCAGCCAGAATGGCCTTCAAGACAGCCCTGGCTCCGATGATCCAGGCACCCACCCGGTTCAAACTGGCATCAAAAAAATCAAGGGCCAAATGAACCTGATTCAGATATTCTCCCCGGACCACCTCTTCGAAAAGACTGCGGATTCCGTCATCCAAGACAACAATATGGTCGCTGTCCCATCTCACTCCACGGCTGACATGAAGCAAAAGTTCATCGGAAAACTGGAGGACTGCCGAAATCTTGTCCCCAATATTTTCTGTGGGATGAAAATGCCCGGTATCCAGACAGATCATTTTCTGATTACTCAGGGCATATCCCATATAAAACTCATGAGATCCCACTACATAGGACTCGCTTCCGATTCCGAACAGTTTGCTTTCTAAAGAATCCTTGAGTTCCTCTGCCGGATATTCAGTTGAAAAAATTTCGTCCAGAGACTTTCTGAGAAGATCTCTGTGGCCTTTTCTGTCCATGGGCATATCTTTGGAACCATCCGGAACCCAGATGTTGTGCACACAGGGGCTTTTCCCTTCCCTCCCCATAAAAGCTCCGATCTGCCGGCATCTGTCCACATGCTCGACCCAAAAGCAGCGGATGTCCTCATCCTTACTGCTTAAGGTGTAACCCGAATCAGCTAAGGGATGAGAAAAACATGTGCAGTTGAAGTCCAATTCAACTCCTTGGTCTTTGGCCCAGTCAATCCACCCTTTGAAATGATGGGGTTCGATCTGATCCCTGTCTATGGATTTTCCTTTGAATTCGCCGTATATGGCATGAAGGTTGAGCCGGTGATTTCCAGGCAAAAGAGAATAGACTTTCTCCAGATCCTGACGGAGCTCCCCAATGGTTCTGGCCTGTCCCGGATAATTCCCAGTCACCTGAAGACCTCCTCCTTTGAGCTCAGTATCCGGTCTTTCAAAACCAGCCACATCATCTCCCTGCCAGCAGTGAATGGAAAGAGAGACCTTTTTGAGCTGTTCCAGAGCTTTTTCTGTATCCGAACCCATCTCTTTGAATTTTTCACGGGCCTGTTTATAGGCTCTCTCAATTTTTTGATCGTTCAAATCTGTCTCCTTTCCTTCTTATTTTTGACTTTTTAATCCTGTTCTGGCCTGCCGGCACATTTCCTGGAATCTCGGATAATTCTCATCCCATTCTTCTGTGTTTTTTGGCTCATAAAACCGAAGATCAAATGAGTTTGAGATCACATCCCGCATGGTCTCAATGGAGTCCATCTTATTTTCTGCCATGGCTTGGATCATGATGTTTCCCACTGCTGTGGCTTCACCAGGCCCTGCTATCACGGGAAGTCCCAGTGCGTCTGCTGTGAACTGGCAGAGGACCTGATTGAGGGACCCTCCGCCTATGATGTGGACCCTGTTTATGGACCTGCGGCTGAGTGAGCAAAGCTCATCGAACACCATCTTGTATTTAAAGGCCAGGCTTTCCAGAATGCTTCGGACAAACTCTGAAATATTCTCAGGGCTCGTCTGGCCGGTTTTTTGGCAGAACCGGGCGATCGCCTCTGTCATATCCCGGGGCTTGAGGAACATCTCCCAATCCGGATCAACAAGGAATTTGAACGGCTCTGCGGCATACGCTTCTTGGATTAATTCATGATATCTCCTGTTTTGGCTTTGGTCCCATTTTTTTTTGCATTCTTGAAGCAGCCACAATCCGGTTATGTTCTTTGACAGCCGAAAGCGGTGTCCCACTCCTCCTTCATTGGTGAAATTAAGCTGATAACTCTTTTCATTAATCAGGGGAGAGTCCAGCTCCACACCCATGATGGACCATGTGCCGGAGCTGATGAAAGCCCAATCCTTTCCCTGAGCAGGCACAGCAGCCACAGCTGATGCTGTATCATGGGCTGCGGTCAGGACCACCGGTGAAGGACTGAACCGGGTTTCTTCAGTGATGGACGGCTTTATCAACCCGAGCTTATGTCCGGCAGTTCTCACTTCCTGCATTATAGCTTTGGGCACATCAAGGGCCTCAAAAAGCTGATCCTCCCAACCATCCTTTCGCGGATTGAAAAGCTGTGAGGTGGTGGCATAGGAAAACTCAGTGGCCATCTCCCCAGTCAAGAAATAATTAAAGATATCAGGCATGAACAACAGATGGGAAGCATGGTCCATGATCTCAGGATTTTGGGTCTTTAAAGCATGAAGCTGAAACAAAGAGTTGAACTGAAGAAACTGGATTCCTGTCAGCTCATATACATTTTCCCGGGATTTGATCCTTAGAAATGCGTCCATAGCCTTTTTGTTTCGGGGATCCCTGTAGGCAAAAGGAAGGGATATCAACTCTCCCTTTTGATTCAACAACCCAAAATCCACTCCCCATGTATCTATACCCATGCATTCAAAAGGAGTTTGGCTTTCCTGAGCGCTCTTCCTCATCCCGCTTTTTATTTCCCGGAACAAGCTGTGCACATCCCACTTCAGATGAGGGCCTCTGGAAATCATGCTGTTTTGAAACCGGTAGACTTCCTGGACCTGAATCCGGTTTTGCTCCAGCTTCCCTATAAGTGCTCTGCCGCTCTCAGCTCCGATATCAAAGGCGAGAAAGGAATTACGACCCATCTGTCTCCGGTTCCTCCCATGCCTGACCAGACCCATCAGGAAGCACATAAGGAAACGCAGATATTCGAAGCCGGGCACAGCCCATGGGAATCAAAGTGATGGTCTCAACAGGCTGTTGGGTTTGTGCAGGACTGGGCTGGAGGGTGCCCACCAATCCCAGATGGTCAAGACGCCACTCCGGAATTTTTCGTGCCTGGAGCCTGATTTCAACAGGGGCCAATTCCATCTGGAAAGGCTGTCCTTCCTGGGGCCAGGACCTCTGTTTGACTTCCACTCCTTGAGCCGGTCTTCCATCTTCCAACAGCAGTCCGTAATTCCAGTCAGTAGTGGGAAATATTTCCCATGCCGGCCACTTATCTGTTCCTCCCTTGCGGACATATTCCTCACCTATTTTGAGAGAATATGTGAGAGGACCTCGATCAATAGACACACTGTCCTGGTTTTTAGTCCAGTGAGTGATGCTGGTGCTCATCACACATTTCAGAGCCACGCGGTCCCCATCTTTCCATTTCCGGTCAATGCAAATATAAGTTCCCGGCTCTGTTTCGATTTTCTCCGGTCTGCCGTTGAGCGAAAGTTCAGACTGCCAGCACCATCCAGGAACTCTCAGATAAAGAGGAAATCTGACGCTCTTTGGGGATGAAATAGTAAACTCGATGGTTTCATCAAACGGATACCGGGTTTTTTCCGTAATCACCACCTCAGTCCCCTCTCCAACCACAGCAGTGACCTCAGAGGGAGTATACATCACAGCTCCCAATCCATTATCATGGGTAGCAGCCCATAGATGCTGTGTGAAATAGGGCCAGCCATGGCCCGAATTGTGCTGACAGCAGCGGTGTCTGTGCGGATTCATCCACAGCATAGGGCCTCGGTTTTGAAAGCCGGGTGATTTGTTCTGTTGGTCAGAAACCACCAAATTGGGGGCTGTCAAATAACGGAGTGCCTTTAAATCGGAAGTCATGGAGGCCGGATAAGAATTGAATGCCACGTCTTCACATCGGTCCGCCCATTTGGTATTCCCGGAGATCATCAGCAGAGTCTCTTCAGAAAGCATCATCTCCACCATTCCGCAGGTCTCAATGGCCTGCCTCGGGCCTGAATATCCTTCCCTGCAGTTTTCATCCCCTCCGAACATTCCCCCCGGGACCTGACCATAGAGATGCTTGACTTTTTGCCAGTTCCGTTCCGCGGCCTTAAGGTGTTCCTTGTTTTTTGAAACCATATAAAAGGTCCCGGGCTCACCAAATCCCTGAGAAATATTGACATTATGCCAGTTTATGACATCCTTTTCCCACTCTGCTGCATTGCGGTGGACTTTGCGCGCAAAATCCAGCAGCCATTCATCTCCTGTGCGGTTGTAGAGCCAGATCACACTGAACAGCATGTCTCCGGCCCTCATCCGGGGCCAGTAACCCACCAAAAATTCCTCATCCGGGACTTGGGATAGGTATTTGAAATAGTCTGTCATCAATGAGATAACCCTCTGGTCTGTGCTTCCTGTGTATTCATAATAATCCTGAAGGCAGAACAGCATGATCATATTGGGCCAGAGGTCGGTTCGTCCCTTGAGTTTGGTGGCTGCTCCCCCGCTCCGAAATCCAGGTCCAAACCAGCCGTCAGGCTGCTGACTGTTGAGAGCCCCTTCAATCCAAATGCGGGACTCCTGGATCATCCGCTCATTTCCGAGTAAATATCCGCAGTTGCTGAATCCTTTAAGCCAGTACGGCTCCTCTTCCCATCCATGGTCTCCTTTTCCCTCAGGATCAAGCCAGGCATTCCCCTCTTTTTCCAGAAATTTGCTGATTTCATTCAGATGACCGTGAAAACCATCTGCCTGAAGCTGAAGCTGCTTGAGCAGCCATCCTTTGGGCCGGATCACTCCCACAGGCAGTTTGACAAAAGGCGTTCTGATTAACGGTTCCCGGTTGCTGATATAGTGGTCATTTTTCTCATCCACTGGAGGATTCTTGACAACAAAGATGTGCTGTGTTTTTTGACAGGCGATCAAAACAAAAATAAGCATTGTCAAAACAATTCCTGATTTCCATCTGTTTTTAATCATGTCATCTCCCCGGATTCTTACAGAATATCCTGATACATTTTATATCATCAAATGGATTGAAAAACAAAAATTAATCCATTACCTGGATTATTCATGAGTCAAGATTGCTGCAGAGACGAGGCACAGGGCATAAAGGTGTGGTCCTTCACTGTGAATGCCCTGTAACGAAGCAGATGCCGTAAGATGGCCTCGTTTGTAAGGGAAAAAATGCCGATTAAAATGAAAAAATAAGAACAGCAAAAAGAATCAGATAATTGTTCTTGAAAAACTCTTGCATATCTCAGAAAAGAAAATAATAATGTAAACATCGCCACTTTTGTATGAATAGTTCAGGTTTATAATAGAAAAAAAAATGAAGCTTATTCTCTCCATCATCATTCTCACAGTGATCGCCATCATCGGTTCCCGATTCACTTATCTCAACCGCAAACTTCCTCTGGGCTTTAGAACGATCATATTCACAGGAACAGAATACATATTCATCGGAGTCTTGATCGGACACATGGGACTCAATATCATTGACCCGGAGACTCTAGCCAGTCTGAAACCGTTTTTGATCTTTGGCCTTGCCTGGATCGGATTCTTATTCGGACTTCAATTTGACTTCCAGTCTCTAAAAAATCTCCCGCGCTTCTTCTTCTCTATCTCTGCCATCCAGGCCCTGTTCACTTTTTTTGTGGTCACGCCCATCATGTTTTTTTCTTTTCGCGCCTTTTCCTCACTTCCTGACGAGACCATATGGATTCTTTGCTTGGCTCTGGGCAGCGCGGCCATCTGCACTGCTCAATCTGCCCTGGCTATTGTGTGCAACAATTATAAGTTTAAAAACCGCAAATTGTTCTCCCTTCTTCACTATATAGCTGGAATAGACGGGATCTTTGCTCTTGCCTTTTTTTCTCTGACTTTCTTTATTTTTCCTTTTCCGGGAAGGTCACAGTTTGTTTTGTTGGATTCCTTGAAATGGCTGGTGCTGGCTCTCGCTATCGGGATTCTTTTGGCCTTTGTTTTTATTATTCTCAGCAGAACCAAGTTTTCCCAGCAGGAGTTTATCGTCTTTATCATAGGGGGGGTCCTTTTTGGAGGGGGCCTGGCCATAAAGACCCATAATTCCCCCCTTCTTATTGGATTCATCTGTGGGCTGATCACTGCCAATTTGTGCAGGCACCGGTTGAGAGCCCTGGAAAGCATGGTGCACTCGGAAAAGGCCATTTATATCATCATGCTTTTGATCATAGGCGCCGGATGGCGCCTCCGGTTTGATTTCATCCTGATCATCACAGGGATTTATTTTGCATCCCGGATATGGGCCAAGTTAACCGGTGTGTTTACAGCCACCCGGCTTTTTAAGTTCGAGTTTCCAGTCCCAAAGACTGCTGGCCTGGGACTCCTCTCTGAGGGTGGATTCGCCGTGGCCATCATCATCAGTTTCTCTGTTTTTTATCCTTCTCTCTCTGATTACCTAGTGACCGTGGTCATTGTATCCATGATTGTCAATGAGATCATCAGTCCGAAACTGATTCTTTGGCAGCTTGAAGATCCCAAACCTCTCCGGTTTCGTTACCAAAAAGACATCACCAGAGAGCAAACATGATAAACAAAATATTGGCACTCATCCTGATCATTGCCGCAGCACTGCTTTTGATTCATCTGAGATTGGATGTTTACCCGGAAAACTCTCCTACTCTGGTTTTGGGTCTGATTCTCCTGGGGGCTTATTGTTTTGGTTTTCTTCTGGAAAAAATCGGCTCTCCCCGGATTGTGGGATATATTTTAGCCGGCCTGCTTATGGGGCCGTTCTTTTTGAAATTATACACCTTTTCCGAGGTCAGTGACCTGGCATTTATAAACAAATTAGCTTTGGCTTTCATTGCCTTTTGTGCCGGGGGAGAACTGCGGATCAAAAATATAAGGAAAGTCCTCAAATCCATTATTTCTTACATATCCGGAGTGACCATAGTGGTGTTTATGGGGACCACTACTCTGGTCTTTGTTCTATCCAAAACCATGTTTTTTATGAGTGATTTCAATCCCACTCTAAGATTGGCTGTCTCTGCTATCTTTGGGACCATTGCTGTGGCCCGCTCCCCTTCTTCAGCTATAGCCATCATCAGTGAGACCAAAGCGAAAGGACGCTACACTGATATTGTCCTCAGTGTTTCAGTGGCCATGGACGTTTTTATCATCATCCTCTTCGCTGTGATCATCTCTTTGGTCCAGGTCTTTATCGCAGGAAAAGGAGGGCTGAATCTATCCCTTGTCTATTTTCTTCTTGCTGAGATCATCATCGCTTTTGCTCTGGGATTCATATTGGGAAAATTCATTGTTTTTCTGATTGAAAAAGTCCATGTGGAATTTCCTGTGGTGATCATTGCCATGGGATTCATTGTGATTGAATTTTCCCATCTTCTGGGGGACTATCTGCGCCAAACTTATGACATCGGCCTTGAACTGGAGCCTCTGTTGATCTGCATGGCAGCCGGATTCACAGTGCAGAATTTTTCAAAACACGGCGAAAATTTTCTGGAAAGGATGGACCGGGTGTCTCTTCCCGTCTACATAGCCTTTTTCGCCATGACCGGTGCTTCTATGGATTTGAATGTGCTCCGCACCGGATGGCTTCTGGGCTTGACTGTTTTTGTGGTCCGCCTTCTCTCCATCTATGTCGGCTCTTATGTGAGCGGCAGGATCGTCAAAAATGAACCCAAAATATATAAAAACGTCTGGTTAGGATTTATCACCCAAGCGGGAGTGAGTCTGGGACTGCTCACAGAAGTGGTTCGCCGATTCCCTGAAATCGGCCCATCTGTACAGACCATACTGGTAGCTGCTATAATAATGAATCAGATCATCGGACCCATTGCCTTTAAATACGGTTTGAAAAAAGTGGGCGAGACCAATGCATAAAGGAGTCAATGATGCGCATTTCTCCATATTTAGATAAAGACTGTATCAAAATTCCTCTTGAGAATGAAAAAAAACACCACATTATCCAGGAACTTCTGGACCTGATTACAGAGAAGTATGATGAAGTGGACCAAGAAATCACTCTTCAGAGCCTTTTGGAGCGGGAGAAAATAGAGACCACGGGCATTGGAGAGAACGTGGCCATCCCACATGCCCGAATAAAAAAAATCCAAAAAGTCTATTTTGCTTTTGGGATCGCTCAAAAGGGAGTGGAGTTTGATTCCCTGGATCAAAGACCAGTCCGTCTGGTCTTTCTTATTTTATGCCCTGAAAAAAAAGTCAACACCCAGATCGGACTTCTGGCTCGGCTGTCCCGCTTTGTTCACGATAAGAGACTCAGAAAAAAACTGCTCAAATGTCAGAACAGCCAGGATGTGATCCGTGTTTTCACCAAATATGAAGACAAGCATTTCAGTTGAAAAGGGAACCTTATTATGAAACTCATCATCATTTTCCTTAATAAAATCGAGTATTTGGATGACCTTCTGTCCGCATTCCTTGAAATCGGTGTGCCCGGCGCCACGATTCTTGATTCGGTGGGAATGGGCCATATTGTCAGTCATGATATCCCTATTTTCGCCGGGCTTCGTGACTTTTTTGCAGGAAGCAGCCCCACTAATAAAACCATCTTAATGGTCACACAAAAAGATATGATCTCAAAAATTGATGAAGTGCTCAAAGATGTGACAGGCTATGACCAACAGACTGGGATCGCCAAGATGGTATCCCTTCCTGTGGATGGATTATTCGGTTTTGACAGGTGAGTCAGGGCCTGTTTTCGTTATCCCAGTTCATTTCCGCTTCCCGGACGATCCTCTGCACATGATCCATCATTTTCTGTGCGTCATAGACAATGCCGTCTTTAATGGTCCACTTCACTCCACCTCTGGTTATCAGTTTTCCGTCTTGGATATCAGGAACTCCGGTGGGATATAAAAATTTCAGGTTTTCAAGAGGATTCCCATCCACCAGAATGAGGTCTGCGAGATATCCAGTCCGGATCCGTCCCAGTTTGTCCTCCATCCCCAAAATCTGTGCGTTGTTTCCCGTGGCATGCATGATGACGTCTATGGGATGAAAGCCCGCTTCCTGATGAAGCTCCAGCTCCCGGATCAGAGCAAATCCATAGAGCTGATAGATATAACCGGCGTCTTCTCCCGCACCGACCATTCCTCCCATTTCTGCAAAGTTTTTGACTGCTTTCATCCAAATCTTGTAATTTTCTCTCCAAAATACCTCGTCTGTGGTGGTCCAGTTCCATTGATAGGAGCCGTGATGGGCTGGATTGGGCACAAAATATTCCTTGACCGCCGGGTGAAGATACTCATCAAACCAGGGCTGGGTTCGGGCGCGCTGAAAATCCCGGCTGGATTCATAGATCACAAAAGTGGGACACCAAGCCACCTGTGCGCTCACCAGGGATTTGAGGACCCTATCCAGCTTCTCCGCATCAGCCTCTCTCCACAGCCGTCCTGCATACCGGAACCGGTGGCTTTCATTGCTGTAGTTGTACCAGAAAGGAAATTTCTGGGAACCTTTCAGCGCAGCATCCGGCACTCCATACCAGTGCTCAATGGAGGTGGTCCCAAACTCCGCATCAGCCCAGGCATCAGTCTCTTCAACTCCCACATGATGGGCCACCCTCAGTCCCAACTTATGAGCTTCATCCAGGATCGCTTTCATGATGTCCCTGTCCAATCCAAATATTTTGACGCCGTCTCCTCCGGCTTTCTGGATCTGCTGAACCCGTTTTCTCCCTTCCTCAGGAGTCCGGCCTCCGGCCCGCATGTAAAGAAAAATCCGGGGCGCATCAATCCGTCCTTCTTTGCTCTTTTCACGCTCCGGGATGGTCTTTTGGTAATTGCTTCCCACATCTCTAACAGTGGTGATGCCGCATCCCAGCCACAATTTGTAGAGATAATCAAACGGAAGAGGATGTCCAGCCCGGCTGTCATGAATATGAGCGTGGATGTTGATCAGTCCGGGAAGCAGATACATGCCTGTTCCGTCAATGATATGCTCATCTTTTTCATAAGCCCCCTTCCCTGTCCGGGCCCTTCGGATGGATTCTATGATATTGTCTTCGACCACTACATCCACAGGCCCTTGAGCCGGAGTGCCGTTTCCATCCACCATGACTACGTTCCGGATGATGAGCTGTTCATATCTCTGTCCATGCGAGATCCCTTTGGTTTCCGCCTGCAGTCCTTGGATAAAAACAAAACAAATCAAAACACCAAACACCATAAAAATACTTCTTTTGAGATCTATCAAAGTGAACTCCTTTCTTCCTCAGACCATTCACAACGTGCGATTTCACATTGCACAAACAGTCCAAGATTACAGAGTCTATTCTGAAAGGAGAAAAAGTCAAGAATTTACCTGAATAATTCACGAGTCAGGATCGCGGCAGATGCGGAGCGCATGCCACACCTGAATTTCATCGCCTTTTTTATGAATGGTTCAGGTTAATGAGGTGGTCAAATGGAATCTCCTAATGAGAGATGATGATCCGGGTGCCTCCTCTTCCGTTTCCAAACCGGGGATTGACCACATTGCTGAAGATGGAACCAAAGGTGTAGCTCAGACCGATTGAAGCAAAATACCTGTACTCGGTAGACAGCTCTTTTCTTCTCAGCAGAATTTCTTCATAAGAAGCTCCGCCTTTGGGAAGAGAAAGCTGGTCATGGATCCGGGAATAACTTCCGAACACATTCAGAGACAGCCCTTTGACTAATCTCAAAGACAGATCTCCGGAAAGGGCCAGCCTGTTTTTTGAAAAGTCATGAAAGTAATGAGAACCTTCCAGACTGGTCGAAATGGTTCCCCAAGTCTCTTTCAATTCCAGAGTGAGTGACAGAGACTCATAAAACAAATTCTCTCTGGTTTTCTCAAAGATCGTCTCCTCTGTGTAGTTTGAAAAAGAATACCCGAGGCGGTAAAGACACCGGAGCTGCCTTCGGGTGGATTCGGAATAAGGGAAAAAATTATACTCCACCGCAGGACTGGGAGCCACCGCCAAATCAATGTTGCGGTATGTCGAAGAATCCAAAGATAAAAAGCCCCCCACAGACCAGTGGTCATTGATGCTTTTGACATACAAACCGCTGAAACTCTTGCTGTCTGAAGTGCTGGTGATGGTGGTGTCTTCGATTTCAAAATTGTTCTCAGAATAGCTGGCGGAAAGCCCCAATCTCAGTTTGGATTCTGGAGTCACTCTGTTGGCTGAAAAACTACCATAGATGCTGGCCATATTGGTGGTGCTCTGTCCGTTCAAAAAACTATGGGCACTCAAACTGAACACCCAAAAGTCCCATTTGTCTTCAACTGCAGTGGGCGCGACCTCTTCTTTGAAGTTCACTGAAATGCGGTCACAAATAGGGGTATTGGCAGCAAACGAGACCAGTCCCATCTCAAGGGTTCTGACCAGCTTCTTGCGGATTTCATCTTCCGTATCCATTTTTTTGGTGAAAAATTTTAGAGTGGAATTGATTTCCACAAAATCCCCTCTTCCGATAAAAGACAACGTGTACTCTCTTCCTCCGCTCCCTGTGGGTTGAGTGGTGATCAGCACATGGACATCTGCCTCTTTGCGGTCTCTGACATAATTGACAAAAGTGATTTCCTTCCGGATATAATCAATGTCACAGTACCTGCAGTCAATAAAGACTTTGGGAGCGTCCTTTTTCATCTCATCAATATCTTTGTCCTGGTCCTGAGGATATGAATACTCAATAATTCCTGCAAATATCACCATAAAAGCAATCAGTAAAGATACAGTGTTTCTCATTTTCCAAGCCCTTTCTTTGGTTTATTTCCTATAAGAAGAAAAACGTTTTGCATTAAAGACTCATTATATATACGTGATAAGAGGTGTTTTTGTTGCGTTTTATCTCAAATCGCTGGGGAAAGGTCCAATTTTCCAGCCTGTTCTTTTCTCAATAAGAGCTGTCCTTTCAAATCTCTTTTCCCCTATCTCCAGAACCACCAGATATTCTCCAGGGTCCTGGAGCTCTCCTCTGGCCCATCTTCCATATCGCCTCTTCTGTTCCTGTGTGGGCACAGACCTCATATCCCATTTCACTGTGTTGATCCCTGGACTTTCACTGCCCTTGAGTTCAGATAAGAGATTCCCGAAACCATCCCAAATTTCTATTTTGACTTTATCTGGTGCTGGATCCTTTAAATAATAACAAATGTTCATCGTCTCAGATTCATTGGGGGTAAAAAAATGCCGGTCCCCGTAAAGCTGGTATGCCCCCCAGGACCGGGTCTCTCTCTGCACTGCAGGCTCAACTGAAAACAAATGAACATCTTTGGCCAGCACATCTTTGCTGAGCTCCTGAAGAGATGAGATATCTGTAATGAAAACTCCTCTCCCATAGGTAGCAGCCACAAGGTCATTTTCTCTAGGATGAATGAGCAAATCTGTGACTGCGATAGTGGGCATATTATTCCTCATATAAACCCATTCTCTCCCCCTCTCTATGCTCACATATACGCCTTTGTCGTTTCCTACAAACAGAAGATCCGGATTTTTGTGGTCTTCAAACACCGCATTAATGGGTTTGTCCGGCAGGTTGCCGGAGATATCGTTCCAGGTTCTGCCGAAATCCTCTGTCCGGAACAAAAAGCTCCTGAAATCATCTCTTCTGAATCCTGTTTTGGACACATAGGCTCTCCCCTCTCTGTGGTGGGATGCAAACACACGGCTCACCCAGTAGTGTTCCGGAGCGCCGGCATGAACCAAGTTTTCTGTCCGGTCATTCCAGTCCGCTCCGCTTTTGTCAGTGATCCAGACTTTTCCGTCATCTGTGCCTACCCATATCAAGCCAGGTGTCAAGGGTGATTCAGAAATTGTGGTGATAGTGCAGTACTGGATATGGCCCTTTCCTGCGATTTTTACAGCGTCATTGGTGGTGAGGTCCGGACTGATCTCCTGCCAGTCATCTCCCCGGTGCATGGAGCGCAGAAGGACCTGAGTCCCGGCATAAATCACATCGCTGTTGTGAGGAGAAATCTCCAGTGGAGGACACCAGTTGAATCTGTAAGGAGGCCGTCCTGGTTCTCTTTGAGGCTGGATATTGGTCCGTGTTCCCAGCTTTTGATCGATCCGGTGATGACCTCCAAACTGGATGGTGTTGTACACCCATCGGCTGTCTTCCGGAGACACCGCATTGTACATGCCGTCACCAAGTCCCATGGGCATCATGTCTTCCAGACTGACTTCCCCGGACCAGCTGTTGATGGGAAACTTCCAGGAATCATGACACTGCAGCCCCCCGTAGACATTGTACGGGTCTTCCATGTCCACACAGATATCATAATACTGGGCCATGGGAAGGTTGTCGTAGAAGTCACAAGTCTTTCCCCCATCATACGAGATAAACACACCTCCGTCACTCCCCATCATCATCCGGTCGGAATTGTCCGGATCTATCCATAAAGTCCGCACATCCCCGAAAGCTGAAGAGAACATCTTTTGGGGAGGCCAATTGATATCATGCCAGGTCCGGCCTCTGTCCTCTGAGCTGGCCAGGCAGATACTGGTCACAAAGACTTCCCGATCATCATTGGGGTCCACTCTGATCTGGTTAAACGAGTAAGCTGCTTTGCCGCCCACATTATCCTGAACCGAATTCATCTTGGTCCAGGTTTCTCCTGCGTCATCACTTCTATAGACCTCTCCTCCCATCTCTCGTTCCTGCGGTTCTCTTCCCTGCTCTTGGTCTCTTTGAGCTTCCTGTTCAGTGGGCGGTCTCAGATTCAGATTCTCTACCACTGCATAGAGAATGTCAGGATCGCTCCGGTAAATATCCAGCCCGATTCGTCCGATCTTTCCCTGAGGAAGGCCCTGGGTGAGCTTTTTCCAGGTGTCTCCTGAATCCGCTGTCTTGAAGATCCCGCTTTTTTGACCTCCGGCTTCAAAATGCCAGGGAAATCTTTCTTTCTCATATGCGGCTGCATACAAAACATTCGGGCTCTTCCTGTTGAGGACCAGGTCTATGACGCCCACCCTATCACTGATATAAAGGACTTTTTCCCAACTCTTTCCTCCATCTCGGGTTCTAAAAACACCTCTGTCTTTATTGGGAGAAAACAAATGCCCCATGGCCGCCACATACACAATATCAGGATTTCCTGGATGAATGAGTATTCTTCCGATGTGGTGGGTCTCTTTAAGCCCCATGTGCTGCCAGCTCTCGCCTCCGTCTTCTGACTTGTAGACCCCGTCTCCCCAATATGCACTCCGGGATGTGGTGTGCTCCCCGGTTCCCACCCAAAGCACATTAGAGTTTGATGGAGCCAGGGCGATATCCCCTATGGAAAACACATCCTGGTCATCAAAAATCGACTCAAAGGTGGTGCCGTTATTGGTGGTTTTCCAGAGACCTCCGTTTCGGCCAGCCACATAAAAAGTGTACAGGTGTTCTTTTTCCGGAGACTCAGGAACCGCAAAATCAGTGATCCAGGCGCCGCTTCGAAAAGGGCCTAAATTCCGGTACTGGAAGCATGTGAAAAACTGCTGGTCCATAGGACCATCAGCAGCCTGCAAATAGCAGAGTGCTGAAAAAACACCTATGACTAGAAGCACCATAAAATTGAATATCTTTTTTTGACTCATCCATCCTCCTTACTTATAGCAGCAAATCCAACTGTTTGTAATCAAACGCCATTATGAAACATAAATCGATCTTCCTCAACCTCAAATCAAATTTCTGACTCAACATCTTATTGATTGCGAATGATTCTGCATTCATTTAAACTTTCAGTATAAACCAAAAGGAGATGACCATGAAACAGCAAAATTTTCTCTCAGCAATGGTTTTATTTTTTTCACTTTTGATATCCCTGTTTTCAGCGTGCGGTGAGAAGACTGAAGACAAAACCAAAGGAACTCTGGAGAAAGGAACAATGACCATGACTCTTGAAACAAAGGAATTCGGCACTATGCCGGACGGCCGGACCATCGATTTATATGTTTTAACCAATCCCAATGGAATGAAAGCTGAAATCACCAATTATGGGGCTATTCTGGTCTCTCTTGTGGTGCCGGACCAGAACGGAGAGCCGGCTGATGTCACTCTGGGTTATGACCGTTTAGATGGATACTTGGATGAAACCCCTTACTTTGGAGCCACTGTGGGCCGCTACGCCAACCGCATCAAAGACGGGACCTTCACTCTGAACGGAGTGGAATACAAGCTGGCTCAAAACAACAACAGCCATCATCTCCATGGAGGGATCAAAGGATTTGACAAGAGAGTCTGGAAAGCGGTTCCCTTTGAAAATAAAGATTCAGCCGGTGTCAGATTCAGCTATCTGAGCCCGGACGGAGAAGAAGGGTATCCTGGAAACCTGTCCTGTACAGTGACTTACACTCTCACTCAAAACAATGAACTGCAGATCAATTATGAGGCGGAAACAGACAAAGCCACTCCGGTCAATTTAACCCATCACAGCTATTTCAACCTCCAAAGACAGGGAAGCAGCGATATTTTAGACCACGAACTGTTTATCAACGCAGAGAAATATACACCTGTGAACTCAGAGCTCATTCCCACCGGCGAAATCCTCCCAGTCAAAGACACTCCTTTTGATTTCACCTCACTCACCAGGATCGGAGAACGTATTGACCAGGTCCAGAGTGGATATGACCACAATTTTGTACTGAACGGAGAAAAAGGAACCTTGAAACTGGCTGCCCGAGTCATTGAACCCGATTCTGGGCGTGTCATGGAAATTCGCACAACTGATCCCGGAATCCAGTTTTATTCTGGAAATTTCCTGGATGGATCTATCCAAGGCAAATCAGGAAAAGTGTATAAACAACACTATGGATTCTGCCTGGAGCCGCAGCATTTCCCGGATTCTCCTAATAATCCCTCATTCCCTTCCTCCATTCTTGAGCCCGGCGAAAAATACACCAAAACCACTGTCATCTCCTTCCCAAAAACCAAAAAATAAAAAGACCTACAGGAGGATTATCTGAGGATAAATCCTTTTTTGAAGGGATCGTCAGGATCAAAATAAAACTGATTCTGACCAATGATAGAAGCACTTCCTGTGACCTCAGGAATGACAGCCGGATAATCCCCTACCCGGGTTTCCTTCTTCACACACACTTGAAACTCGGAACCAATGATGCTTTCTATGACCACAGTCTCCCCCTTTCTTAGCTCTCCCCTGGAATAATGGATGGCAGCTCTGGCACTCACTCCGGTTCCAGTGGGAGACCGGTCCACTTGTCCATCTGCAAAAATGCACACATTCCGGCTGTGATGGCTGGGATTGACAGGGGATCCTGTGATAATGGTACCGTATAAAAAACCCAGTTCCTCTTCCAAAGGATGCCGGATGTCCACAGACTCCATGACCGCTTTTTTGATCACACGTCCCAAATGAATCAAGCGGGAATACTGGTCTGGCTTGAGAGAAACCTTCAATTCTTGAGCCTTGCAAAATACATAGAAAGCCCCCCCAAAGCCGATATCATAATGAATCAATCCCAAGTCCGGGACCCGGACTTCCAGGTCCTTTTTATACACAAAAGATGGAACATTTAAAAAAGAAACCTGCTGGACCGTCCCTTTTTCTCGCAAAGCCGTGGCTCTGACCAGACCAGCAGGGGTATCTATTCTGACCTCGGGATGAGAGCCCTGTTTTTTGATCATTCCTGTATCCAGAGTCATTTTGGCCAAAGCAACAATGGCATGACCGCACATAGTGGAATAGCCTTGGTTGTGGAGAAAAAACACCCCGAAATCGGCATCTGAACTCACAGGTTCTGTGAGCACTGCTCCGTACATGTCTGCATGGCCCCGCGGCTCCCACATCAAGCCGGTCCGGATATGGTCCAGATGACGGCGAAAATACCGGCGCTTTTCTAAAATGGTGTCTCCGGGAATCGCAGGAAGGCCTTTGGTGATCAGTCTTAAAGGTTCGCCGGCTGTATGGGCTTCCAGCGTTTCAATGCCTTTCCAGCCTGAAGGAGGTTTCCAATCACTGTTCATGGGTTATTTCCTGTTTTAAAAATCGACCTCTCTGCCAATGCCTTTTTGGTTGGCTTTTTTGTAGATGTATTCAGATACCACCAGGTCAAAAAGAGCCATCCCCACTGACTTAAAGACCGTTGCTCTCTCTCCTTCTGGTTTCAGAGTTGCTTTCCCGGAAATGACCTTTCCCAAAGTCATGATCTGTTGTTTTTGAATCCATCCCTTCTCTAAAGGCACTTTAAGGTCTCCGGACTCCTCCAAAGCATGCTCTGTGTCCACTGTCATGATTTTCAGGCTTTGGAACAGAGCTTGAGGGAATTCCCTCATATCTGGTTTGTAAGAGCCGATCCCCACAATATGTTTTCCCTGAAACAAACCCTTTTGGTCAGGAAGCACGGGCTTGGTGGATGTGGTGGCTGTGATCACCACCTCAGACTCTTTGAGCAGCTCTTCTGAATTCCGAGCTGTTTTGACATCGATTCCTTGAACATGGTCTGTCAAGATTTGACGCAATCGCTCAGCTTTTTCAGAGACCATATCATACACATAAATGGTTTTGAAATCTCTCTGAGTGCATGCAGTCAGGATTTGATGAAATCCTTGGACTCCAGCTCCCACCACTCCCAGATTTTTCACTTTTTTAGAGGTCATATGACGGATGCTCACACTTCCCACAGCTCCGGTCCTCAGTGCAGTCAAAGCCGCCCCATCCAGCAAAGCCAGAGGTTTTCCGGTCTCCCCGTCATTGAGTACCATCACTCCAAAAAGCACAGGGATGTCCTGCTCCGAATTTTCAGGAAATAAAGACACCAGTTTTGTGCCCATGCTTTTTTCAGTGAAACAGGGCATCAATAAAAGCGTGTTTCCCCTGTGGTCCACGTGCATCCGATCAGGCATATGAAAATCTCTGCTTTCATACAGCAGCAATGCCTGCTCTACAGAATCCACTACCTCATTCCGGGATACGACTCTCCACAGATCTTCTTGGTTCAATATCAGCATCACAGACCTTTCCAATCTCAGTTGATTTTATTTGGTTCCATAGGTCCTGTCAACATCGGCAAAAAATCCATGAATCAATTTACATTCATTTGCTTTTGCACTAAAATAGATTTTTCATGCACTTAACAAAAATGAGCCAGGACATCTCACAAATGGTTCAGGCTCATATTCATCAGAGGAGAAATCTATGAAAATCAAATATTTCCTTCAAGGTTTCAAATCCAAATCAGATTATGCATATGAAGACACTTTAATCTTGGACGACAAAAAGGCTTATGCCTCTGAAGAGGATGCCATCAACAAAGCCAAGGAGCACTTTGAAAAAGATGAAAATCTTCAGCTCATTGTGATACATAAAGGGCTTGAGATCGGCCCCAAACAGGGAACAAAATTCCTGTTTAAAGATAAAGAGGGAAACCTGGAGTTGGTTGATTCCTGGTGGAAACAGGACACCTACTGCTAATCATTTCCTTTATTATCAAATCCAAATAAAGCTGAATCACAGGCCAATCAGAAGCCCCGGCCAAACATCCCCCAAAATTGATCTCCCAGCTCCCAGTATTTATTGATGGCTGCCCGGGCAAAATCATTGGTGTATTGTGTGAGATAATCTTTTATTTTCTGCAGGTTCTCCTCGGAAGGATCCTCCCCATACCATTGCTTCACCGTTTGTTCGATAAGAGTGAGGTCTGTAAAAGCTTTGTTTTCGAAATCTGAGACCGCTTCTTTGATGTATGTCCCTGCTTTGCCCCATCTTACCTGAGACAGACGGTTGGCCCTTCTGAATGCCCAGCAGGCCGAATCCGTTCGATATCGATGCTGGGCGCATTTTTCAAAGCTCTGCGGCAGCTCTGTCACTCCGGCAAATATGGGAATCCGTGGGCTCTGGCCCGGATTATCAAATGAAAACCAGGCGATTCCTCCCACCTCATCAGGAAGCCAGCTTCGGCACTGAAGGACTTCAGAATAAGAACATCCGGCAATAGCAATCGTCCGAACCGGTTTGACTGTCCCGGGTTTGATGGTGTTGAGAAGGGATATGAAATCCCAGGACATCCATGGATTGACCACCGGGCTTAGGATCAGCTCATCGCTTCTTCTCTTTTTCACCATCAAGTTTTGGGTCATATCCCACTCAGTTCCCTGATAGGTCTGTCTGTAAAAGGCCATCACATCCCGGACAGAGAGTTTTTTCTCGCACTTGACAGAAAAAGGCAGCTCTGATGCACTGAAATCAAGTTCCAGGGAAGGGGCCACCTGGTTCAATACAAAATACTCTCTGTAAGAAAATGGTTTTCTGCCGCTGTAAGCTTTCCAGAACTTAAAAGGCTTATCACTTTCTGGATCCCACCAACCCATCTCCTGTGCGACTCTGTAGACATTATCAGAAGCCATGTAATTGTCCGGGTCATCCAGATCAAGCTCACCGATTCTGGGAATGTTTGCAGAGACCCCCACATGGTCATCCGGAATCCGGACTGCTGCCCATACAGCTCCTATCTCCAGGGGCCCTGCTCCGAATATTTCAAAATGCCAGACTTCTTTTGGATCCGCAAACGTCAGACACTCTCCCCGATCACAATAGCCATACTCTTTGACCAGATTGCCGATCACTTGAATCGCCTCTCTGGCTGTAGTGCATCTCTGAAGAGCCATCCGCTGAAGCTCTTCAATATAAAAGATCCCTTCTGTATTTCTCAGCTCTCTCCGGCCTCCGATAGTGGTCTCTCCAATGGCCAGCTGCTTCTCGTTCATGCAAGGATACGCTGTATTCAAAAAAGCATAGGTCTTCTTGACTTGTGGAATCTCTCCCTGCTCTATAATCCCTCTCTGATCCCAGGGCGTTTCATTGTGCAAAAGGCCGTGATAAACTTTTGTGGTTGCACCTTCAGGATAAGTTCGGCCGGGTTCAATGCGGACCCAGGTCCTGTAATTTCCATCACAGGAATGAGCTGTGATCACAGATCCATCGGTTGTGGCCAAACGACCCACCATGATGCTGGTGCATCCTTGAAAATCATTTTCGACTTTGGGGATCTCTGGTCTTTCCAAAAAAGAAAACACCAAAAGAGACAGCATCAAAACCAAGACTGATAAAAAGACAGTCCATTTGGCCTGTTTTTTTGAAAGCAAAAACGTCATGGGATTTCTCCTTTTTATATTGTAAGTATTATTATTAACGGCAAAATGATTGAGTGTCAATGGCCTTGATTCACACTAGGCTCAATCCGTCGCATAAAAGAGGTGTTGGATATGGAGTAGAGAATCAAGGCAACCCAGATGAGCCCAAAGCTCACCATGTGGGTCAAAGAAAAGGCCTCCTTAAAGGCAAACACTCCCAGAAAAAGCTGAAAAGTGGGAGATAGATACTGGAGAAATCCAATGGTCTTGAGTTCGACTCTTTTCACTCCGTAATTGAAACACAGAAGAGGAACTGCAGTGACCACACCGGTGCAAAGCAGAAGAATATGAGTGGAAACCGGCAACTTGCCTATAAAACCTTTGCTGTTGATATTCACATACACCAAAAACGCCAGTGCCAAGGGAGCGAGTATCATCATCTCAGAAGCCAGCCCCGGCATTGAGTCCGCATCCGCTTTTTTCCGAAAAAGCCCATACAAAGCAAAAGTCAATGCGAGAGTCAGAGAGACCCAAGGAATTCTTCCCACATCAATCGTCATATACAGAACACCCACAAAAGCAAGAAACACCGAGATTTTCTGCCAAAAGTTAAGGGTTTCTTTAAGAAACAAAACGCCGAGAAGCACAACCACCAGAGGATTTATGAAATATCCCAGACTAGCATCCACCACATGCCCTGAATTCACAGCCCATATGTAAGTGAACCAGTTCACTCCCAAAAAACCTGCTGTGAACAAAAAAGAGATCCTTTTCTTTTTATGCAAAAATATATTTTTGATTCGAAGCCATTTCTTTCGGTAGGAGATCAGAAAAGCAAGAAAAACCAATGACCACACAATTCGGTGGGCCAAAATGTTTTGCGCTGGAATCCGGTCCAGGGTCTTCCAAAACAGAGGAAGCAGTCCCCAGGATCCATAAGCAGCCACTGCAGACCAGGTTCCCAGAGCTTTTTCACTCAATTTCTTTTTCATCTTAAATATCAAATTTCTTCAAATCGATTCCCAATATTATACACAACTCTTCCCTATTTGAAAGAACAAAGGAATCCATAAATTGCTAATGGAATCTCTTTTAAATATAATTCCTCCAAGGAGGAGATATGAAACATCAAACAAAATTTATACTTTTTTTATTAATGACCGCTCTTTTTGTGTCATGTCAGAACCATGCAAGCCCAACCATCACCAAAAAAGATTACCAGAGAGCTGAAAGTTTCCTGCCGCAAAATCTGAGAAAAATCGCTTACAATATGAGGGTCTCCCCCCACTGGATCCATGAGACCTCTTCCTTCTGGTACAAAGCCCACACACGAGAAGGGAAAAAATTCTGGAAGGTGAATCCTGCACAAAAGCAGAAACTCCCTGCCTTTGACCACCAAAAATTGGCTGAAGCCCTCTCCGAACAAACAGAAAAAGACATCGCCAGCACAGAACTGCCCTTTGATCACATTGAGTTTGTGGATTCAAAAACCATGGAATTCAAATTCAATGACCAGATTTGGTCAGCAGATCTGACCGACTACAGGTTGATGAAAAAACATGAAAAAGAAGAGGAAGACAAACAAGAACGCTTATCTCCTGATAAAAAATGGGAAGCCTTTATTAAAGACCACAATCTTTTTATCCGTTCCACACAGACTCAAAAAGAAATCCAGCTCAGCACCAAAGGAACACCAAAACATGAATACGCCTCCCGGCTGGGGTGGGGAGATTTGATGGAAGGGGAAAACGGAAAAAGAGAAGGTCAAATTTTTCTCAAATGGTCTCCTGATTCTACTAAAATCTACACTCATATTTTAGACCTCAGGAAAGCGAAAAAACTTTTTTTACTCAAATCCGCAGATGAAGATTCCTTCAGGGCTCAGCATTTATCTTACTACCGGGCACTTCCCGGAGAGACCGAGACCGCTTTTTTCATGCCCATCATCTTTGATATTGACTCAAGAAAAGAGATCCAGGTCAGGGTGGATCCCATTCCGCAATTTTTGGGTATGGATGTCCACTGGTTTCAAAACAGCCAAAAACTGTATGCCCGAAAATTCGACCGGGGATACAAAGCTGTCAATCTATATGAAATCAATGCTCAAACCGGCGATATGGAAGCCAAGATTAGAGACGAAAACAGGACCTATATCGAACCCTACCTGTTCCACTACAAAGTTTTGCCAGAATCGAAAACAGCTCTCATCACCTCAGAAACAAGCGGATGGAACCACATTTATCTTTATAATTGGGAGGAAGGAACCCTTATCCGTCAAATCACAGAGGGTGAATTTGTGGTTCTGGATTTGGTTTTCGTGGATCAAAAGAACAACACCATTGTTTTCAAAGCAGTGGGGAAGGAAAAAAACCGGGATCCCTACCTGGTTCATCTATACAGCATCAAAATGGATGGCTCAGAATTGAAGCTTTTAACCCCTGAACATGCGGATCACGAGATTCATGTCTCGCCGGATCATCTCTACATAGTGGATAATTATTCCACTGTGCTTTCTTCCCCCCAATCTGTGCTTCGTGCATTGGATGACGGGTCCATTCTCATGGAATTGGAAAAGGCAGACATCTCAGATATCGCTTCAATGGGCTGGGAACCTCCCGAACCATTCCAGACCAAGGCGGCTGATGGAAAAACAGATATTTTTGGGCTCATTTGGAAGCCCACACACTTTGACCCATCCCTAAAATACCCTGTCATCGATCAAACCTATACCGGCCCTCAAGCTGTGAACACACCCAAGGCTTTTTCCCGAGCACTTTTTCACTCTAACACTCCCCTAGCAGAACTGGGATTCATTGCGGTCACCATCGACGGCCGGGGAACCGCGCGCCGTTCTAAAATGTTTCACGATTTCTCTTACCAGAACCTAGGAAGAGGCTGCACAGACCATATCACCGCCTTAAAACACATAGCCCGGGACCGTCCTTATATGGATTTGGAGAAAATAGGGATCTACGGACATTCTGCAGGAGGATATGACGCGGCGCATGCTCTCTTGAAATGGCCGGACTTTTATAAAGTCGCTGTTTCGTCCTCAGGAAATCACGACCACAGAATGGCCAAGGCATGGTGGCCTGAACTTTATATGGGTTATCCGGTGGATACCTATTATGAGGATCAGTCTAACATCACTCTGGCAGGGAATCTCCAAGGAAAACTGCTTCTGGTGCACGGAGATCTGGACGAAAACGTGAATCCTGCCTCAACCATAAGACTGGCCCATGCTCTGATCAAAAACAAAAGAGATTTTGATCTGCTGATCCTGCCCAACAACCATCACGGCTATCATGGAGTTTTCAGAGACTATTTTATTCAAAAAAGATGGGATTACTTTGTGGAACACCTTCTGGGAATCGATCCCCCAGAATATTCCATTTCTTCTTCTCAAGAAGAGGAATGAGAACCTTGGAACTTGCAATTGATTGGAGCCAAAGAATCTTTTATCATGAATTCACTGACGGCCTTTCCAAAAAAATCCTGGTTTTTAAAAAAAGCGATTAACGTGAAAAACCGGAACCAAAAACATCTTGATAAATATACTTGAAAAAATCTGGATTATCGCATAAAAGAAAAATAAATAAGACATCGCCAATTTTTTTATGAACAGGCGAGATTAAATGAGCAGGAGGTTATACATGAGAACACACCACAAATTTTTGTTAATTCTTTTTGTAATGATTTCGTTTGTGCTGTCACTTTCTTTTGCCCAGAGAGAGGCACCTCCACTTGAAATCATCAAAGTCAAAAAAAACATTTATGAAGTCTCAGGGGGAAGCGGTGCCAACACCGGCTTTTTTATCGGAGAAAACCAGGTCCTTGTGATCGATGCTAAAATGAGCAAAGAATCAGCCAAACAGATGATCGAGAAAATCAAAAAGCTCACTCCAAATCCGGTCATGACAGTGGTTCTCACCCACAGCGATGGAGACCATGTGAACGGTCTTTCCGGGTTTCCTCAGGGAATCAGCATCATTTCCCATCACAACACTCGCAAACACATGGACAAAGCATTTGAAGACCAGGAATTGAGAAAATACCTGCCCAACCAGACCTTTCATAAAGAACTGAACTTACATCTCGGCACAGAGACCATCAAGCTCCTTCATTTCACTCCTGCTCATACCAATGGAGATATTGTGGTTTTTTTTCCAAAACAAAAAGTGGTTTTTCTGGGAGACCTGATCTTTCTCAACAGAGATCCTCTCATACACAAGCACAAAAACGGGAATTCTTTCGGATTGGTTAAGACTTTGAAAGGGATCCTGGATCTGGATGCAGAAACCTTTGTTCATGGGCACGGAGGTATTGCCCAGAGGAAAGATATTCTGAATATGATCACTTCTCTGGAACAGAAACAGGAAAAAATAAAAACATTGATACAGAACGGCAAATCCTTAGATGAAGTCAAAAAAGAATTCGGAGTCCCAGAAGGCCAGAGCCGTTGGCCCAGCATCGTTGAAATCATCTATAAGGAAATCAAAGAGATCGATTCAACAGCTTTAATGTTATCCGCATTCCATCAAATCAAATTATAGGGTTCTTTATGGTGCAGGACTGTGTTATAATGATTTTGGAGAAACAGAGGAGGGATTTATGAGGAAATGCTTTGTATTTTTGCTGATTATCGGAATAGGAATATCAGGTCTATTCATGGCTGCACAAGACGAAGAAATTCAGAACAAATATTACATCCGGGCCACAATCTATCCCACATTCAGTCTTTCCCGTTATGACTACAACAATGACCTTGACCATGTTGAAATCCGGTGCTATATCGAACTGAGAAAGGATTCCCTCTGCGGAAGCATCATTGATAATGCTACAGTTAAAGTGAACCATGAAATCCTGGAGTTTAAGGACAAAACCTATAGAAAGCGAATCGACGTCTCCAAAGAGAAGCTCTCAGAAGAGATCGCCCTCCACATCGCCATACCTGACGGGATTGAACTGGAGCAAACATATCCTGTTCCAGACTGGCTGGTGATCAAAACCCCAAGACCTTCACTCATTGAACCTACTCAGCCCCTCACAATATCCTGGAACTTTCGCAGCTGCCCGGGACCTGTAGAAGTGGATGCTTACAACTTCAAAACCGGCAACTCGATCCTCCAAAAAAACAACTATAAAGATCAGAAAATTGAAATTTCAGAAGAAAAGCTTCCTAAGGAAAGTCTGATCCGCATCCTGGTCATGCATACCTGGCTTTACAAACAATACATTCGAGGCCCACAGATCGCCAGGAGATCAGAGATCAATATCATGCCCTGGTCTCAGGTTTTCATTCGAACAAAATAAGACTTTTTATTCCTGAATTCCCATTCATATCAGATAGTGGAGAAAGAAAAATGAAAACAAACAGAAATCTCGGATTGATTCTGGGGCTCTTGTGTTTGATAACGCTATTTCATCTGCCCCTTAAAGCACAACAAGAAGATTTTAGGAGCACAGCACCCAATGTGTTCATTGACTGCAGCAGGCGCATCTGTGACATGGACTACATCAAAACTGAAATCACCTTTGTCAACTACATGCGGGACCGACAGAACGCAGATGTCCATGTTCTCATCACCCGACAGACTACTGGAAGCGGAGGCAATGAATACACTCTGAGCTTTATCGGGCTTAAGGATTACCAGGGCCGTGACTCCACCCTGACCTATTTTTCCCGCTCCACTGACACAGAAGCTCAAGTGAGAGAAGGTTTTGTCAATATGTTGAAACAGGGTCTCATCCCTTACGTTTCTGACACTCCTCTCTCTGAATTTATCACGGTTTCTTATGAAAAAATTGAAGCTGAAAAGACACCTCCTGTGACCTCAGACAAATGGGACCACTGGGTCTTCTATTTCAGTCTCAGCGGCAATATGGACCTAGAAGACCTATCCCAACAATACAGGTATTCGTTCTCCCTTTCAGCAAACCGGACCACAGAAGCTTCCAAATTCCGCTTTTGGGCCAATACAAATTACAGAAGAAGAAAATATGAAATCAGCGAGACCGAAAAGGTGATCAGTCAGAGAGACCGGAAAATGGTTTTCTCACAGCTGGTTTTGAGCATCAATGACCATTGGTCCGCCGGGGGTTATGTTCACCTTTATTCATCCACTTATGATAATGCCAATCTTTTTGCCACCATTGGCCCTGCCGTGGAATACAATATATTTCCTTATGATCAATCCACCCGAAGGGAACTCCGCATCCAGTACCGTCTGCAATTCTCTTACCGCAAATATGACGAGATCACTATTTTCGACAAAACAAAAGAGAATCTGTTCCAGCAAAGCTTAAACGTATCTTTAGAGATCAAAGAGCCCTGGGGATCAGCAGGGATGCGCTTGGAAGGCTCCAATTATCTTCATGACTTCAGTAAAAACAACCTTCAATTTGAAGCCGGTATCTCAGTGAGAGTTTTCAAAGGTTTTTCTTTTGGCATAGACGGAGAATACACCCGGATCAGAGATCAGCTTTCTCTTCCCAAAGAAGGCGCATCCAAAGAAGAGATCCTTCTGGAGCTGAAACGCTTGGCCACCTCTTATGACTTCAGCCTCAATCTCCGGTTAAGCTATAGATTCGGCTCCATTTATAACAACATTGTAAATCCCAGGTTCGGAAACCGATAAAACATTCAAAGATATTCTTGAAAAATCAAGACAAAACAAATAGAATCATCCTCAACTATGCCCCAAAAAAAAGGATTTGACAGCGAGAAATATCTGCAGGAACAGAGCAGACACATCCTCTCTAGAGCTGAGAATTCCGGAGGAAAGCTGTATTTGGAATTTGGCGGCAAACTGGTGTTTGATTATCATGCGGCTAGGGTCCTTCCAGGATTTGATCCCAATGCCAAAATCCGACTCCTCCAAAACCTTAAGGACAAAACCGATATTGTCTTGTGTGTCTATTCCGGAGATATTGAACAAAAAAAAATCAGAGCTGACTTTGGAATCACCTATGATGTGGATACATTAAGACTGATCGATGACCTCCGCAAATGGGGGCTGAATGTGTTAGCCGTGGTGATCACCAGATTCAATCACCAACCCGTGGTTCAGCAGTTCAGAAACCGGCTTAAGCGCCGTGGGATTCAAACCTACACCCATCATGAGATCCCAGGATATCCCACCAACATTGACATCATTGCCAGCGATAAGGGATTTGGATCCGCTCCTTACATTGAAACCAACAGGCCCATTGTGGTGGTGGCTGCACCCGGGCCAGGGAGCGGCAAAATGGCGACCTGCCTGTCTCAGCTCTACCACGATTACAAAAAGGGCTTTCAATCCACATATGCAAAATTTGAAACATTTCCTATATGGAATTTACCTCTCAAACATCCTGTTAATTTGGCTTATGAAGCTGCGACAGCAGATATCAGCGATTTCAATATGATCGACTCATTTCATCTGGAAGCTTATGGGGAAGAAGCCGTCAATTACAACCGGGATGTGGAAGCGTTTCCTGTACTGAAAAGGATCTTAGAACACATCACTGGAAAAGATTCTGTGTATCAGTCGCCTACAGATATGGGAGTGAACAGATCTGGATTTGCCATCACAGATGACAGTGCAGTCAGAGATGCTGCTGTTCAGGAAATCATCAGGAGAAGCTTTCGGTATCAATGTGAATATGCCATGGGATTCACCAAAAAAGATGCAGTGACTCGGGTTAAGCTTTTGATGGAAGAAGTGAATGTGAGCCCTATGGACAGGAAAGTAGTCAAACCAGCCTTTGAAGCTGCTGAGGACGCCAAAAATGAAAACAAGGGACGTGATGGAATCTACTGCGGAGCGGCTATTGAACTGAATGACGGAACCATCATTAAGGGACAAAACTCTCCTCTGATGCATGCCTCCTCCAGTTTGATCTTGAATGCAGTCAAAAAACTGGCGGGGATCCCTGATCAAATGCATCTGCTGAACAGCAATATCATGGATTCCATCAGTGACCTGAAAGAGAAAATTTTAAACAGAAGAAATCCCAGTCTGGACTTGGGCGAAACATTGATCGCACTGAGTGTGAGTTCCACTGTCAATCCCGCAGCAGCCCATGCTGTGGAACAGCTCGGTCAACTCCATGACACTGAGATGCATATCACCCACATCCCCACACCGGGTGATGAAGCTGGTTTGAAAAGACTCGGAATCAATGTGACCAGCGAACCTCATTTTGCCAGTAAAGACCTATTCATTACATAAACAAGGCCGGATCCTTGATATTCACAACACCCCTTTCCAGCCAAAAGTTTTCAGATACTCATGCCCTCCGGCCAGCAGAAAAACAACAGCGATCAGGCGCTGAAAACCCATGATATTTTCATGCCCGGTGTAATCCACAAAAAAGAGAAGGACACACCCGACCAACAGAACTGCGCCTAAAATTTTCCGGCCCGATCTGTTCCATCCCCATGTTGTTTTTGCTGACACCTTTAGCCCAATCCAAACAGTGATCCATCCAATAGCAGCACCAACCAAAATATCAACAGGCCAATGAACACCCACCACAATGCGGGAAACAGCAATCACAGATGCCAAACCAATGAGTAAAAACCGAATCCAATTTTTTTTCACGGTTAAGGAAAAAACTCCGGCCAGATTAAACACCATGGATGCATGCCCTGAAGGAAAAGAATTGTGGCCCCAGTCAGGACCGATCAGATGAAAGCTGTCCGGAGAAAAGATTTGAGGAGGACGAAGAACCTGGGTAATGTGTTTGATTCCCTGTCCAAATAGAGTAAACAGAACAGCAGCCACCAACACAGACCAAACCAGGTGGGGTTTTTGATGAATAAAGGGAAGCAGGATGACAAAAGACACCAGGCCATCTGAAAAAAAGGTCAGCACAGCCCATAATCGATCTCCGGTTATTTGGGAAACCTGGTTGACAAGAAGAAATATTTCTTTATTTGAACGGGTCAGCAGAATCACTCCGGCCAGCCCAAACATCAAAACCAGAGGAAGCCAAATCCAAATGCAGGAGGCGTTTATAAATCCGTCATTCTGATTTCTAAATGAGAACATTTCTTTTCTTCAGTATTCCAATCCTTGACAGCTTCTCACATTTCAGGTAAAAAATAAACAAAATTATGAAACCGCACAAAAAGATCTTGATCTCATTAATTCTCATCCCGGGTCTTTTTATAAACTTATCAGGAAAACAAATCTCAAGATATAAAAAGGCTGAGCCTGAGAAAGGATATCTCTTAGAAACAGTTCCTTTTCAGAAATGGAAAAAGAAAAATTTTTGCGGCCCTGCAGCCATGGCAATGGTCTTGAGTTACTGGAAAGATCAAAAACAGAGCCAAACACAGATTGCAGCAGGGATGCACGATTTCAAGAATAAAATGGCTTATAACTCTGAAATGGTTTTCTATCCAAGATCTGTTGATATGATGAGTTATTCCTTCAACGGTGATGTTTCATTGCTGAAAAAGATCATTAAAATGGATATCCCCTTGATTGTCCTCCACAAACCGGTCAAACAAATCAACAAAGGACATTACAGGGTTGTGATTGGCTTTGATGAAAACAGCAGCCAAATCATTTTTCATGATCCCTTACTCGGAGAAAAATTTGCGGCAGAGTATGAAACATTCAATGACCTGTGGTCCTGGGATGAGGATGTCAACAAAAATAAATGGACACTGGCGGTGATTCCGAATGATATTGAATTCCCCTCCTTAGAGCTTGAATCAAAATATCTCACTTATATAAACCTGGCCACCTCACATTACAGAAAAACTGAATATGAAAAGTCCCTGCCTTTCTGGGAAGCAGCTCACCAAGAAAACCCCAAAGAACCTTACCCGGTTTACAGCACAGCCATGACTTATATCCGGATGGACAATCCAAAAAAAGCACTTCAACTTGCCAAAAAAGCTCTTTTGTTGGATAAAAATAATGCATTTTCCCTTGACGTTTTAGGTCTGACATATTATAAAATGGGGAAACTTGAGGAGTCCCTGAATATATTGAGTCAAGCATTGAAAATCGCGCCTGAAGAAGAATTCATCAGAAACCACTATATCGTGGTCAGAGATAATTATATCAAATCCCATAAAAAAAAGAGGAGATAAAAAGAAATGAAAAAACATTCCAAAGTATTGATTGCGATTCTTCTTGTGTTGTTTTCCGTACAGGTTGCCACCGCAACAACCGCAACGGTTCAAGAACTGGAGGACATGGATGATGTGGTCACAGCTTCTGATGCAGGGGCAGGAGATTTAACAGGGCAGGATATTCTTCTCATTGTAGGAATCATTTTCGCTGTCATTGGACTGATTGTTGTCCTTGCTTTGATTTGAATTCATATTGTTTTTAAGGGATGTCCGGTTGAAACACATTCTATCTCTCTTTAAGACAGAATAAAACAGGAAGGCAGCACTACATCCCGACTGTGTTTCCCAAATAAAACGGCCAGATGATCAAGGCCAAAACAGCTTTCCAAAAAGTCAGATTGGCAAATCCAATTGTGAACAACCATCCGATAAACCAAATCGGGCCCACAAGACTGGCTCCTCCCATATTCCTGCATTTGTCTTGATTGCTGTCCGTCATAATCAATCTCCTTTTTTTTGGATTTTTACAGCGAACCTGATTTATTATAATAAATGGCATTGAATATGGTAAGAGATTTTTCAAAAACAAAGGGAGAACCGTTTGCAAAAAAAAGATAAAACCAAAAAAGAAATAAGTAAGCTATTCGCAGGTCAACCTCTGGCTGTTCTGGCCACTCAGTCAAAAGACGCCCCTCATCTCAGCCTTATTGCCTTTGTCTCATCGCCTGATCTGAAAAGGATCTTTTTTGTAACCAATCGCTCCACTCATAAATTCAAGCATTTAAAGGAAAACCCGAGAGTTTCTCTTCTTATGGACAACCGATCAAATAGGGCAGAAGATTTTCAAACAGCTGCAGCAGTATCTGTCTATGGAAAAGCCAAAGAAATTCCCAAATCCCAAAACAAAAAGTTTGTAAACATGTTTACAGATGAGCATCCCTCTTTAAAAGACTTTATCCGATCCCCGGATTCAGCTCTCGTTCAGGTCACGGTTGACAAATATTCTCTGGTCAGTCAATTTCAGAATGTGCAGGAAATCATTCTCTAAACAATCTCCTTGACATCGCCTCCAAAACAAATAAAAATGTTTCTTTCATGCTCCAAAATATCAAATCAAACTTTTTAAAAAAACACTTTGCAGTCTCTCTGCTCCTTATTTTTATTTTTTCTTTGACCCTGAAAGGCCAAGTGCTTGATTCAGAAGAGCAAAAAGACAGTCCTGTTTATAAAATTCTGGAACCCTTGGTCCTTGATGGAAAACTGGAAGAACCGGTATGGAGAAGCGCACCTGAAGCCAACCGTCTTCTTTATGTGGACCCCGGAAGGTCTGATCCCTCTCAAGTGAGGACATCCGTAAAAATCCTTTATGACGCCTCTCATATCTATATCGGATTTTCCTGTTTTGACTCTAATCCCAGCTTTATCAGAGGTGAGATGACCATAAAAGATGCAGACATCAGAACCGACGATTCGGTTTACATCCTTATTGAATCAATCCATGATGACAATTATTACTATTTTTTTGGCACCAACCTCAGGGGAGCTCATTTGGATGCCAAAGTTTCCAAAGACGGATCTGTGATCGATCCCAATTGGGACGGGTTGTGGGAAGCCAGCACCGCTTTATTGGATAAAGGATGGAGTGCTGAGATTTCAATTGATTTGATTCCCTTGAAATATGAAGCTGATGTGGACCACACTTTGGGATTGAGCTTTTCCCGAGTAGTCCCAAGATTAGATTCCCTGCTTTGGTCTGGGCCACTGGATCCCATTTTCAATCTAGATGAACCTCAACTCATCAAAAACATTGAGCTTCTGGCTCGATGGAAATCCCTTCATTTCAGCACCCATATCCTCCCTGGCTATGTGTCCGGAGAAAAGGCCGGATTAAAAAGCGCGGGAATCGATGCCGCCTATTCTCCTCATAAGAACTTCTCCAGTTCTGTCACCCTGAATCCTGATTTTGCCACTACAGAGCCGGTGGATGAAAAACTCAACCTCACCATGTTTGAACTTTATTTGACAGATAAAAGGCCATTCTTTTTTAAAGACACCAAAGCATTTGACCCGGATTTCAGACTCTATTATCCCCGACGCATCAGTGATATTTACGGAGGAATGAAATTCAATATCAAAGCAGGGGGAATGGAAGTCTATGGAATCAGCACTCAAACTCAAAAAAAGGAACAAGTCCCAACCGCCAACTATTCCTTTGTCAAATTGAATGCTGAGCTGATGAGATCTTTCAATGTCTCTCTCACAGCATCCAACAGACTTTGGGATAATCAGAACACGGGAGCTGCTGCAGCAAATATGGAGTGGAATCCCTTTGAAACCATCACCATAGCTGGTCAGTTTTCCCTCAGTTACGGATCATTTTCAGAGGACAACACAGCTTCTATGGTCAAACTTCATTGGGACCTTTCTTCTTTTTATTTCCATCTGGGTTTGAGACGGATCGAAAAGCATTATTGGGAGAATGCCAACCAGGTGGGATACATATTGGATGACGACCGTCAGGAAATCCAGGCTTGGCTGGGCAAATCATTTCCCTGTAAGGTCATGGGAATCAACACCATTGAATATGATTCCTACTATGATGTTTACTGGAGTACAGAAGGGATTCTTCGCAGCTGGCAGATTGACCAAACTCTTGCCTTTCATTTCCGTGACTTCTGGAAACTGTCCGTTTTCCACACTAGAGACTACAAATTGAACGCTCTTTTTCCAAAGGGAGTGGTGACTCCCGGAGGGCGGATATCCAATGAAAACTGGAATTCATATCTGTCAACAGTGGGGCCTCTTTCTCTTTTTGACCCGGACTATGTGTTCAATCTTCTCAATCCTGTGATTGGAAAATCCTACAAAATATATGTGGGCAGCCAAGAATACAACAGTTATCTCACCAAAGTCACTTCCGGTTTTTATAAAGGAAAAGGAAACACTTTCTCACTTGCCCTGGGAATGGGCAAATTATTCGCGCAAAAATATGAGTATTATGAAGCCTTCAAAGACTTTGTGATTTCTCAAAAGTTCTATATGGGAGTCCGGGCCAGCTGGATCAAATACAAGTATGACATCTCACCGAGTTACACCAGTACCCGGATCTATATTTTGGAAGGCACCTATGACATCGACAAGAACAGGACCCTCCGGATCTTTTTCCAGCACAACTCTGCCGTCAATAAATTCAACCTTTATCTGAACTACCAGTGGGAAATCTTACCGCCTAAGGCAACGCTTCATCTCGTGTTTCAGAAAGGGCTTGCTGATTTTGGGGAACAGAGCTCAGATGACCAGGCCATTTACACCAAGTTCATCTATTTCTTTTAACTGCTTCATTGCTGTAAGACTCAGTCTGTCACATTTTCTATTCTGTCCCGGAAAAAGAACACATGTCACATAAAAAGGGCAAAGCTCGATCACACATCCCTTTCAGACCGCCTAAGGATCTATTGGCACGAAGATTGCAATAACATATTTTAAAATGGACGCAGTGTATTTTTCCCAAAAAAAAGAATTGACAGGATTTCACTTTGTCATATAATTCAAAAGGGAGACTTTCTATGTTAAAAAGAGTTTTTGGATGTTTGGTGATTGTTTTTTTTGCAGCAGGGATTTTGTTTAATCAGGAAACAAAACAACCCGCTTCAGTCAAAATCGAAATCCCGGTCAGAGTGTTTGACGGAAGCCGATTTGTGGATGACCTTTCCTTGGATAATTTTGAGCTTTATGAAAACGGTGTTAAACAAAATATATCTGCACTGTATCTGACCGAAAAAACTAAGGTCATCAGACGGGATATCAAAAAACAAGTCCAGCCCACTCTCAACCGGCAGTTCTGCTTCCTTTTCCAAATGACTGAATACAATCCCAGAATCAATGAGGGGATGGCTTATTTTTTCAACAACATTTTTCGTTCCGGAGATAGTGTGATACTCCTCACTCCTGTCAAACAATATTCACTTTCCCCCAAAGCCATGGAAATCAAATCAAAGGAAGACCTGGTTAAGGACATCATCCAAGTGGTCCGCAAAGACACGCAGATGGGTTCTTCTGAATACAACTCAGCACTGGTTGACCTTAGACGGATCGTCAGTTCTATATCTGCGTCTACCGGAGGACAGCAGACCATGTACCAGACCAGTATTGACACCACCACAGACAGCAATGTTTCTCCCTTAGAGCAATTGATTCCCAACTATAGGGAAACCCTTGAAAAATTGGAGACCATGAGGATTGTGGATGAGAAAAGCTTTATGGCCTTTGCCTCGCATTTGAAATCTCTTCCCGGACAAAAAATCGTATTTCTTTTTTACCAGAGGGAATTCCGTCCCGAGCTGGATTCCACCACCATGAACCGGCTGGTCAGCAACAATCAAGACAATCCCGCACTGCTGGGCCAGCTTCAGGACCTTTTCCAGGTGTATTACCGGGATGTAGATATCAATATCGATCGGATGAAACAGGTCTTTGCTGACTCTTCTGTGATGCTGAACCTCCTGTTTTTCAACAAGACACCGCAGAACATACCCGGGGTCTATATGAGAGAGCAGTCTGAAGACCTGTATCAAATTTTCACAGAGCTGTCTCAGTCCACAGGCGGTATTGTAAACAGCTCTCAAAATCCGGATGCCGCACTTAAGAATGCCTCAGACATTGCAGATCAATGCTACCTTCTGTATTATACCCCCACTCACTTCATTGCCGATAATCAGTTCAAAAACATAGAAGTCAAAATCAAGGATCAAAACTACAGAGTTCTTCACAGAGAAGGATACTTCCAGTACAAATCAAAGTAAAAATTGAAGCTGCATATCAATCAGGCTTCAGACACCACCTCAAATCCCAAGAGTGTGGCTGTGTCCACCACCTGCCTTTTGAAATCTCCGAAAAAAGTAACCCTGTGCCAGCCCCATTGATCCCAATGGTCAAAAAGCTTATACACATCTCCTTTGACCTCCACAGCCAGTTTGTTGCGGCAGGCCCGGTCTAAATCCACGTTTTCCACCGTGACTCCTTGATGAAGGATGACCTGCTTTTTCCGGGCATCGAACATCATGGTGGTGGTCATCTCCCCTAGGGGCATCAGAGACCGGTCGCAGGCCCCTTTTCTATCTTCCGAATGACTGCGGATGTGATAGGGATTGGCTTTTCCGTCAGGGCCAAAAACTTTTGTGGGCGCCACACAGTGAGCATAGATGATTTGATTCTTGGCAGTATCAATGACCGGATCAGATATGAATCCGGGACGTCCGACCAGATAGCTCATCAGAAGTTTGGTAATGGTGGAGCGCTGGTCTGCTTCACAAGCTCCGACCTGACCGTCGTTGTCCAGCTGCATAAAACCCAGACAGGGGTAAGCCGGCATATGGCCTCCGTAAAAACCGCCCAAGCAGTTCACTGTAATTGCCTGTGCCTGATACCTGTCCAAAAGGTTGAGCATGGCCACATACAACTGAGCAGACTGTTCCACCTCTTTCCTGGAGGGTTCGATCACTTTTTCAGCTTCTCTGATCCAAAGGTCAGCCCATTTTTTGGCCTCAGCTTTATCCGCAGTTTTGTACGCCTGGTTGATCTCCGGAAAATCAATGCCTGCAACCTGAGTACCGAAACATTCCTCAATGGCTTTGTCTGGTTTACCTCCCACCACCAGCATTCTGGAAGTGCTCAGTTGTTTCAAACTGTCCACACAGCGCACAGCCTGCACCACATCATCAAAAGAGGATGAGGACACTCCGATCACAGGAAGCCCTTTTCTTTTGATTTTGGCATATTCGGTCAGAAATTCACCCGATCCTGCAAACAGATTGTCCACCAGCACCACGGGTTTTCCGGAAGAGGCGATGGTATCCGGGACATTGGCCCAGAGGCAGCCCGACAAATAGACCACATATCCATCCACAGAACTTCCGGATTTCAGAATGCTCTGCGCATCCTCATCACTGCGTGCTGTGACAGGGAAAAAATCAATACCCGGGCAGAGCTTTGTTATTTTTTTGAGAAACTGGGCTTTGTTTTTTTCAAAGTCATACCCGATATTGGGCCAGCAGGGTTGTTTGGACGACGGATGAGCCATCACCAGTTGGATCTTTGTGTTTCCTTTTTTCAGGCGTCCCATTGATTTCTCTTTTGAATAGTGCTTAAATCCAGCCGCATTCAATGAGGACAAAGCCGTCACTCCGGCAGCACAGGCTGAACATCGGCCCAGGAATTCTCTCCGTGATAAAGAATTGGATTTTTTTACTACACTCATAACCATTCCTTTTGATTCACTTCTTGTTTTTGATCCAATCCTGGATCTCATCCTGTTCATATTTTTCTTGTTTGAGGGTCAGATCCAGGTTGACCATGAACCCTTTATGTTTTTGTGCTTCGGAGTCTGTGGTGAATTGTTTGTGCCGCTGTTGGGACTCTCTCAACTGCTGAACTGATTTTTCCAAAGCCATGCCAATGGACGTGTTCTTTTCAATCTCCCCCAATTCAAAATTAGGGGTCATCCCGTTTTCAGCCACATCTTCGGCCAAATGAGCCAGCTGTTTCATTTGAGTCATGGAAAAATCCATAATCTGCCATGCTTTCATGCCTTGTTTTTGGAAAATCCAGGAATCCCTGATATGCTGGATCATCTGAGTGTATTTTTGAGCCACAGCTTTCTGAAGCTTGTCCACAAATTCCATGGGAAGTTCATTCTCTGCCCCTGGCAAACCCTCTGCTTCTTCCGGAGTCAACTTATCCAACATTCTCTCAAACTTGGCGGCATGCATCTGTGATTCCCATGCTTCTCTGCGCAAGACTCTTTCAATATGAGGGTCATTCACTTTGTCTGCTTCCTGGTTGTAGTGCGGAATCAATTTTTCCTCATAAGCCACGTAAGACTTGAGTATAGTGGCCCGGCTGGTGGGATCAAAAGGATAGCCTGCAGGAGTCATATCCGGCTCTCCTCCTTTCTGAGCAATGATTTTACCCAGCCAATGCATGTGCCACATCTCTTCTCTGCATCTGGATAGAAGACTGGCGCCTACAGGCGTATCCTCTCCTTCCAAGTAACTGTGAATCAAATAACGGACCACAGCCGCATGTTCATCCTTAAGGTCTCTGTTTAACATTTTGACTAATTCTTTATTATCCAATTGTCACCTCCAAAATATTGTTCATTTTTAGTTTATTTGTGTTTGTCTGAATGGTCAAGAATTTGTTGACAATAAACTCTGTTGCTGCATTCCTCTTCTTTTCACACCTGAATTTGAATATATATTTTGCTTGAATCGTATGGTTTATTGTATTATGAAATTGAGTGCCTAATGAGAGCGCATTATCCACAGACCTTTCAAAATCGAAGCCATTCCCAAAGCGCCTTGATCAGGCAAATCAAAAATAATGGGGGAATATAAATGTACACACTTCTTCTTGCTGTTTTAATCGGCATGTCCGGTTTCCTAGTATACAAAGGAGCCCAGAAAAAAAAGACCGGACAGATTGTTTTGGGAGTGATCCTGGCCCTTTTCACTGTGTTTTTCTTCTGGTTTATGTATTTCTGGGGAGAAATGCTGTGGTTTGAAGCCCTGGGATACAATCAACGGTTTTGGATGGTGGTTTTTAGCCAGACTGCTATTGCGGCTGCAGGGATTTTTTTCGGAGGTCTGTTTGTCTGGCCTCTCACTCGATCCATCTCCAAAGACAAGACTTGGGTCAAACAAGGGGCTCGCATTCTTGGGGCTTTCATCGGAGCTGTGTGGGCTGTCTCCAACTGGGAAGTGGTTCTCCGGTTTTGGTTTCAAGTGGGCTCAGAAGTCAAAGATCCCATTCTGGGAAAAAGCACCTCCTTTTACTTGTTCAGTCTTCCTTTTTTGGATCGACTCTATATGCTCGTTCTTCTGCTGTCTCTTGTGTCTCTGGGTGCTGTATTTGCTGCTTCATTCCTTCGTTTTGAGCAGAGTGAGATGGATGTCCAATTTTTCAGAATGGAATCCGGCATCAGCAAAAACATGGAAAAAAACCTCTTCCTCAATGCGGCTGTAGTCCTTATCATCCTGGCTTGTGGTAAATATTTGAGCCGCTTTCATCTGTTGTATTCGGACTGGGGAGCGGTCACTGGTGCGGGCTGGACAGATGTCCATATCCGCTTGCCTGGATATGCTGTGGCCGTGGCTCTGACACTGCTTCTGGGAGTGGGAATCCTAATTCCCTCTGTCCGAAACAGGATCGGCCGGACTATTTTCGGCAAACAGTATTCCTATCCCAAAGCTCCTGTTTATGCTTTAGCTGCCCTAGGAATCGTGACCTTGGCTGTTTGGTTCCTGGTCCTGACAATCATACCAGGACTTTTTCAATGGCTGAGAGTGGAACCCAATGAGATCACTTTTGAAAAGCCCTATATTGAAAACAACATCCAGCTCACCCAGATGGGATTTGCTCTGGATCGAATCCAGGAAAGAGAATACCCAGCCGCAGAACAATTCACCCCTGAAATCGTGGAAAATAACCAAAGCATATTCCGAAACATCCGACTTTGGGACTGGAGGGCTCTGGATGCCGTTTACAAACAATTTCAGGAGATCCGGCTGTACTATGAATTCAAGGATGTGGATATTGACCGGTATACTTTTGCTGACCAATACAGGCAAGTGATGGTCTCAGCACGGGAGCTGGAACTGACCAATCTTCCTCTTCAAAGCCAAACATTTGTCAACAAGCGCTTCAAATACACTCATGGAAACGGCATCACTCTGACCACAGTCAATGAATTCACTCCGGACGGCCTTCCCAACCTTTTGGTCAAAGATATCCCGCCCCAAAGCCAACACCCTGAACTGGAAGTGAAGCTTCCCCAAATCTATTATGGAGAACTGTCTTCCAATTATGTGGTGGCCAACAGCAGGGAACAGGAATTTGATTATCCCAGTGGAGAACAAAATGTCTACACCCATTATCAAGGAACTGGCGGAGTTGAGATCTCTAATGGTTGGCGAAAATTTTTATTCGGGTGGAAATTTGACGGGACCAAGTTTTTTCTCTCCGGTTATCCCACCTCTAAAAGCCGCATACTGTTTCACCGTCAAATCAACGAACGGATCCAGACACTGGCCCCCTTTCTTCATTTTGATGACGATCCTTATGTGGTGCTGGCTGAAGGGAAGCTGTACTGGATCATTGATGCCTACACCAGCTCCAGTTATTACCCCTACAGCGAACCTTTTTCTTCCCTGGAAATCATTGATTACAAAAGGGGTAATATGACTCAGTCTCTCAGCACACAAGTAGCGCCCCAGCTCAATGGAGTCAACTATTTGCGGAATGCCGTCAAAGTGGTAGTGGATGCTTACAACGGCTCAGTGGACTTTTACATTTTTGATCCGGAAGATCCCATCATCAGAGTATGGAACCGTATTTTTCCGGATATGTTTAAGGACAAATCAGAAATTCCGGATTCACTCCTCCCTCATGTGCGCTATCCTTCGGATATGCTTCTGGTGCAGGGCCGTGTCTATTCCAAATACCACATGACCGATCCCACGGTTTTTTACAACCAGGAAGACCTTTGGATCCGTGCCACTGAGAAGTACTACGACCAGGTCCAGCCCGTGGAACCCTATTATGTGATGTGGGAACTCCCGGATGAAGATCAGCCTCAATTTGTACTGATCCTTCCCTTTACTCCAAAAAACCGTCAGGTGCTGATCGGATGGATCGCTGGAATGTGCGATCCGGAAAATTACGGACGGTTCCTGGCATATAAGTTTCCCAAAGAAAAACGCATGCTGGGTCCTCAGCAGGTAGAGACCAAAATTGATCAGGACCGGTTTCTTTCCGGCCAGTTGAGTCTCTGGGACCAGAGGGGCTCCAATGTGATCCGCGGCAATGTTCTGGCCATTCCGGTGGGTAAAACTCTCATTTATGTGGAACCCATATACCTTCAAGCCGAAACCGCAGCTTATCCTGAACTGAGGCTGGTGGCTGTGATGCACAAAGACACTTTGAGTTATGCAGAGACCTTTGACAAAGCCCTTCAGGGATTGTTTGACAAATCCATTTCAGAACAGGTCATTTTACAGAAATCCCCGGCTGGTGAAACCCAATCTATAGGCCGGTTGATCCAAGACGCAGATGCGGCCTTTAATGATTATCTCAGGCTGTTGGGAGAGAAACGTTTTCAGGAAGCCTCCGCAGCTTTGGCAAGGCTGCAGCAAGCTTTATCCCAATTGATGGAACGGTCCGGAAATCAACAATGATCCAAGGAATCATAGTGATCTCCCCTTGATCAAAAAAGATCCGCGGGTCATGGATTAAAATACAATGACCAAAACACCATCACTCAGGGCTTTGACCAGATCTCACCGTATTGGTCCGAATGCCCCTTCATCTCTTCTAGAGCCTCTTTGTTGGGCTTGACCCGGTACACATTGCCGCCTGTTTTCTCTCCATTTACGTCTTCTCCATGAAGATCTGTGAAATAAAGCCCATCCGGACCAAATGCCAATCCGCAGGGACTGGCCGCTGCTTTCCCTCTGTAAACCACAAAGTCATCATAGGATTTCACAGCGGTGGGATCTTCGTTCAGCTGAAGTTTGACGATTTTTTTTCCCTTCACCCCGGGTCCCTCTGCATAGGCCTCTCCAAACAACGCCACAAACAGATGATCGTTGAACTGAGGTGGAAACTGTCCCTTCTGCATAAAATCCAATGCAGTGGGCGCTTGAGTGTAGTGCCACCAAAAAAAGGAGTTTTTCCTCATGGTTGCTGGCCATCCGTAATTTTTAAGAGGCTCCACTTTAGCCAGCCGGTCATCCACATCCGGCCCGTTTCCAGCAATATAAAGACATCCATCGCTCTGGCGCCAGGAAGCACCAAACGGATTGCGGAAACCTTTGGCATAGACAGTGCTGTCAGGATTGGGATTATCCCAGGGAATAGAGCCGTCTTTCTCCATTCTCAATACTTTTCCTCTGAGGTCCTGATCATCCTGGGCTTTTTTCCACTCCCCTCCATCTGCCACATTCACATACAGTTTTCTGTCAAACCCGATGGTCACAGCCTGTATTTGATGAGCCCGGGTGGTGGACGGGATATCATCGATCACCACCTTCATGGAATCCATTTTCAGTCCATCTTCACTGGAGGTGCGGACCACCTTGCCCTTCATCTGGCCTTTTTCCTCATAAAGCATGGACAGGAACACATCTCCTGTGGGAGGGTCCACACAGATCCCGGTCAGACCGGATTCCCCATGGCCCGGTATTTCCGGAGTGGGCTTGTAATTCAACAATCCTTTGGCATAGGTGTGCACGGTTCCTTCTTGAGTCACGGCTTTGACCTGGCCGTAAAGCTCTGTCATATAAAAAAGAGGGGATTTGGAGTCCTTTTTCGGAGACGGCACAAAAGCAATATTGACCGGCAGATTCAAACCTGTGGCCACCAGTTCCAAATCAAATCCCGGGTAAATCACCCAGTTTTTGATTAATTTTTTTTCCAATTCTTTATGTTGAGACATAAAACCCTCCTTTGCTTGCATTGAGGTGAATAGGTCGTTCTTTTGTACCAATCAACTAAATGAATGTCAATTGATATCCCGGTTCAGGAAGAATCCTCTTCATCATCTGGGGCTCCTCCACTCTTCTGGTAAGTCAGGATAAAGAAATCCAGGATTGGGTGAAAAAACTGGATAAAGAGGGGGTGGAACTCTATGCCTGCAAATGGTGTTCTGACCAATATGGAGTCTCTGAACTGCTGAAAAAACTCGGTGTGGACGTCATCTACTATGGAGAGCCCTTAACAAAACTGATCAAGGATGACTGGAAAATCCTTACTTTTTAAAAACTAGCTCTGCTTTTCTCCTGATGGAAGTTCCAATCCATAACCCTGAGCTTTATCAGAGCGCTTCAACTGGAATGCCAGAAAAATGGATATGACTCCCAAACCCACCAGCATGAGAATGGGAATGGTGTAGTCATAGGTGGGAATCTCTCCGGTGGCGCGCATGTTCTCTATTTGTTGTGCCACTTCAGCCCTGGTGTATCCCTGGGCAAAAAGCTTGTCCCTCATGGATTGAATGGCTTGAACCACCTTGGGATTTGTCATATCCAGCACCTTGCCTATGCCCCAGTAAAACGCGGATAACCCGTAATTTTGAACTGTGAACATGGTTGCGTATGCAGTTCCCAGCCGGTTTTCTGCCACGATTTTTGCAACTGAAGGCCACATGGCTGCCGGCACCAAGGAAAAGGCGATGCCCAGAGCAAACAGACCAGTATAACCCAAAAAAACACTGTTCAGCAGGGATAAGGTGATATGAGCATAGATGAGCAGCAGGGAACCCAGTATCATCAAAGAAGCCGCCTTGCCTTTTTTATCCACCAAGCGGCCAAAAAGAGGAGTGAAAATAATGGTCCCCAAAGGAATCAGGCCGCTGACTTTGGGGCCGTTCTGAAGGTAAGCCAGAATCTTTTGCCATAACGTCATCCCGCTCAGATCCGGCATGGAAAAAGTCAAACCGAATTTGTTGACCAGAAGGTCAGGCGCATACTGAAGGAAAGGAAAAACAGCGGAATAAAAGGCCACACACAGCAGAGCAATGTATATGAAAGAGCGGTTGGTTATCAAATTAATAAAATCTTTTAATCTGAACTTATCCTCAGGAGATGCTTTGGCGCTCACTTTCATCTGTCTATCCAGCTTCACATCAAACATTAGATAAGCTAAGAACAACAGCAGGCCCACCCCTACAACCGAAGCCGCAGCAAAAAGAGCATTGCTGACCCGACCGGCTGCGATATCCAGTCCAAAAGAAATGGCAAAGAAACTCCCCAAACGGCCCACCACTACATTGAGCCCCATGGCAAACGCCAATTCCTTACCCATAAACCATTTGACAATAATTCTTTGTATCAAAACACAGGTGGTCTCTAGTCCAACCCCGAACAAAATCCGGCCCGCGATCATGGATATCAACATAGCACTTTCAGATTTACCAAAAACTCCCAGGCTTCCTAGAGAAACAGTGAAAGCTCCCACCGTAGCTATGATCGCAAGGACCGTACCGGTCTTACGGATGCCCCAGCGGTCCAAAGCAATTCCACCCACAATGATCATCAAAGCCAAGTTGGCCCAGGTAGTGGAGCTGATCAGCAGTCCAAACTCAGAACTTGAAAATCCCAGCTGGCTCTCAAACAAACCTTTCAAAGGACCTAGACAATCCTGAAACCAATAGGTGCCGAACATCAATATACTGACCATGCCCAAAACAGTGAAACGTAAAGCCGAGGAATCTTTGAGTAACTTCTTTGCTTTGTCTATGGAGTTATTTACCTTGTCCATTGCCTTTCTCCCTTCAGAATCTGAATAAAATCATTTTCATGAATCGTTCAGGTTTGGAATATTACAGAAAAGAAACACTCTAAGTCAATAAAAATTCTTTTTTTGCAGATGATTTATTGATCAGCGGCTGTAAACCCTATCTCCTATACGACGCATCCATTCCAGCTCTTGCGGGCTCATCGGGCCTTTGTTGGCCTCCATTAGATTTTCCCTCATCTGCCTGCGGTTCCACGGAGAAGTGATGGTCATATCAATATGAGGATTGGAAAGAACAAACCGGTAGCAGTCCCCTGCTGAGGGGCGCTTTTCTTCTTTTGGAATTTTTTTGGACCTGGAAAGCTGCATGTAGTCAGCAGCTGTGAATCCAATGATCCCGGGTTTCTCAGAAGGGAGATAAGGAAAGATGTCTTTTTCCGCCCCACGATGCGCCGCATTGTATCTCAGAAGCAAAATGTCAAAACGGGAATCTCCAGCTGATTGGGCTAAAAGCTTTCGATCATGACTGGAGACCCCAAGATAACGAAAAAGCCCTTTCTGGCGAAGTTCTTCTGCTTGAGCTAAAATCCGGGGATGGGGATACTTGTTGTAAAGTCCAAGCAGAAAAACATCAGCAAAATCAATCTTTAATCGACGCAATCCCCGCTTTAAACTCCATCCGACTCCAAAAGGACGGATGTAGGATTGTATGGCGACGATGATATCTTCTCTTTGTTCTCTCCGGATGATTCTCCGGATGGCTTTTGCCATAAACGGAGTCCGAATCGCTCCCCAGTAGAAAAAATTGCAGCCGGCCTCAAACGCATCATCAAATGCCTTGGATGAAAGAGTGTAGGAAGAACCCAGGCCCAATCTTCCTGCATAAAGGTCTGTTCGCCCCAGCTGGATCCGTTCTTTCAACCAGTCCCTCATTTTCTATTCCTTTTTATTTTTTTCATTGTATCATATCCTTTTTCAGAAGCTCTGTCAGGGTTGAGGATCAAGACATACAAAAAATGGGAGAACCAGTCAATAAAAAACTCATCAAACCTTTACTGATGATTGACAGTTCAAGTTTTTTTTCTCTATTATGGTTCGGGCAGACTATCCCAGAACAAAGTAAAGGACAAAGCAATGCAGAGATAGCAAACAAACCGGACCAATATTAAGATGAGGCGCATGCCCACCAGAAACTAGAATTTGATCCGAACTTTGGTCCCTTTTTGGCGGATGATGTTCATCGTGCCGTTGAGTTGTTTGACGAGATCAGAGACCAGCTGCATTCCCAGAGTGGTGGGATTCTTCCAGTCATAGCTCTCGGGAAATCCCATTCCTGTATCTGAGACCATCAAACTGTAGGAGCCTGAATCCTCAATTTTCAATTTCACAGAGACACTGCCGCTCTTTCCTCCGGGAAATCCGTGTTTGAATGCATTGGAAACCAGTTCATTGATAATGAGCCCAGCAGGAATAGCCCTATTGACATCCAGGAATAGGGGATCAATATTGACCGTAAAATTGATCCTTTCACTGAGTTCGCTGTGGGCAGCAAAAAGATGGGTGGTCATTTTTTTGACATATCCGGAAAAATCAACTTCTGCCAGATTTTGAGATTCATACAGGCTTTCATGGATAAGAGCCATGGCTTTGATTCTCTCACGGCAGATCCGAAAGCTCTCTAATGCCTCTTGATCTTTTATATTCTGAGACTGAAGGTTGATCAGGCTGGAGATGATCTGCATATTGTTTTTGACCCGGTGGTGGATCTCCTTAAGCATTACATTTTTTTCTTTTAAGTTTTTTTGGATCTGTGATTCAGCCTTTTTTTGTTCAGTGATTTCAACAAATGATGTCACTATTTTATCAAGGTTTCCGTCCGGATTGAAAATGGGCCTGGCACTGTGTAAAAACCAGCGGATGTCTTTATCTTTAGCCATTGACAATCCGATCGTCTTGCCCTCTCTGGGGACTTTTGATTTGGTAACAAGAGATATGGGAAAATCCTCAATTTCCATAGGTTCACCGTTTGGTTTAAAAAGTGAATGCGTCCAGAAATCAACATCTTTTTTCATGAGTTCCTGTTCGGAAATCCCGAACACCTCTTCAGCTTTTTTGTTTGCAGCAATGATTTGTCCTTCAGAATCGTGGACCGTGATTCCCGCAAGAGCACTATTGAACAATCCTCTGTATTTCTCTTCACTCTCCCTCAATTGCCTTTCTGCTTGCATGCGCTCAGTGATGTCCCTGATGAGCCCGATAAAACCTGTGATCTCTCCTTGGTCATTTTTCAAATAAAAAACTTTAGTCTCTCCGGGAAACACATCCCCGGATTTTTTTTCATAATCTATGGTGTAAAAAAAATCAGGCTCCCCCATTTTCTGTTGGATCAATTCTCCCATCTCTTGGAACTGTTGGGGATCATGATAGACATATTCAGTCTCCTTGCCCTTGATCTCCTCCAGTTCATAACCAAACAGTTCTGTAAAAGCGGGATTGCAGTCGATAATTTTTCGGTCTGTATCCGCGACCAATATGGCATCCCGAAGACTGCTGAAGAGACCGCGGTATTTTTCCTCGCTCTCTTCCAATTCCTGTTCTGCTCTCTTCTGTTTGGTGATGTCAAGAACAGTGAAAGTCACCTGTTGTTTGGGATCCTCGGGATTGACAGGGCTTGAACTCAGCAGCACATCAATGACCTCTCCGTTTTTTCTCTGAAAACGTGTTTCCACTGTTCCTGTGCCGTATTTTTCTATCTGTGCATACTTTTTCTTTCCCACGAATTCATAATCTCGATCTGTTGGATACAAAATCCTGGCGCTCTTTCCAATGAGTTCCTCCGCTGTGTATCCAATCATCTCACAGAGTGTCTCATTCACATTCTCAAGGACCCGATGACTCACCATCCCGATTCCTATAGGGGCAGCCTTGAAAAGGCTTTGAAGCGTTTCATTGCTTTCCTGCAGCTCTTCTTCGGCCTTTTTTTGCTCGGTTACATCCTCATATGCAGAAACGACCTCACCGGTTGGGAGCTTGCACACATAGTTATCTCTCCAGCCAGAGATTCGATCATCCTGGTAAAAGGAGACAGGATAATGCTCAGGATTCCCGGATTTCCAGACTCTTTGGAATACCTCAAATAAGCCAAATTTTTTTATGTTCGGGAACACCTCAAGAACACTTTTCCCGAGAACCTCGGTCTTTTTTATCTGCTCAATTCTTTCTCCGGCTTTGTTGAAGTCCTTAAAAATGAAATCTTTTCCTTCATCGGCTGCCTGATAAACCGCAACTGCACTGTTTATGTTGTCGAATAACTGCTTGTACCGCTCCTCAAGCTCACGGCGGGCCTGTTCTGTCTTTTTTCGCTCAGTGATATCACGGATGACTCCCTGTGAAGCGACTCCTTCTTTGTAATCAATATAGGATATGGATGTTTCCACTTCCAGTTCTTCTCCGCTCTTTGTAAGTGCCGTGAATTCATATTTGGAAGTCAGCTCTTCTCCTTGAGCCGCCTTCTGCAAACGGTCCTCGATCAGTGCCCTGCTTTTGGGAGCGACCAATTGGATGAAATCAAAATTCGGAACGTTCACTTCGTCAAGGGAATAACCAAACATCTGTTGAAATTTTTTGTTAATGAATTCAAATTTCCGGTCATATAACAAATAAATGGCGTCATTGGAATGCTCGATCAAAGAACGGTACCGGGCTTCATTAGCTTTGAGTGTCTTGATGGTTTGTTTCAGCTCGGACTCAGAATCTCTGAGTTCCTCAACTCTGTCATGGGTATTTTGGAGCTCTGATTCCAACTGTTTTTTAGTTTTGTTTTTCATGTCTGCTCATTTGTCTGAAGCGCTTTTACTCATCTGATAAATCAATTATTTTTTCTATAGAATTAATATACAATTTTCTGATAAAGTTTTCAATATAAAAAGTTCTCTTTCACCAGACTGGCAGCACCATTAAAGACTCATTCCCCCCATCTGCCTTGGCCTTCTATATGATCCCTCTTAAACGGGAATTATGAATTTTAAGCATATCATAAATAGGGGACATCTTACTATTTACCTATTTATGAAGTTCTGATCTTCCTAGATATCCTTAAAACTCTTGAGGGGATTTTTGCTGTTTTGGAAATCACTGGTCCTTGAAATAAACGGATTGTCACATAATCCCAGTTTAACAAGTAAGAATCTAATCCCCTTCCTTCGGCATCAGTTTCTTGCCCAGTTGCTGCATAATATTCAGTACATCCTGTTCTTTCCTTTGCTCTGCGATTTTCCCATTTTCGAATCAGACTATGAAGATTGCACTGCTTTCGACCTTATTCCCAGTTGCAGGGATACCGTAATAATCTTCTGTAAAAGTACCTGCATTGCTTATCCTTGCGATGATACTGTCCCTTACAGCGAATATTTCTTCAATAGTCCAGTTGTAATCAGGAAAACTGATCAAATGCATGTTGATCATTTCCTGTGTCTCTTCCAGAGATAAAGGTTCTTGAGAATTGGATGGGAAGTAATAACCATAATCAGGAGCGTACAATTCTTTGAAAAACTCGGTGTTTCCTTTGTTTAGCTCATTAATGACCTTTCTAAAAAGGGCTTCGTTCTGTTCCTCTACTATTGTCTGGGCTCTGAATGCTTCAAGCTCTGCCATGGCTTGCTTGTCCTGGCAGCCGAATATAAAGCAGAGAATCATAGTCAGAGTCAGAATCATGTGGAGTTTTTTCATGGATACCTTCCTTGCTTTTGATAGCAATATTAGACCTATCTAAAGAGTGATTGTCGATTCTAAAGGAGGTGATCCAAATCAGTTAATATATTATCAGCAGATATGCAGTTAGAGCAAGCACGCCCGGAGGGATTTGAACCCCCGACCTTTGGATTCGAAGTCCACCGCTCTATCCGCTGAGCTACGGGCGTACCAGATGCACGCCCTATTTTAACCCATCTGTTTTTGTTTATTCAAGCTGTTGGACCGCTTTTTTGTCCATGATCTCGCAGATGTTTTTTCCCAAAACTTTGTAGATCCTTCCCCCCGCTCTCACTACTTCATCGATGACCTCGCGCATCAATCTCAGGGCTACCATGATTTTTCTCCGTTATTCAGGGAGGATCATGGAGCTGAACTTAGGGATTCTCCCCTTCTTCTTTCTGCATTTGTCATAAACATAGTTTCTTTCTGTTTTGTTCCTTAACTTTTCTACGAACCGGTATTTGGCTTTTTTGTTGTAAACAGAGATAGGATCCATCTGATTGAAAATCCATCCGATAAAGGGAAGGACTCCGTACATCCAGTCAATGACAAAGCTGATTTTTCGGCCTCTGCGTTTGTAGATCAAGTACGAATGAACCCCCCAAACAAAAGAAGAGATGACTTTAATAAAACACGCAGGGGAAAGCTGAGGTCACACAACTTGGTGCCCAGCAAGCGAAACGATTCAGCAGTATAAAAATTTTCCATTTCCAATAGGGACCTAACTTATTAATAGATGCAGAGTGTTGATTTAGAATTAATTCTATTTAAAGATTTGATGAATTTTCCCAAATATCTTGATTCTTTTGATCTTAATTTTTTATTATTAAGCGAATAAAAATGATCTGGATTCAGAATCTCATTGTCATCATCATCAGTTTTTTGATCTCCCGCATGATCGTGGATTCTGATATGTACAAAGGTTTTATCAGCTCTGTTATCCAGAGGTCCAGAAAACAGGCTTCTGCTTTGATCACCTCTGTTCTGGTTGTCTCCTATGCTCTCTCTATATTTTTCACCAACGGAGTGGTTGTGCTGGGAATGATACCTGTGATCAAAAGCGTTATTGATACTGTCTCTGATACTCGATTAAGAAAAGATCTGACCACCCACTTGACTCTGGCCCTTATATACGGTGCCAATATCGGAGGCATTGCCTCTCTCACCGGCACTTCTCTCAATGTCTTTTCTGTGGGTCTTCTGGAGATATTCCAGATACAAGGAAGGGAGAACGTCACATTCTTCACCTGGCTGCTGATAGGAGTTCCGGGAACCATCATTCTCATATTCATGAGCCGTCAGGTCCTTAAAATTGGAGAAAAAAGGATCACAAGCCGTATCCTGAGATTTTCTTCCCTGGAACATGTCAAGGTGCCTCGATTTAAAAAAATGGCCATTTTTTTTATCCTGAACATCACTCTTTTTTTCACCCTGACTGGTCTTCAATTTGCCTTAAAACCGGAAAAAATCATATCCCATTTCAATATCATAGACCTCTTGCTCATTTTTTATCTGGTTCTTTTTGTTTTTTTTGCCTTTATTTTTCCCAAAAAACAAAAGACAGCTTTATCCTTTCTGAAAAATTTCATCTATCTTCTGCTTTTTCTCATTCTTTTCCCCCTGATTTTTGTCATCGAATCTTTAAGGGAAATCCAATCAAGACTGTCTGGTAAAGGCCCATCTTCATTAAAAAGAGCAGGGCTTATTCCCCTCCAGCTTTTCAATGCGGTCTGGTCTCTGTTTTTCAGAGAAAAATTCAAGGATTTGAAACAGGACTATGATAAGGCTTATATCCCTGTCAACCGGATTGTCTATGACCTTCCTTTTTTTGGAATCGTTTTCATGAGCTTGGTCATTTTATCCTTTTTCGTGCTTCTCAAAATCGGCGACAATCCTGCCTCTCCTCATTTGGATGGATATTTGTTTCTTTTTTTTGAGAGGATCGCATCTCCCTTAATCCCTCGGAGCGGGCAGCTCTTTATTTTTGTCCTGGGTATTGTGTTTATCTCCATATTTCTTACAGAAGTGATCAACAACACCTCAGTGATCCTGATCACATTCCCCATCATCATCAATATTTGCTCAGGAGCCGGGCTGAATCCCCTTGTTTATCTGATGGCGATCGCTGTATCCTCAAACGGAGCCTTCATGACTCCCATCGCCTCCTCACAAAATGCCATGGCCTTTGCAGGTGTCCAGGGAGTCTCGTTAAAAAAAATGCTCAAACACGGGATCTTTTTGAATCTCTTTTCCGCAGTCTGGCTCACCCTTCTCTTTTATGTGCTGGGAAAAATCCTTTAAAGAGAAAAACTCACTTTTCTCCCATAGTGATGTTTCCATCTGAAGTCCGAATGCGGATCCGTCCTCTGCCCCCGTTGATCTCACCGGACTTGGCATGACGCTCATCTTCGAAACGGTCAATGTTTTCCAGCTCGATCCGTATGCGGCCATCATCGGAATAGGCATAAAAAGAAGTGGAGAATCCTCTCTCCAGATTCATCTTTACCGGGCCGTCGTCGGTCTTGATGTCTGCATCTAAGGTGTCTGATTTCAAAAGGTCAAGGTCAATGTCTCCATCATTGGCCCTGATATACAGCTTGTCCGCCCGGGTCTGGTAAAAAATCACATCCCCATCATCTGAAGTGATATCAAAAGAGCCGCTTGATTTCTGAATCCGTGTGTCCCCGTCTTCCATTTCCACCCGGCATTCCGGCATGTCACATCTCAATAGATAGATATCCCCATCATCAATGGATATGGACAAGTCTGCTTTGAGGTCCTCAATCTCAACCGTTCCGTCTTCTCCCCAAATCCTGATTCGGTTGGCCTGAATATTTTTGAGGAACACATCTCCATCATCAATCCGGCATTCGATTTCTTGCTTCCATCCCTGGACATCCACATCTCCATCATCTCCGATCAGGTCCAGCCGGATATATTCCGGGGCTTTGATTTCATAGATATACTCGTAGGTTTTAAAAGAGCTGAATCCTATGGTGAAACCAGATCTTTCCTTTTCAGTCACATACACTGAATTCCCTCTCTGGCTGAAATCCACATCAAAATGGTATTCCTGTCCAATCCCCACTCTTTCCACATCAGCCCTGAAGTGCACTTCCACATCGATCATGTCTTTGTTCCAGGGCACAACCATCACATCACCATCCCCATGTGTGAGATGGAGCACATCTCCTTTTTGGACTTCAAATGTTTCATGAAAATGTTTGTTCATCTCTTTGGCAGCTGGTGCAGAACCAATGAACAGAGTCAAAATCACAAGAAACAAAACAACCAGGATTAATTTTTTCATTCCAACCTCCTTATAGAGTGATCCTTTATTATATCAAACGAAAATTCAGACCAAAAAGTTCCTCTACTAAACCAACCATCCAAATCTAACCAAAAAATAATACGAAATTAATCAAAAATTAACAAAAATCCTGTAATTTTAGGATGAATCAAACTAAGAGGTTTAAAATGACCGTAAAAAAAACATTGATGGCCGCAGCAGGAATCATCATAGTGATTTTCCTTTCCAGCTGCCAAAGAGCTGTCCCCGGCATTTCAGAGGAGTGTCAATATCAAGACCTTTACACCCTCGATAGGCCCTCTCAAAAAAGGAGAATTGGAACGAGCAGCGCAGTGGGCCCAACAAATCTTGACTGCATAATCACAGCTCTCTCAGCTTGACGAAATGTGCTGATTCTCTGTATCATAAAACCAGCAAAACATCATGCTGGTCATCACATCAGGGCTTCCGGGAACCGGTAAGACATCGGCCGCTAAAGAGCTGTCTGAGCATCTCAAGGCGGACCGGCTCACTACTGATGAACTGCGGAGCCGGATCGATAAACAGCCCGATTTTTCTCAAAAAGACAAGGCCAGAGATTTGTGCCAGCAGTACCTCAGATTGGCACTGGATTTTTCTGAAAAAAATTTAAGGAGGAAAAGAAATGGAAAAGAACTTTAAACTGGTTATTTGTTTTCTTTTTCTGCTGTCTGTATCAGGGCCTACATTGCATCCTCAACAGGATGTGGACGGGAGTCAGGATCATCCTCTTTTATCCCGGATGGACAACTTCTACATAAGTGAATATCAATTTTTCAATTACGACTCCCACGAATTTTATGATGCGGAGGATAATGAGTACGTGATCGAGGGTCAAAAATGGGTGATTGATTACACGCTGAAAGAAGGTTTTGAATCTCCCGGACAACTGATGGTGGAGAAAAATCACATCAACGCCATCAGAAAAATCGGAGGGACCATTCTCTATGAGAGAGGTGTCACCATGAAGGTGACTCAAGAAGACAAAGAGATCTGGATCGATCTGTGGGTCAGTTCTGACGGCAGTGACTATAGGCTGACCATTGTAGAGACAAAAGCCATGGAACAGGAAGTCACTGCTGATCCTGAGGCCTTAGCCGGAGACATTGAATCCACCGGGCGTGCTGTGGTCTATGGAATCTTTTTCGATTTTGACAGCGCAGTCATTAAGCCCGAATCTGAGCCCACATTTCAGGCCATTGCCGAAATGCTCAACAGCCATTCCATGCTGAAAGTCTATGTGGTGGGTCACACAGATATGACCGGAAGTCTGGATTACAACATGGACCTCTCTCTAGACCGGGCCCGTGCTGTGGTTCAGAAACTGATTAAGGAATTTGGGATCTCCGGCACTAGACTCCAAGCTAAAGGTGCGGGGCCTCTTTGTCCGGTCAGCTCCAACCAGACTGAGGAAGGGCGGAAACTCAACCGGAGGGTTGAGCTGGTTCAAATCATAACCAAAAAATAAGGACAAATGAGGTTGTCTGCCGGCATAATCATTGTTCGAAAAGAGAAAAGCCATTGGAAATATCTTTTTCTCAGGGCCTACAATAAGTGGGACTTTCCCAAAGGAGAAGTTGAATCTCAGGAAAATCCTCTAGCCACAGCTCTGCGGGAAGCCAAAGAAGAGTCAGGTATCTCAGAACTGAAGTTCAAATGGGGACACAAACACAAAGAAACTGAACCCTATCGAGGGGGAAAGAAGAAAGCCCGCTATTACATTGCAGAAACCACCCGGTCCAAAGTCACCTTTTCCATCAATCCGGAACTGGGACGGCCCGAGCATCACGAGTACAGGTGGGTATCCTATAAAGAGCTCAAAAAACTGGCGCCAGCAAGACTTCAGCCCATCATTAACTGGGCACATAAAACCGTGGATCAACAAAGATCCTAAACAATCACCATTCTCCATGACAACTGCCAATCCTTCACTGTGGAAACAGAGATCAAATAATGAACAAACCTAACACGAAATCAATCAATCAGAAGTCTATTTAAAAGTCAAATTGTCAATCCTCTGGAGATCCCACTTGTTTTCCTTCCATACATATTGCAGCCGCAGTTTGCCTTGTCTCTTTTGAGTAAAAATCGCCTGAGGGCTGCTTTGGGTCTTGATGTAAATCACGATTTCAGCTTTGTCTCCTTTGTATTCACTTTCCAATATTTCGATCTCTTTGGGCTCATCTCTGTCAAAAGTCCAGGACAGGACTCCTTGTCCCGCATCCCAACCCACAATATCCATTTCAATATCTTCTTCAGCTACTTGTGCCCGGGAAGTGCAGTATGGAAATAAAGAAACCAACAAAACAAGACTTGCTAAAAAAATTAAGAATCTTTTCATCATTTTTCTCTGTCCATAATTCATATTTAGATAAAATCTAAGGGCACTTCACCTCTCACCAAAGACCTATGGGTGAAAAATAAATCAGCACAATGGCGATGATGGCCAAAACAACCAGGGAGAGAATCACGTCCCTCGCATTCCAGCTGGCCCGGGAACTGGCTTTATCTTCAGCCACAGTGGTGGCATAAGTCAGCCCTTTGATCTTTTCATAAGAAGGTTTTTTGGTCAGCAAACTGACCGCCACCATAATGGCAATACACACCAAAAACAAATACACACAAAAATGGAGAAAATTAATCGATGCAAAGGTGTGAAACACTCCGCTGAGGAGCCCTTTGTTCAGCTCTGCTACTAATCTCAGCATGCCGATGGCAAATCCTCCCACCAGAGCTGTCATGGCTCCTTTTGAGTTGATGCGCTTGAAAAAGATCCCCAAAAGAAACACCGCAGCAATGGGCGGTGCGATATAAGACTGGACACTCTGCAAGTAATGGTAAAGTTCTCCGGAAATGAATTTCATAAAAGGAATCCATAGGATTCCGGTCACCACCACCACTCCGGTGGCGATCCGGCCCACCAAGACCAGAGCCTTTTCAGATGAGTCTGGCTTCAGCTTTTTATAAATATCCATTGTGAACAATGTGGAACAGGAATTAAACACCGCAGCCAGAGAACTCATCAAAGCGGCCAGCAGACCTCCGGCCACCAGGCCTCTGAGCCCCACTGGGAGCAATGCTCTGACCATAGCGGGAAAGGCCTGATCTGCTTCTCCAAGCTGCATCTGACCGGTCTGAGCCAGAGCATATGCTATGACTCCCGGGATGATGAAAATAAAAAACGGAAGCAGCTTGAGAAACGAAGCAAAGATGGTCCCCCTCCTAGCCTGGGTCTCATTTCTTGCAGCTAGAGTGCGCTGGACAATATACTGGTCTGTACACCAGTACCAGAGCCCTACAATGGGAGGCGCAAAAATCATGCCGGTCCATGGAAAATCCGGATGGTCTGCTGGCAAAAACAGGTTCAAATGATCGATTCCTGCTATAGAAACCAGATTGTTCCACCCCCCGATTTTGGAAAGCCCGATCGCTGTGATGGTCACAGAACCGGCGATCAGCACAAATGTCTGGAGGGTTTCTGTGTAGACCACAGCCCTGAGTCCTCCGATCACTGTATAGATTCCGGTGAGAATAACAATGATCAAAGCGCCTGACCAGAAATCAATCCCCATCAGGGTTTGAAACACCACAGCTCCGGCATAAACAGTGACCGACACTTTGGTCAGAACATAACCCACCAGTGATATGAGAGACAGAAACCATCTGGCTTTTGAGGAGTAGCGTTTTTCCAAAAATTCGGGCATGGTGAACACCCGGCTCCTCATATAAAAAGGCACAAACACCCATCCCAGCATCAGCACCAGCCAGGAATGGAGCTCATAATGCCCCATAGCCACTCCGGTCTTAGCCGCTGTTCCGGCAAGTCCCACGATGTGTTCAGAGCCGATGTTGGAAGCAAATATGGATGCTCCGATGACCAACCATCCCACATGACGCCCGGCTAAAAAATAATCATCCGGGGATTCCTGCTTCTTCCGGCTCACCCACCAGACAATACCCAGCAGGACCGCAAAATAGAGCCCCACTACCACCCAGTCCAGAAATTGAAAAGTGCTCATCTTATTTATGATTGGATATCAATAAAGTTTTTAAAAGAAAACCTTGATCCCCAGGTTTGCTGAGAGTCCTCCTAAATCCAATTCCAGGGTCTCTCCGTCTTCCCATTGAGAAGTCAAGGGATGTTCCATTTCCTTTTTTGCAATGATGTATCTACCAAAAGCATAAAAAGCCACTCTGCTGGTGATATAGAAATCCATGCCCCCGCTGAAATTGAAACCGAATTTATTCAAATTTGTTTCAACAAGCTCCACTTCTGTGATATCGATTTCATGTGTCCAGTCCATGAAAAAACTTTCTTCATAGATGATATCATTGAGCAGATCCATCTTCCCACAGATCAAACTCACGCCAGCTCCGACAAAAGGTCTGAGATTTCCAGTGGTCAAGGGATGGATATTCACAGCAAAATGAAACGCTGTATTCTTGAAAACCGGGTTTGCTGACGCTTCGTCGCAAGCAATATCTTCCCATAAGTAGAGATTGGGCAGACAGAATCCATAGAGGCCGCTGAGGGATTTAGAGACGGCATTGAGATTGAAAGCGATTTCCAAATTTTCAATAACATAAAAACCGGCTCCGGCAGAAAATCCCAAAGCTTCGGAGTTCTTTACTGAGTCAGTAAGGATCATATCTTCTGCATAAATGATATCTGTGTATTCATAGTCATATCCGGACCGAATAAAAGAAAACAAACCTCCTATATGGATATTGGCGATATTTCGTCTCGGAGTCCATTTGGATGTGTACGTCCTCTGATCCGGCAGCTCTGTTTCGGCGAACGCAGCCATGCTCAGGAAAACAGCAAATAAGACAACACATGAAATGTTAAAAATGATTTTTAATCTCATTTTATCTCCTTGTTTTTCGCCTATTTATTCTCTTTTTCAGGTTCTTCCGGTAATTTTTTGGGTTTTTCCGGGATTTCAGATCCTTCAGGCTGAGTTGGCGGCTCCTTCTTGGAACCTGCGGATTTTTCCTCAGCAGCCGGCTTTTGTTCTTGTTTTGTTTCTGGTTTGACTTGTTTTTCAGCGGGTTTTTCAGCGGGCTTTTCAGCGGGCTTTTGTTTGTGTGTTTTTGGCTCGCTCCTGGCAATAAAGGAAAGCAGAAAGATGACAAATCCTATGATACTCACCACTCCGGCCACAGCAATCACCGGGGAAAACAGATGATTCACCACAGCCATCTGGATCCAAGCTGTTTTTTCAATCACCAGTTCATGAAGTTCCACAGACCAGCTTTCTGAAAAAGAATAAGGAGAAAATCCGATCCCGGCAAAAGCCAACTGCTTGACAAACAGAGCAAGCATTAAAGAACTCAATCCTCCGGCAAGCACAGACAATCCGCTCCATCTGAAAAATCCTGCTGGTGAGGTCGCTGCGATCACTGCTCCCAGAAGAAGAATCAACAAGGGCAAAAGAAACAGACCGTAGGAAAGGAGTTTGACAATCCTGGAGATGCTCAAAGGCACAAAACGGGTGTTTGAAAAAAACTCCACTTCGTTCGATATGTCTTGGGTGAACTCTCTGAGATGCGACTGGATCACCTGATCGGAAACTTGAATATCGGGTCTGCATGGGGGGAATTCAAACAGATCATAATCTTTCTCCACCATCATGAACCAGCGTTCCATTCCCTCTTCATCACATGGGGGAAGCTTATCAATGACTTGGATCATATAGTCTTGAAACGCTTCACTTACAAAAGCCTGCTTTAAGGGCCTGAGGTCGATCACAATGGGACCGGTCCTTCTTTTTCCTCTCAGCACATCCCCGATCTCATCAAAAGTTCCGGACAGTTCATTTTCCAGCCAGTCCAGCAGTCCCATGGACTTCATCAGCTCACGCGGCGAAACATCCACTTCAGAAGCGGCATGAAACCAGGCTCTGGTGTTTTCATCAGACATCAGCTCTTCTCTCTGTGCTTCTTTAAACACTTCATCCACAATAGAAGGCACCTCTTCAATGATTTCCTGAGGAAGGTCAGAAACAAACTCAGGAGACACAGCAGCTCTTGTGATCCCCACAGTCCATATCACAGCAAATAATATGGGGAGCCCAATAAACAAAATAATCAAAAGCCCAAGTATTTTTTTCACTGCATTCATTTGAAATCCCCTTTTTCCTTCATATTTGAAAAAAAATCCAAAATATAGGATGCGGTCATTGATATCTCCATACGCTTATATCATAAGAAAATCAGCCGGTCAAAGAAAATATATCAAATATCATTCATCCCGGATTATTCGATATCAGAATATTGGCTGGCTCCATAGAACAGAGCATTGAAAAAATATTTGAAGGACCCATGTGATTGGGACCTGTACTGAGCGGGAAATCCGATCAAAATCACACGCCCCTCTTCAAAAGGAACATCAACCAGCGCACTTTGTCCAGTGACATGCTCCTCCCCGCTGACCCAACCACTGAGAAGGCAATCCGGTGCATATTTCACTACACTGGTCCCCTCAAAGGCTTTCAACACCGGGCTTCTTCTAAAAAAGATCGCGGCATCCCTTCCGTATCCATAAGCAATGGGATGATCGGCTACATTGATGACTTTAAGTAAAGAGCCCGGAATAAAGAACTCATCGCGCCTGACTTCTGCAACACAGTTTTCCACTCCCACATGAAGCTCTTGAATGGCAAATTCACAGGAGGAATTCAGAGTGATGAGTGTCCCGCCTCTTTGGATAAAGGATTTGATGTTTTTCACACCAATCTCACCGATTCCTCCTGCATATTCAGGAGGAATGTTTTTCTTGGACATTCCCTGGACAATGGCCCGGGTGCTGAGACTGGGGAACACAATCACGTCCCAATCCGCATTCAGATGCCCTGCCCTGATGTCTTTATCAAAAAGACTCTGATAGTCAAATTCAAACTGTTCCAGCACAAATCGAGTCCATCCCTCATCCATGGAAGCTGTCCAGCTTTTATAGAGCCCTATCCGGGGTTTCTGGAAGGAATGGACTTTGACTCCGGGACTGCCTTCAATCCCCTCAAACTGCACACAGATGTTTTGGGATGCCTGTCTCAAGTCCTGGACTGTGCTGTCAGAAGATTTGACCAGCATGGTCCCCCTGGGATACTCGGTTCCTGCGGCTGAAAAATCTTCTGCAGCCCAGAAGACCCGGTATCCTTTTTTCAGCAGTCTGTTGGCTGCCACTATATCATCATTAGACTCATGGCCCCAAACATAAAAGTCAGCCTCTGAGTCAAGCTGGATCACAGATTCAGGCGCTGTGATCTCTTCTAAAAGTTGAGTTTGAACTTCCAGCGGTTCATCCACTTTCACAGCCTCCACACCCATTAAAAAAGGAAGCGTGTGCCCCACCACATCATAGGGTGTCTTTAAAGGACCTCCCTGATACTCTCTGAGCTCCGGATAGACCTGGGGCTCCAGCAGAGTCTTGGCAAATCCCCCGAACGGCTGGGCCATATACACCACAAAAGTCCCCTCCGGATACTCATAGCCCTGGGCTTTAAAAGGCTCTTCTGCCCTGTGAATTTCCACTCCTCCCATTTTCAAAATATTCAGCATTTTCACAGCAGTAGCCAGGTCTTTCTGTTTTTTTGGAATCAGGTAGCAGTGAGGAGACCGGGTTCTCTCCACAGCATTTTTAAAAATCCGGTGATAATTGCGCACCCAATTTTCTCTGAGTCGCGCCGCATTGGTCAAAGCTGCCCTGACAGCAGTCATGTCATAGTCCACAATATCACCCAGAGTCCATTCCCCTCCTTTCCAAGGCATGGGCATGGCTACAGATTCCTGTTTGACCTGGGGACTCAGGTTGTCCCATGGAACATGAATAGGAGTGGCGATTTTGACACTGGCTGCTTCAGTGAGGATACGGATTCCCCCATGATAATGATGATACGCTCTGGCCGGTGTCCAGGCATCAAACCACACACTGTGCATCACACCGGCTTTTCCCTCTGAGGTCAGTTCTGTGGCCATAAATGTTCCCATCATGGCCACTTCCTGCCTGAGAATAGGATCGATATTGGGCTCGTAAGGATCCACAAACGGAGGAACAAACAGCCGGGGACCTGTGCTTCCCATCTGATGCATATCCACAATCACATGAGGATGCCAGTCATTATGGACTTTTATGGTCAATTGAGTCTCTTTTTGGGTGAACATAAACCAGTCCCGATTGTTGTCATGTCCTACATATTTGTGATAAAGCCAGGGCATGCGTCCGCCTTCATATTGGGTTCCCAAATATTGTTTATACCAGTCCACCACCATTTGAATCCCATCCGGATTGTGCATAGGAGTGAGAAGCAGGATCACCTGGTCCAGAATCTCTCTGGTCCAATCATCATCCTTTACAGCCAGGTCATAAGCCAATTTCATGGACATCTGACTGGCCCCGATCTCAGTGGCATGAATGGAGCAGTTCACCATGACCACAGCTTTTCCCTGAGAAATGAGTGTGTCCGCCTCTCCGGGATTCAAATTCCTTGGATCTGCGAGTTTCTGCTGGATCTGTCTGTATTTATCCAGCCCCTTATGGTTTTCTTCTGATGTGATCACAGCCACAAGAAAAGGATTTCCCATTGTGGTCAGACCCGCTTCATTCACCTTGATGCGGGGGCTCTGTTCACCCAGATTCCTGAAATATTCAATGATTTGATTCATATCAGCCAGTTTTCTGTCCGCCCCCACCTCAAATCCCAAAAAATCCTCAGGGGATTGAATCTCAGCCGCAGCGCTTTGGGTGAAAACCAGAATAACAATCAAACTCAAGAAAAATTTTGCCTTTTTCACTCGTTCCTCCTTTACAAAAACGACGTTCTTTTTTTATGAGACTCTATTTTCCTCGGTATGGCACTCCCTTGGTGATCCAGTCTGGTCCCTCCTCCCCTTTCAAATAATGGTCAAAATACTCTTTCATCTTTTTAAACCAGTCCAGTTTATTGGGATAGGTCTGGGGATGGTGAGGTTCCCCTCGGTATGTGAGAAACACACAATCTTTCTGAAGACGTCTCATAGCCAGATACAGTTCAATGCCCTGATACCAGGGAACAGCACCGTCTTCATCACCGAATATGATCAAAAGCGGGGTGCTGATCCTGTCTGCAAAAAACAGAGGAGAGTTTTCTATGTAGAGGTCTCTCCTCTCCCAAAGACTCGCTCCAATACGGCTTTGAGTCTTTTCATACTGAAAAAGCCGTGCCATTCCTGAACCCCAACGGATGCCTCCATAAGAAGAGGTCATGTTTGAGACAGGTGCACCGGCCACTGCGCACTTGAATATATCCGTCTGAGTGACCACATGAGCGGTCTGGTATCCGCTCCATGAATGGCCGTGAAGTCCCACCGCATCCGGGTCTGCCACACCCATGTCTATGATCTTATGGATGCCCGGCACCAGACACTTAGTGGCAGAATACCCGGGAGTCCCGATATCAAAACGGATATCAGGAAGAAACACCGCATATCCATTGCTGGCATAAAAAGGAAAACAGGGCCTGTGGTTGATGACCACCTGATTGAATTCGTGTAGCCGCTGTGAGAAGAACCGGTAAAAATAGACCACCACCGGATATCTTTTTCCCGGTTCATAGTTACCGGGTTTGATGAGCACTCCCTGAAGAGGAATGCCGTCATCACTTTCCCATTCCACCAATTCTGCCTCACCCCAAGCAAACTCTGTGATCTGAGGATTGACCCGGGATACTTTTTCCGAGGAATCCAAATCAAGACTGCTGACCCAGAGGTCAGGGAATTCAGTGTAGCTTTCCCTGGTGTAAAGGATGACATCCGCTTCTTGGGCTTTGGCAATAAAGCTAAACTTTTTCTGCTCTTCCAACAGCTTCTGCACGCCTGTTTTGTTGAGCTGCGCCCTGTAAAAGCCCCAGTTTTTATCATGATTGTGATAAGCAGAGAGCAGGAGCTTTTCCTTAAGGGCATAGGATTCTTTCTCCGGGTCAGTCTTGATGACGCGGAAGGTATAATCATGGTCCCGCCCAAAACCACCAGTGAGGTTCACAGGTTCTCCCTCTTGGGCGGGAAATTTCCATATATCATATTTATCATAGATCAACACGGCCCGGTCCTGTTCCAGCCAACCGCCCACACCATAGCTGGGAACCGCACTGGGATAATCATGGTCCTCATTGTAAAAAGGCACATCACACTTCATGGTCAGATTTCGGGTCTTAAAAGAGGAGCTGTCAAAAATATACCAATGTCTGTCTTTATAATAGACCACAAAACGTCCTTCCGGAGAAAGAGAGGCCCTGTCTTCAAAACAGGACACCACCTGCTTGCGGGAGCCGTCTTCAAGGTCCACCAGATACAGGTCATTCAGCCACCCATACCAGGTGATCATTTTTCTGTAGGGTGCATCCAGGTATCCTAGGGCATAGTCTTTGTTTTCATTGGTGATGACCCGGGGCATGTCTTTATCTGCAAGCTGGGTGAATGTTCCGGTATCTGTGTGATAGACAGCCAGGTAAGTCTGTTCCTTGGTCCGGGGCCACATGTTCTTCTGGTGTGTGTTGATAAAAGGATCATCCCAGTGCCAGACATCCACTCCCCTCTTCTCCAAAATCCGGCTCACATCATATAGGTCCTCTTCCTGCAGTTCATTTTTGTCTTCATCTTCATCTTTAAGCGCTTCCGCTGCTTCAGCGATTTCTCTGGGCTTAAACCCGAAATAAAGGAGGTTTGCATCCTTGCTCCAGGAAATGCTGTTCTCTCCTGGAAGAATCCATCCCTTAGGACTCTCTTCTGCCGAGACCGCCTCGTTCAATTCCTTTGCCATGCCGTCCCAGATATAAAGAGAAGTTTTGTCCAGACCCTCTTGGACTTCTTGGAGAGCTGTAAAAGCAAGCCGGCTTTTGTCTTCAGTCCAGGAAAGATCAAAAAACTTCATTCCGTCCTCTTTCAGGATGTCTTCCCGGCTTTCTCCGGCCAGCGACAAATTAATGATGCTCAGACTGTTTTCTTTTCCTTCTGGTTTCAGAGTGATACAGGCCAAAAACCTGGAGGATTCATCAAAAGCATAGTCAGACACATAAGCCATCTCGATCTTTTTTTCTGTATTGAGATTCATGAGAATCAGGGTGGTTCCCGTGTCTTTGTCACTGCTTTTTTTGTTCTTCTCTTCTTTGTTCTTGTCTTTTTCTTCCTCTTTATACAGATGATAGGCAATCCAGGCGGAATCTTCTGAAAAATCAAAGGATTTGACGTTTTTTACTCTTTTCTGAGTTCCGGTATTCAGATTGAGAAGACCCAATCCGTTTTTGGGTTTGTCCTTTTTTTCCTCCATCTGTTCAACAGCCTTGGGTTTTAAAACCATCCCCGCCCAGGCAGAATCTTTGGTGAACCTGGGTTCGGATCCTCTCTCAATGGTGAAGACTATCCCATTTCCAATGCCTTTGATCACAGCTTGCCCGTCTCCTCTTCCCGGCTCAGCAGAATAAGCCACCCAAAGACCATTGTCTGAGATCTTAGCATCATGGATCTCCCTGAATTTCATGATATCCTGGTAAGTCAAAGCTTTTTTGGTCTCTGAAAATCCCAATGGATGCATCAACATGAGAGTCATGACCAGCAAAATCCCGAGATAAACCTTAGATGACTTTTTTTGATTCATATCCCTATCCTCCTTGTTTTTTGACTGAATACACTGTCTTTCTACTGTTTTTCTTTATGGTCAAATTGAGCGTGATCCCACTGAAAATCTATATATTCCCATTCAACGGAATCTCCCTTGACCTTAATGTGACCAAATCCTTCCTGCAGACCATCACGAGGACCCTCCCACCAGTTCGCGCTCACTGCACCATTGGTGATGAAGCGGATGCCCCCGATAGAAATATCCTCGATCCAATGAAGATGTCCCTGAAGCACCAGCTTTAGATTGTGTTCTTTGAAAAGCTGAAGGACCTGAGGCCCGTTATTCACCACAATAGAGCTTGATCCACTCCTCACAGGATTCCCAACGAACACTGGATAAGCGGATACAAGAGGGATGTGAGTGCTGATCACAATAGGAGTCTCAGGAGCTACGGACTGTAGGTCTTGTTGAATCCATTCCATCTGCTGCGGATCGATTCTTCCTACACATTGATGATCCGGAGTGAATTCAACAGAATCAAGGACCATAAAATGCCAGCCTTTATAATCAAAAGAATAATACAGTTTTCCAATTCTGTTTTGATACATCTTTTCTCCGAACTCAGGATGAGAAGGGTCCACATCGCTGTGGCGGCCCACTCCAAATATTTCATGATTTCCCATGGTATTGTAAACCGGCATCTCAAGCTGCTCTGAAATATTTCTATACAAGATGTATAATTCATCAGCCCGTTCAAAAGACTGGCTGTTGGCATCCATAATCAAATCACCGCCTGTTAAAACAAAATCAGGTTTCAATTCGTTCACCACTTGAACAGCCTGCTGGAATCCCTCTTTGGCATGAAGCTCTGGCTGAACATGCATGTCTGTAAGAAACACAAAGGAAAAGCGGTCCTTATGACTCACACAGGAGAAGCACGTCAAAACAAAAAGGATCAGGAGTGGGAAAGCAACTTCTTTTTTTATGGTTTTTTTATGTTTCATCTTATCTCCATTGTTTGGTATTTACAGCGCCCTTTCAATCTAAAAAGGCAGCCTCAAGAATCTGAAGGTAGTCTTTGGCCCGGACTTCCCGGGGATTAGAAGGATTGGAATTGTTCTGAAAAGACTTCTCTGCAATGATCTGGAACTGACTTTTTTGAATCCCTATATCCTTGAATTTCGGGATGTTCAGCCGCAAACACAGTTTTCTGACTTGCTTGATCAGTTTCTCCGCCGCTTCTTTTTGGCTCTTCCCTTTGATTCCCAGCGCCTCTGCGATTTCTGCATACGATTCTTGAGCTTCAGGCAGGTTGAATTCCATCACATAAGGAAGGAAGATGGAATTGGCCACTCCGTGGGGGATGTCATAGAGAGCCCCCACAGATTCTGCAATGCAGTGGACTGCACCCACATCACTGTTTCCAAAAGCCATACCTGCCAGCATACTGGCTTTCATCATATTCTCTCTGGCTTCACTGTCATGCCGGATTTTTTCATAGGCTCTTTCCAGAGAAGAAAAAATAAGCTCAATGGCCTTCCTGGCAAACAAATCGGTCAAAAAGGTGGCTGGCTTGACAGAATACGCCTCCACAGCATGAACCAGGGCATCCATCCCAGTTGAAGCAATGAGGTCCTGGGGAAGGGTTAAAAGCAAATCCGGGTCCACCACTGCTGCGGCTGGAAAAGTATGAGGACCTTTGATGGACATCTTGAATTTTCTCTCTGTATGAGTGATCACTGAACTCCAGGTGACTTCACTTCCGGTTCCGCAGGTGGTGGGCACAGCCAAAACCGGAAGAGGAGGGAACTCATACTTGTGTTTGCCTTCATAGCTCTCAATGTGTCCTTGATTGGTGGCCAGAAGAGCCACGGCTTTGGATGCATCCAGAGCGCTCCCCCCTCCCAGACCGATGATGATGTCAGGTTGGAGCTTTCTCACTATATTTCCGGCTTTATTGACGGTCTCATGTCTGGGATTGGACTCAACTTCATCAAAAACAGTGATCCTCTCAAACTGGGTTATGATGCGCTGGTCGATCCCGGATTTCCTGATTCCTTTGTCAGTGATCAAAAAAACGCGGCCGGCTTTGAATTCATGTTCCGCAATCCTTCTGACCTGACTCACAGAGCCGGAGCCAAAAACAATTTTTGTGGGCAGGTGAAACCGCGCCATCAGTTAAGAGCTTTCCTGAAATCAACCTCATCCTGATTGGCTATATCCAGAACCGCCATAAACAGCATCTGGGCAAGGTCCTCCATAATTTCAGGAGTGATGATATCTATGTTGTCTTTGGTCACATGATAATAAGAAGGGGTCCCGAAAGCGCTGAATGAGAGAGATGGGACTCCAGCCCATAAAAACCGGGCTGCATCCAACCGGGGACGGGCAATGTTGGAAAAATACCGAGGGAAAACCAGCCGGTGGGTGTATTTTTCATTGGCTCTTTTCACATAGCCCCACAGCTCAGGGAAGTTCTCCGCAGACAGAGCGCTCAATTTGTCCCCGGCTCCCACTCCGTCCATATTAATCAAGCACACGGTTTTCTCAAGAGGAAACACGGGGTTTTCCACATAATATTTGGATCCCACCACTCCCTGTTCTTCTGCCCCAAAACAAAGAAACAGAATCGACCTCTTGGGCTGCACAGGGCTTTTGGCCAGAGCTTCGGCAAGACCCATGATCACAGCTACGGCCGAAGCATTGTCATTGGCTCCGGGCATGATCTCATAGCAGCGTCCCAAATGGTCCAAGTGACCGCCAATGATGATAGCCTCATCCTTTAAGATGGGATCTGAACCCTGGATTATTCCAATGACATTGTAGGCTATTCCATCCGAGTGATGCTCAGTAGTGTTTTTAATGGTGAACACTTTTCCGGTGGAAAAAGACTGGGGCTTCAGCTCCTTTCTGATCCGGGCCACTACTGGCCCATGGTCTTTTCCGGTCCCTGCAAACACGTCCTTCACCACGGTTTGTCCCACATGAGAGTAGATGAAATTTTCATCATAGGCATTGTTGGGATTGGTGATGTGGTAATTGTACAGCATGCCTTTGGCCCCATGGGCCACTGCATTTTTCAATTTGTACTGATGAAACGAATAAGGACGCCATTTTTGAAACACTTCAGGATCGTCCCCAGACGATACCGGAGCTTCCCTCTCCATCAGAACAATCTTTCCTTCCACATCCATTCCCTTGTACTCATCAAAATCCAGTTCCGGAGCCGTGATTCCATACCCCACATACACCACCTCGGCCGTGACTTCGCCGGATCCAGATGTGGAGCCGGGAATAAACTCTTGTTCGTATTTATAATATTTTTTCACCATCTCTCCATCCACCGGGATATTCATGCACACATCACAGTCTTCAAACACAAGAGTATACGGATTTTGAAAGGCCTGAAGAAAAGTGTTGTTATCACCAGCCGGCAAAAGACCCCATTTTTCAAAATGGGATATCACCCATTCCGCGCTCTGATTGTACCCTTCTGTACCGGTCAATCGCCCCCAATATTTATCTGAGGCCAGTTCTTTAACATAATTGAAAAGCGTCTGGCTATGAATCGAGTGCATCACCTGCAGCAGTTTCTGCTCATCATCCAGCTGCATTCCAGACCGCTGAGCCGGCAGATAAGACACTGAAAACACAAACCCAATCAAAACCAATATTCCAATCCTTTTTTTCATTCCTTCTCTCCTTTATAAAATGTTCGTCAGATCACCACTTCGCTTTGCTTCTCGTGATGGCCTAGAGCAAAAGCCAGAATCGAATATCATGATCCCTTCATTATAGCCTTATGGCGATCCCTCCTCTAAGCAGAAATCCGTTCCATACCCCGGCATCAAAAAGAAGATGCAAATTCTCTGTGATTTCCCCTTTAAGACCCAGGTTCATTTGGATGAACGGAATGAATCCCGGCATAAAAAATTCCTCCCCTTCATCCTCCAGTTCCTGCCGGAGTTCATCCAATGTTTTGGTCACATCCTCAGAATAAGATTCCGTTATTTGGCCCTGAATTTCCAGCTCCCCCGAGTATTCATAACTGAGCTCTGCACTTTCCAGGGCTGTGCCTGTAGCTGCACCGAAACCGAAAGTGAAATAAGGACGGATTCGGGATGACGGAATGATATCCCACCGAAAGCTCAAATGAAACGAAAGCGGATTGATGATAAATTCAGCGCTGGCATCTGCTTCAAATGACCCATCTGGCCGAAGGTCCATAAGCGCATACACATCGGGGAGCGCCACTCTCATCGTGGTCTTTTCCACAGAAAAGCCAAGGCTGAATGAGCCGTTGTGTCCCCCGGGATACCACCTCAATTCAAACCCAAAATTATCCCCGCTCGAATCAAAAGATACATCCTGTTCATAATATTCCTGTTCCAGATAAGGATAATCATCCTGAATAGCCGAAAAAATATCATCCTCCAGAGCCGATTCCAGTCCCTCTCCCAGCATATCTTCAATGATCCCCCGCAGGAAATTCATGCTCCAACTGGAATAGTGAAATCCAAACTCGATATTTCCTTTCCCTGAAACAGGAGGAGCCAATAAAAAAAGAACAAAGACTAGAACAGAGATGCCTTTGCATAAGTCCTGAGCTTGTCTCATTGATCCCTCCGTTCACACATTGTTCTGATTAGTATACATGATTGAAGAAAAAAGTTTAATGCGAAATGTTTCCCTTTGATTGCTTTTTGAACTGCATTTTGATATTTTGTAAATTCTGCATTGAAATCTTTTTTGAATGAATCAGATAAAGAGGAGTTAAAAATGAAAAAAATAATTTTACTCGCTGTGATGTTTGTTTCAGTACTTTTTTTCAGCACCAATTCCTATGCAGAGGAGAATACAATTTTAGTCCAAATCAAAACAAGCCAAGGGGACATGACCGTTGAGCTTTACAAAGACAAGGCTCCGGTCACAGTAGAAAATTTTCTGTCTTATGTGGACAGCCAGTTTTATGACAGCACCATTTTCCACCGAGTGATCAAAGGATTCATGATCCAGGGCGGAGGACTCGGCCCGGATTTTGTAGAAAAAAAGGCCAATGCACCCATCAAAAATGAAGCGGACAACGGCCTGAAAAACGATAAATACACCATTGCCATGGCCAGAACCATGGATCCCCACTCCGCCACCTGCCAATTTTTCATCAATCATGCAGATAATGACTTCTTGAACCATACTGCCAAAACAGAGGACGGCTGGGGATATTGTGTGTTCGGCAAAGTCACCCTGGGAACAGATGTAGTGGAAGCCATAGCCAACACCAAGACCATGACCGCTCACGGAATGCGGGATGTACCCAGAGAAACCATTGAAATCATATCCATAAGGAGAAAATGAAATCCGATTTGATTGACTGGCTCTTCTCTTTCTTTCATCTTTTTCTTCTTATCGGAGTCCTGGTCTATGCACTGGTTTCCCTGTTTCTGGGAAATGGCCTCAGGTTCGGTCTCATCATGGCCTGCCTTATCGCCTATTATTTTTTAGTTCTTCATAAGAATGTGATGAAAGAAATCCGGAGAAAGAGAACAAAAGGAGGAAGCAATGAAATTCAGGAATAAAATCAGTCTTGCGCTGACGGCAGCTTTGCTGTTTTCTTTAGTAGGAGCCCAGGAAGCAGATAAAAACCTTTCCTCTGGTCTTGAATTCATCAATCCTGAGGATGCTTATTCATATGTCAAAACACTGTCATCCCCGGAATTTGAGGGACGTCACACCGGGCACCCGGGATACACAGCCGCAGCCAAATGGGCAGCCAAAAAATTCAAAGAATGGGGCCTCAGACCTATTATTGATGACAGCTGCCTTCAGCCGTTTGACTCTCCCTACACCATTGTGGACAGTGCTGAGATGACCCTTTATAAAAAAGAAGCGGACAAAGGAACCAAACTTCAGGCAGAAAGAGATTTTTTGCCGCTTCTCTCCAGTGACAGCGGGGACCACACAGCCAGAGTGGTGTTTGCCGGCTGGGGCATTTCAGCTCCGGAACTGGGATATGATGACTATGCCGGACTGGAAGTGGAAGGAAAATTTGTGCTCTGTTTTAGAGGCACCCCGGACCGCTCTGACAAACGGTTTCAAAAACACGATGAACACCGCCACCGGATGCAGACAGCCAAAGACAAAGGAGCTCTGGGAATCTTTTACATCTATCCGGAGCCCATTGCCAATCCCAACATGGACTGGATCCAGGGCTTCACCCCTACAGTGATCAGTGAGAAAACCGCAGATATGATGCTGGAAGAAAAAGGCGTCCCATCCAAAGAGCTCAAAAAAGACCTTCTGACCTATCAAAAGCCCATTTCTTTTTCCCTCTCATCTAAGGTCCATTATAAAGTCACATCCCGTCATTTTCCGGATGCTGAGGGATACAACATCGCCGCATATGTGGAGGGCTCAGACCCGGACCTTAAGAAACACTGCATGGTCTATGGAGCGCATTTTGACCACTGCGGCAAACACATGGGCCTTTTGTTTGCCGGGGCTGATGACAATGCCAGCGGCAGCGCTGTGGTGATGGAGATCGCCCAGGCTTTTTCTCAGCTGAAAACAAAACCCAAACGCTCTGTGGTGTTTGTGCTCTTCGGCGCTGAAGAGAAAGGCCTTCAGGGTTCTCACTTTTTTGCTGACCACATCCCTCCGGTTTTTGAAAAAGTGGACGGTATGTTCAATTTTGACATGGTGGGAGAAGGGGACGGCACCAGCTGTTCCATGACTCCTGATCCAGAACAGCTCCACACCATCATACAGCAGGCTGATGAATCCATAGGCATTTTAGGGCGGACCCGTTTTTTCAGAGGAGTGGGAGTGAGAGGTTCGGACTATGTCCCCTTTTATAAAAAAGGGATCCCCTGCGCCTCCTTTGCTTCCAACGGACCCCATATCGACTATCATGGCACCGGAGACACCATCTACAGGATCAATCCGGATATCATGGCTGACATCGCCAAACTGGCTTTTATCGCCGGCTACAACTGGGCCAACCGCTAACGCAGAGCACAAGCCACACATCTCAAGCCCTATAAAATTCAGGTGTGGATGAAGCGACATTGAAGATTTAGCCTTCTGATGAATTTTTCAAGGGTATCCGGCAAAGCCGGACGACGAGTATGTCTGACCCACGAACGGGGGGAGTTACGCAGGAGCCGAGAAAAACGAAGAAGAATGGCGTATAAAATCTGAACGGAGCACAAGCCACACCTGAATTTTATTATTCCCCACGCTTGAACAATCGGTAAGTGGGATAAGCGAATTCCACATCCGGTTCTTTATTGAACTCCCGCAGAATGATCTGGCAGATCTTATCCTGGCTGGACCTTCGTTTCCGGGCATCCGTCATATATCGAAGTGTGAGCTCCACTCCAAAATCCACAATGTTGGACCACACCACAGGAGTGAGCTTCTCATAGTGAATCAAATACTTCCGGGACATCCGGCTGATCCGTTCCCTGGCTGCCTCACCCAAATCCAGGTCGTCATGAACCGCTGCATCAAGGATGATTTGTTTGGCTTTTTCCCAGTCACTTTCAAAAGTGACCGTGATTTTGATCTCGTTCCATATGTATTCAAATCCCCGGGTGTAATTGAAGATGGATTCAGTGAATATCTTGCTGTTGGGGCAGTGCACCACTCGTCCTGTGCTTTGATCAGATCCCACCCAGTTGCCGATTTCTAGAAGAGTGGTGTAAAAAAGACGGATATCGATCACATCCCCTTTGACATCTCCAATCTGAACCCGATCTCCGGTATCATACGGCCTTCGAATGAGAAGAAGCAGCCAACCGGCTATGGCTGTGACCGGCTGGTGCAGAGCCAGGGTTAGACCGGCTCCGGCAATGCCCAGAAGAGTGGTCACAGAGACCTGCTCCTTCACCCATATCAGAATGATATTGATAATAGCCAGAACCGAGATGATGTAGACCACGGCTTTTCGGACTGTGTAGCGTTTTTTCAGGTCACTGATGGTCTTGTTGACGATCCGGTTGATGAGAAGAGTGAGAATATAGGCAATAAAAATGGTGAGAAGGGAAAGCAGAAGTTTCTGGATGTTGGGGGACTGAAGGTATTCGAGCACTTTCATCTGCGTCTCCTTATACCACACCCATGGCAACGATGCCAAATGATTTGTCATAAGAGGCAGTCCCCAGCTCTCTTCTTTATTCTCACTCAAATAAACCATATAATAAAGAATAATCAAGTTTGAAAAAACATTCAAAAACATCAAATAAGGAGGCAAAACAATGGATTATGCGGCCATGTTAAAAGCTTTAAAGGATTGGTTTCTTTCATCAGGCATCACCATAGTTCTGATTTTGATCGCTCTTTTGGTGGTACTCAGAATCGTAAAAAGCTTTTCCAAAAGACTCTCAAAACTCTTCCTTAAGAAAAAAGAGGATGAGGAGTCCAGAAAACGGGCGGACACCATAAGCTCAGTGATCCGGAATACTCTCAGAATCACTGTGGTGGTCCTGGCTCTGCTCATCATCCTGAGCCAGGTGGGCATAGAGATCGGCCCTCTGCTGGCAGCAGCCGGAATCGCAGGTCTGGCAATTGGTTTTGCCGGACAGAGTCTGGTCAAGGACATCCTCAATGGATTCTTTATCCTTCTTGAAGACCAGATCCGGGTTGGAGATATCGTGGAAGTGGGTGGCATATCCGGAGTGGTGGAAAAGATCAACCTCAAGCTGACCCGGCTGCGTGACTTGGAAGGAAATGTTCACTTCATCCCCAATTCCATCATTGATATTGTGTCCAACAAGACCAAAGAATACTCCTGTTATCTTCTGGATATAGGGGTGGCTTACAGAGAAGATGCGGATGAAGTGATGGAAGTCATCAAGGATATTGACAAGGAAATGCGGGAAGACCCGAATTGGAAGGAACAAATCCTCCAGCCCGTTGAGATCTTTGGCCTGGACCGGTTCGATGACTCTGCAGTGGTGGTGAGAGCCAGGACCCGAACCCTGCCGGCCAAACAGTGGGGAGTGGGACGTGAATTCAAGCGCCGGATCAAAAAGAGATTTGATGAGCTGGACATTGAAATTCCCTTTCCTCATACCACATTGTATATGGGACAGGACAAAGACAAGTCCTCTCCTCCGCTCAATGTTCAGATGGAAAAAACCAGACCCTCTCAATAAAAAATTTATTTTACAAAATCAAATCGGAATGTAAAATAAACTGAATAATAAAAACACCGCCATTTTTTTATGAACAGTTCAGGTTTTAAAGGAGCAAACAATGTCAAAAAAATCAATCTCAACCCTCATCTTTTTTCTGGCTGCAGCCCTTGCTTTTCAAAGCACACTGCAGGCTGAAATCAAAGAAACCAATCTCTTGGATAAAGAGACCTTTATGGACATGGAATCCATCTCCAGTCCCATCATCTCCCCGGAGGGAAAACACATCATCTTTGTCCGCCGCTGGGTGGATGAAAAAAAGGACCGGTACACCGGCAATCTGTGGATCGTGGATTCCGAGGGACAGCGGGTCAGAGAGCTCACCCACGGGACCTGGAGCGACTCTTCTCCAGTCTGGTCTCCCTGCGGAAAAAAGATCGCTTTTCTCTCTGATCGAAGCGGCTCCACACAGATACACATCATGTGGCTGGACACCAGAGAGACTGCTCAGCTCACCCATTTGAACAACTCTCCCTCAAGTTTGCGCTGGTCCCCGGACGGGCAAAAGCTGGCCTTCACCATGTACATCAGAGACACCGATCCTATTTTAAAGGTCCAGCTCCCTAAAAGACCCAGGGGAGCGGAATGGGCCAAACCCGCTATCATCATTGACCGGCTGTCCTGGAGACGAGACGGAAGAGGGCCGGTGCCCAAAGGCTATTCCCACATCTACACCATTGATGCGCGCATCGGCGGCACTCCCCAAAAAGTCACTTCCGGCGATTACTCCCACAGTGACCCCCAGTGGGGACCAAACAGTAAGAGAATCTATTTCAGCGCTATCCGGAAACCGGATGCGGAATACCTCCATGGCGACACTGAGATCTACAGCGTGGATTTGGAAACGTTGGACATCACTCCCCTCACCACCCGGAAAGGCCCTGACCGCGGTACGGAAATTTCTCCCGACGGAAAATGGATCGCTTACACAGGATACGATGACAAGGAATACACCAGCCATCTTTCCAATCTTTATCTCATGGATTTAGAGGGAAAAAACAAGCGCCTTTTGGGCAAAGATTTTCCCAATTCTCCCTATTATGTGACTTGGGCTCAGGACAATTCAGGCCTCTACTATCTGATGGCTGAAAAAGGAGCGGCCAACATTTATTTCATCTCCCTAGAGGGAAATATCGAAAAAATAACCCAGGGAAACCACTATCTCTCCGGCTTGTCCATGGCCGAAAACGGACAGATCGCCTCCACCCGCTCCACTTTTTACCGTCCCGGATATCTGGTGACCTTCAATCTCCGGGAGCCAAAACAACTCACACAGCTTGTGGATGTCAATCAAGACGTTTTGGATGGAGTAAAGCTGGGTGAAGCGGAAGAGATGTGGTTCAAATCCCCGGACGGTCTGGACCTTCAGGGATGGCTCATCAAGCCGGCTGAGTTTGAAGAAGGCAAAAAATATCCTATGCTTTTGTGGATCCACGGAGGACCCTGGGCCATGTACTCGGTCCGGTTCAACTGGTCCTGGCAGAACTTTGCAGCCAATGGATACGCGGTTTTGTACATGAATCCCAGAGGAAGCACCGGCTACGGACAGGACTTTGTCAACGGCATCCAGTACTCTTACCCTGGAAAAGACCTGGATGACCTGATGGCCGGAGTGGATGAAGCCGTCTCCAAAGGCTTTATTGACGAGGACAATCTCTTTGTGTGCGGCGGAAGCGGGGGCGGGGTTTTGACCGCCTGGATCGTGGGCCACACCGACCGGTTCACCGCTGCTGTGTCCATGCGCCCGGTCATCAACTGGCACTCATTTGTGGGCACCACAGACGGAGCCTCCTGGTACCGCCAGTTTAAAAAATACCCCTGGGAAGACCCCATGGAATACGCGGTCCGCTCCCCTCTTCACTATGTGGACAACGTCACAACCCCCACTATGGTCATGACCGGTGAAGCGGACTTGAGAACCCCCATCTCCCAGAGCGAAGAATACTACAGGGCGCTCAAAATGCTCAAAAAAGACACCCTGCTGGTGCGCATGCCCAGTGAGTACCACGGCTGGAGACGTCCCTCCCACAGACTTCTGCAGCAGCTTTATTTGATGAGCTGGTTTGAAAAATATAAAAATTAATGCCTCAAGGAGAAAATTCCTGTGATGTGCTCATCATAGGGGGCGGAATCATAGGATGCGCCGCAGCTTATTTTCTGCTGAGCGCTGACAAGAACCTTAAGGTCACTGTTGTTGAAAAAGACCTGACCTATTCTCAGGCTTCCACCCCCCTTTCTTTAGCTAATGTGCGCATTCAGTTCAGTCTGAAGGAAAACATCGAGATCTCGCAGTTCACCCAGGAGTTTATAAAGAAATTCCCTGAAAAAATGGAGGTGGACGAGGATCGGCCTGATCTTTGTTTTCGAAAAGAAGGCAATCTCTTTCTCATCAACTCCAAAAACAAAGATCGCGCGCTCAAAGACCTGGAGCTCCAAAAAGAGATGGGATGCCGGGCGGACTGGCTGGAACCCCAGGAGATCGAATCAAAGTTTCCTCTTTATACAGCCCACAGCGCAGCCGGGGGCACCTGGGGTCCTGATGACGGGTACCTGGACCCTCACTCCTTCCTGAATGGATTCAGACAAAAAGCCGGCTCTCTGGGCGCTCACATTATCGAGGACCGAGCTGTCAAACTCATAAAGAGTAAAAAAAGGCTTCAGGGAGCTCGACTCCAATCCGGAAAGTCTATCTCCTCTTTGTGTGTGGTCAATGCAGCCGGAGCCTGGGCTTCGGAACTGGCAGAGACCGCTTCGGTCTCTCTTCCCATCAAACCCATCAAGCGCCAGGTCTTTGCCCTGAAACCCGCGGAAAAACCCGGATCCCCTCTCCCCCTGACCATCCTCCCCTCCGGTCTTTATTTCCGCACTGAAACCGGAGACAAAATCCTGTCAGGACGGTCCTTTGGTGATGACCCGGAAGGCTTTGATTTTTCCTGGGACCCGGAAGTGTTTAGAGAGAGGCTGTGGCCGGAGCTGGCAGAATTTGTACCGTCCTTTGACCGGCTGAGGATCGAGCGGGGCTGGGCAGGGCTTTATGCTGTCAACACTCTGGATGAAAACGCTGTTTTGGGCGAATGGCCGGAACTCAAAGGACTTTTCCTGGCCAATGGATTCTCCGGACACGGCCTGCAGCAGGCCCCTGCAGTAGGCCGCTATCTTTCGGAACTCATCCTGGGGAAAAAGCCGGTGCTGGACCTTTCCATCTTCACTCCCCGGCGCATCCTGGAATCCCGCCCCATCCTCGAGTCCGCCATCATCTAAATACAGGGACACAATACCTATTTACCTTTTTTCTCTTCCAAATCTCATTCAATTATCGTTGAATATTTCACAACAATTGTTGTACAAAATACAACAAAATAATTTTTTATTCAGATTGGATTTATATACAGTCAAAAGAGCTCTTGATGTCAAACCAGCTAATGCAAAATGGGAGATTCCTTTTCAATTTGATTCTGAACCGTCTTTGGATACCTTTCGGCGGTCAAACTAATTTTCTCCTCATCCAAATTTTCCCAGTTCCACTCATCCATAGAGGGAGTCTGTCCGTTTTTCCTCTGGATATAAACATAATCCAGTGCGGCTTTCTCAGGAGAAGCCAGGAAGAACTGGTCTGAAAATTCATATCCAAAAAAGAGCTCTTTCTTTACATGATAATAGGCAATCTCGCCCATATCTGTATGGAATGTTTTGGTTTTGTTGGTCGAGATGCAAGTCAACACCTGCGGTGTTTGCTCTGAAATCCCATGCATAAACAAAGCTGACTCCAGGGAGATGTAGCTTGGAGGGTAATGAGGGATATCTGCTTTGACCTCAGTGCTTACAGAGAAAAACCGGTAATCATCGTATCGGACCATGATCTCAGTCCGGTTGTAAAGCCTTCTGCTGTTATGATAGTAGGCTTCAATGAGTGAGTATTTATTGGGAAATCTAAGACCTGTCTACCATTTGATTTTAAAACTGACTCTTGCCTGGCGCAGCTGCTGCCTTCCCATTTTTTTTTACATCAGATAATGGTAAAATATATCTATGAATTGGGAAGATGCACTTAAGAACCTGAAAAAGCAATTAATTCAAATAAATAAATGCAAGATTCTTCCGGATGGCAGTTATCTTGCCGGCGGAACAGCTGTCTCACTTTTTTTAAATCACAGAATATCGGTTGATCTTGATTTGTTCACTCCAAAAAAATTCAATTCACAACAATTCATTTATGCCATGGAGAAATGTTTTAAAAAAGATGTTGTTATAGAACTCATCGAAGAAAACACTGTCATCTTATTTGTTTCTAATAATATTAAATTTTCCTTATTTTTTTATCCTTATCCCCTCCTATCCCAAGTTGAATTCATCAAAATTAATAAAAGTATAAACTGTCCCCTAGCTTCTTTTAACGACATCGAGGCCATGAAAGCACTCGCCATAACTCAGCGCGGATCTGCAAAAGATTTTGTTGACTTATTTTTTTTATTAAGAAACACCGGTCATCATTTTAAAGATATCCTGACATTCGTCAGAAAGAAGTATGGTGTTGAGAGTCGATACGAATATCATTTGAGAACATCATTTGTATATTTTGATGATGCGGAAAGAGAAAAAGACTCTATCATGTTGATAAAAAAGAGCGGTCCAATAAAAAGAATGTCAGATGAGGCATGGAAGGACATCAAACACTTTTTCTGTGAGTTTATCAAATGAGAGAAGAATTATTCTGGGACGGCGAGCCTGATTCTATACCCATTGAAATCGAAATTGAAAGAGCCATTAACTTTGGCGGTTTTGACTATATCAAAGAGGTTCAGAAAAAAAGCGGCATGAAAAAATTTATTGATGTACTGATAAACAGCCGAAATCTGAGCCGAAAAGCAGTCAATTACTGGTGTTCCACACTAAACATTGACAGAAACAAGACCAAAACTTTCAAAACGAGGCCAATCTGGACTCCCACTAGATAAAAAAGAGCACAAAAGTATCAATCCGCAATGGAGCCGGATCTGTGCAACACTCTGTAGTGCTTTACTTTGATCTTCACTTTGATCTAAAAGCAGAAGCTGATTCCATCCTTAGTTTGTAAACAACTGTTTACACATTACGACTTCACTCCAAAATCTATTCTATCACTCAATAGAGAACTTTAGTCATTTCTCCTTCTCGGCACATTTCTTGAATCAATGTCCCTGCCATGAGCAGGGTCTATTGCCAACGTCATCCGGAGCGCACCGTGTTTTACCGTGTGCTCTTCCATTATTTTGAGTCATTCCTTCTGGAATATGAAAACAGGTTTACAAGACACTTTGGTCACCTGAGGCCTATTATCCAGCAAGTGGTCGACAAGTACTTGGACTGCAGCAATCCAAAGTGTGGATTTGCGCGGATCAGATGTCCTGATTGCGGGACGGAAAGACTTCTTATGTTTTCCTGCAAGACCAGAGGCTTCTGTCCCTCCTGTCATGCCAAACGCCGTGAAGAGTGGGGTGAGTGGATGCGGGAGAAACTCATCCTGGACACCCCTCACCGACAGGTGGTCTTTACCATACCCAAGATGCTGCGGATATTCTTTAAATTCAACCGTTCGCTTCTCTCTGCTCTCTGTGTCTGCGGCAAAGAAGCGCTCATTAAATACCTAAAGGCAGCTACAGAAAAAGATATCACTCCGGGCATCATCGCGGTGATCCAGTCATTCGGAAGCCGGATAAACTTCCATCCTCATCTTCACTTCCTAGTCACAGAGGGAGGCTCAGATAAAAAAGCACAGTTCAACAGGGTCCCTCATTTCAACGACCCCCTGCTTTGTAAGCTTTTCACACTTGAAGTCTTCTCTCTTCTTCTTGAAAAAAAGTTAATCAATCAAAACCTTGTCCAAAAGATACTGCACTGGCACCATACAGGATTCAATGTTCATTCCAAAGTCAGAACTGAAAGCAAAGATGAAACCGAGAGGGTGGGCAAATACATGATTAGACCCATTCTCTCTCTAAAAAGATTATCCCTGCATGAGGGGCAGGTGGTCTATCAATACGGAAAACACAGCTCTGAGAGAGAGTCTATGGATTATATGGAGTTTATAGCCCGGGTAACCTCACATATTCCGGATAAAGGTCAGGTTATGGTCCGCTATTACGGCCTCTATGCCAATGCCCACAGGGGAAAGATGAGAAAAAAAGATGCCGACCCTTTGTGTCCCCTTATGATTGAAGACGAAGATCCCTTTATTCCTTCTAAAGGTTGGGCTGAGATGATCAAAAAGGTCTATG
>WJMT01000038.1 GCA_014727835.1 Candidatus Aminicenantota bacterium | reverse complement strand
TTGGATGGGTCTTAAAGGACTTGAAAAATATGAAGTTTGAATGGTTTGTGGCTCAGAGATATCTCACTGCCAAACGGAAACAGGCGTTTATATCTGTGATCACATTGATTTCTGTATTAGGAATCACCATCGGGGTTATGGCCCTTGTCATTGCCATTGCTTTGATAACCGGATTCCAAAAAGATGTTCAGGACAAAATATTGGGGTCCACATCTCATATCATGGTATCTGATGGATCCGGTCAAGGGATTCTCCGTTACCAGAGTTTTATTGAGAGATTAGAGTCCATTGATGATGTCACTGAAGTGAGCCCGGTGGCTTATAAAGAAGTGTTTATAAAAGGACCTTATAAAAGTTCCGGGGTTATTCTCAGAGGACTTGATTTCAAAAAAGATGAAACAGCATCTTTTTGGAAAGAAAAATTGGAAAGAGGGACTGTTCCAGAATCAGATAAGGGAAGAGGAAGCATTTCGCTTGGCTGGGACCTTGCTTTTGATATCGGCGCAGGAGTGGGTGACATGGTGACCATTCTTTCCTTGTCCTCAAGATTGACCCCTACAGGCCTTTTTCCCAATATCAAAAAGCTGCGGGTGACCAGCATATTTCGAACAGGCCTTTATGAATATGATGCCTCTACAGCTCTGGTGGATCTGAAAACAGCGCAAGATATGTTCGATCTGGAGGATCGGATCAATCTTGTCCAAGTCAAGATCAAAAATATCTTCAGAGCTCCTGAGCTCAAGGAACAGATAAGACCTCTTCTTCCTCCGGAGACATATGTCACTACCTGGATGGAGATGAATGAGTCTCTGTTTTCTGCTCTCAAGCTTGAAAAGAAACTTATGTTTTTCACCATTGCTCTCATCATCCTGGTGGCTGCCTTGAATATCATCGCGACCCTGATCCTTATGGTCATGGAAAAGACCAGGGATATCGGAGTCCTCATGGCAATGGGAGCCACCCCGAAAAGCATTCGAAAGATCTTTTTTCTGCAGGGTGCAACCATTGGAATTTTGGGGACCTGCATTGGTGCGGTTCTGGGCCTGGCATGGTGCTGGATGGCAAATACATTTGAATTGATAAAGGTTCCTGTGGATATCTATCAAATCCCGTATGTTCCTTTTAAGATCAGTGTTGTGGATTTATTGATCATCATCTTTTCTGCCATTTTGATCAGTTTTTTGTCCACTCTTTTTCCTTCTCACAGAGCTTCCAAGATCGATCCTGTAGGAGCTTTAAAGTATGAGTAATGTGCTTGAGATCATCAATTTGAAAAAAGAGTATTCCCTTCCCCGAGGGAAACTCTGCGTATTTGAGGATATCAATTTTTCGCTGAAAAAGAATGAATTGATTTCCATAATGGGCATTTCCGGAGTGGGAAAAACAACTTTTCTTAATTTGTGCGGGGCATTGGACAGGCCCTCAAAAGGCAAGATATTGATTGAAGGAGAAGATATCAACACCAAAGGGCAAAAACAGAAAGCAGAAATCAGAAACAAAAAAATCGGATTTATTTTTCAATTTTATCATCTCCTTCCTGAGTTCAATGCTCAGGAAAACGTAAGTTTTCCTCTTTTGATAAGAGGCATTAGTCAGGAAGAATCAAACCAGAGAGCTTTGAACATGCTCAGAGAGGTGTATCTCAAAGATAAAGCCTTGGTTCGGGTTTCTCAACTTTCCGGTGGAGAACAGCAAAGAGTGGCCATTGCCAGGGCTTTGATCAATGAACCCAGCATTCTTCTTGCCGATGAACCAACCGGAAATATGGACTGGAAGACAGGAGAAAAGATATTAAAACTCATCACCGAACTTCACCGAAGAAAAGAGCTGTCTTCCATCATCGTCACCCATAATGAAAAGATCGCGCAATTTTGCGACAAGATCTTCCTGATGGAAGATAAAGATTTGAAACTTTTTAATCCCAGCTAAAGTTTAAGTATCCTGAAGTGTTCACAAAGAAAAAGTTTGCCTGTGAAGGATTCAGGCGGATGAGAGAGGCTATTATATGCCAAAAAGAGAGCGGGCTGTCTTTATTTTTAGAGGTAAATATGATATAAGGATAATGAAATGAAAAGAATAATTGTGATACTTTTAATAGCTCTTTTTCCTCTGGTGATATACGGCCAGGAGGTGATTGAAAAGATAGAAGTCATTGGTAATGAGCGTGTCACTGAAGATATGATCCTTTATTACCTGACTTTTGATGAGGGCGATTATTTTGATAAAACAGCCATCCAGGAGGGTTTTAAAGCTCTATGGGACAGAGGTTACTTTTCAGATATTGAAATCAAGACCGAGGATGGACAAAACGGAAAGATCGTCAAAGTCTATGTGGAAGAATACCCGGTCATAAAAAAAATCACTTACAAAACAGGGAAAAAGATCAAAGAAAAAGACATTGAGGAAAAACTCAGTGAAGAGAACGCCAGTATTGGGCTTTATTCCTATTACAGACCCTATCATGTCAATAAAGTCAAAAAAACAATAGAGCAGATGATGGAAGAGAAAGGGCTCACTTCGGGAAAAGTGGACGCAGAGGTCAAGAACAGGAAATCCAATGAGGTTGAGATCATTTTTGATATCCGAGAGGGGCGCAAAATCAAGATCGGTGATGTGGAATTTGAAGGAAAACCAAAACTCAGAGAAAGCACCCTCATGAATGCCTTAAGCGAAAATAAAGAGCACAGTTTCATCTCCTGGGCAAGCGGCAAGGATACTTATAAACCCGAGCAACTGCAGGCTGATGTGGCCAACTTAGTTGAAAAGTTTAAAGAACATGGTTTTATGGAAGCTCAAGTTGGAGAACCAGAGATCAAAGAAATTGAAAAAAGATCTATTTTTTTCAAGAAACAGACTATGAAAAAAATATCGATTCCTGTGGATGCCGGATATCTGTATTTCGTGGGAGATGTCGCTATCGAAGGAAACGAGATTTTCAATGCTCAAAACTTGAGGACCATGATTCCCTTAAAAAAAGGCGAAGTCTACAGCATCGAAGACCGAGAAAAAGGAGTGGAAGAGATCAGCAAACTCTATCAAAACTTTGGATACATGTACATCAGAGTCATTCCCGTAGAGAGACTGGATCCCAAGAACAAGAGAGTGAATGTCACTTATAACATTGCTGAGGGTCCTATGGCCTATATTCACAGGGTAGAGTTTAGGGGAAACACCTACACCAATGACAAAGTCATGCGGCGTGAGATGATGATCAGAGAAGGAAATCCGTTTAGCTATGAATTGTTTAAAAACAGTGTTCTGAGGATCAATCAGCTTGGTCTGGTCGAGATCAAGGAGGATCCTGATATCCAGCCAGATCCCCAGGATCCATCTCAGGTGGATGTCACAGTCAATGTGACCGAGCTGCAGAGGAACAACATTCAATTCACAGCGGGATACAGCGGATACCAGGGAGCTTTTGTTTCCGCAAGTTATTCCACGGTTAATTTCCTAGGAGCGGGTGAGAAACTGGAATTAGTTGCTATGTACGGAAAACGGATCAAGAACTATTCATTTGGATTCACAGAGCCGTATATATTTGACCTTCCTATGAATGCTGGATTCAGTATTCACAACCAGGAAATGATTTATCCCGGATTGTTTAATCGGAAAGGAAAAGGGATTGACCTTCATGTGGGAGGACGGATCAAAGGATACTGGAGAGCCCGGCTTTCATATGGATTAGAGAATTTGGATATCAGCGAGTACGAAGGCGACGAAGATTTCATTCCTTTTTATAATCCTTATTCTCCATATGGGGGCGGTTACGGAGGAGGTTTCGGGGGCGGCTACAACCCGTATTATGGGGCTGGATTTGGTTACGGAAAATACAATATCAGCAGTATTTCTCCCATGATATACAGGAACACAGTAGACAGTCCATTGACTCCATCAAGAGGAACCCTCTATATGGTCAACTGTAAATTCGCAGGTGGGATCTTAGGTGGGGATATTTCCATGATCAAACCTCGTTTTGAGTGGACTTTGTATAAACCTCTTATTAAAAACACGTCTCTTGGTTTTCACATTGAATATAAATTTATCAAGACCATCCAAGACTCAGACATTCCTTTTTGGGAACGGTTCTATCTGGGTGGGGAACGGTCCATCAGAGGATATGATATTTATACCATAGGACCCAGGAACCAAGAAGGAGTCAATTTGGGAGGACAAAAAGCATTGATTTTCAATGCCGAATACATCATCCCTGTAGGCGGACCCGTATACGCCATATTTTTCTATGACATGGGAAATGCCTATGCTCCTGATCAAAAGGTGAATATCAGTGATATGTATACATCCGCAGGACTGGAAGCCAGGATATTTGTTCCTGCCTTAAGAGTTCCCTTCCGGCTCATTTTTTCATACAACAATCGGATCGCAAGGCAGGGGGATTCAAACTTCAAATTTCGTTTCGCCATAGGAACGACATTTTAACAATAAAGACTTTGTGAATAATAAACAGGAGGAATCAAATGTTATTTAGGAGCACAAGTAAAATTCTTTTTCTCACACTCGTTCTTTCTCTTTTAGTTTCAACTGGTTTTGCTCAGCAAAACGCAGAGATCGGTGTGGTGGATTCACAGGAGATACTGGAAAATTCCATTGAGGGAAAAAAAGTCCTGGCACAGCTCAGGGAGAAGGAAACAGGCAATCAAAAAGAACTGGCTCAAAAAGACGAAGCCATTCGCAGTCTTCAAAAGAAGATCAATACCCAGAGTCTGACTTTAACTCAAGAAGCCCGGATGAACCTCAACTCAGACTTAGAAAGGCTGAAAACCGAAAGGCAGAGGATGTATGAGGATAACCAGAGAGAGGTGCAAGAAATGGCAGCTCGCTTTTTCCAGAATATCCAAAATGAAGTCTTGCCCATTATTGAACAGATCGGGAAGGAAAAGGGATTGAATATCATTTTTGACCTACAGAGAAGCGGTGCTGTGTATGTCAGCCCCGCAATCAACATCACCACTGAAGTGATCCAGAGATACGATGAGCAAAAAGCCAAACAAAAACCCTAATTCTATTTACATAAAAGAAATCAGAAAGATTCTGCCTCACCGATACCCATTTTTATTGGTGGACAGAGTTTTGAATCTGAAAAAAGGGAAATCTATCGAGGCTGTCAAGAATGTGACCTTTAATGAACCTTTTTTCAATGGGCATTTTCCTGAAAATAAAATCATGCCAGGCGTATTGATCATCGAAGCCATTGCCCAGAGTGGTGGCATCCTGCTTTACCACTCCATTCCTGAACCGGAAGATAAATTCATGATGTTAAGTAAGATCAACAATGCAAAATTTCGAAAGCCGGTTGTTCCCGGAGACCAGATCAATCTTCATGTGGAATTGGTTAAACAAAAGAGCCGGTTTTGCGAAGTCAAAGGCAAAGCAATGGTGGATGGCGAAGTGGTGGTGGAATCTGATATCATCGCGTCTTTACTGAGCCGAGAGGAGATGAATGAGCAGCCGTGATGTCTTCATCCATCCCACTGCCCAGGTGCATCAAAATGCTCAATTGGATAAAGATGTCTTTATAGGACCTTATTCAATCATCAGTGAAGCTGTATCTATTGAAAAAGGAACCCGTCTCCAAGCTCATGTGTGTGTAACCGGATATACTAAAATCGGGAAGAACTGTCTTTTTTCACATTATGTCTCTGTTGGAACAGAACCACAAGACTTCACATACAAACAGGAACCCTGCCGCGTTATTATCGGGGACCGAAATGTATTCAGGGAGTTTATAACGGTCAATAGGGGGACAAAAAAAGGAGGACAAGAAACCCGAGTCGGAGATGATAATTACTTTATGGCCTACTCCCATATTGCCCATGACTGTGTGGTGGGAAGCCATACCATTTTTATCAATGGTGCCACTCTCGGGGGACATTGTTTTGTTGATGATTATGCTCAAATCGGGGGTTTGAGTGGACTGCATCCGTTCTGCCGAGTGGGAAAATACAGCTTTATTGGCGGCCAAACCGTTGTCACACAGGATATTCTTCCGTTTACCCGAGTGGCAGGAAGCCGGCCCACTCATTTTTATGGGATCAATGCTGTTGGCCTTAGAAGAGGGGGATTTTCCAGGGAACGAATAAAAATCATCAAACAAATGTATGCATTGATCATACAGTCGAATTTAAACACCCGCCAAGCAGTGGACAGGATCAAAAAGGAAATAGAGCCTTGTGAAGACAGAAAAGAAATGTTGGATTTCATCAGCTCATCCAAGCGCGGAATTTTGAAAAAACAGAAGTGAGCAGAGAAAAAAAGTTAGGTGTGATCGCTGGTTCAGGTGAAATCCCTTTTTATATCTGCCAGAGGGCTAAAAAAGAGGGATATGACTGTGTTGTGGCCGGAATCCAAGGTGAATCAGATCCAAAGCTAAAAGAATTTTCAGATGAGTATGGTCTTTTTGAGGTGAAAGATTTCATGCGCCTTGTGTCCTGGCTTCAAGGGAATGGTGTGAACCAATTGGTGCTGGCTGGAAAAGTCAGACATACAGTCATTTATTCTAAAGAATCCTTCTCTCCTCTGTTGTTATCTCTTATGGAACGCCCAGCAAACAGGAGTCCAGAAGAAATGATCAAGGCTGTGTTTGCTTACCTGGAAAGTCAGGGAATAAAGGTCATGGATCCCTCTCAATTTGTTTCAGATCTTTTCTGCCATCAAGGAGTTTTATCCGGGAAAAAAGTCCCTTCCTTTATCAAAGAAGAGATCGGGTACGGATGGCCCATAGCCAGACAGATCGCTGATCTTGATATTGGGCAGACTGTGGTGGTTAAAGATCAGGCAGTAGTGGCCGTGGAAGCAATGGAAGGAACAGACCGGGTCATACAGCGAGGAGGCTCTGTTGCCGGTCCAGGCTGTGTGGTGCTTAAAGCAGCCCGCACTCATCAGGATCCCAGAATAGATCAGCCTACAGTGGGATTGAAGACCATCCAGAGCCTTATCCAAGCCCGGTGTTCAGCCTTGTGTATCCAAGCCCGAAAGGTTCTTTTTCTGGATAAAAGCAAGGGCTTGGAATTGGCAGATAAAAAAGGCTTATCCATTATTGTCAAAGAGTGAGTGATTCCATTTCTGATCAAAGGAAATGATTTGATAATTTTTTTCAGAGAGATTAAACTAAAAAATTAAAATTCAATCAACTGAAACAAAATAAAAAAAGATATGTAACAAATGGCAAAGAAAAGAGTTGGAATCATCGGAGTTGGTTATCTCGGCACTCAGCATGCAAGGATCCTTTCCTATCTAGAAGAAGCTGATTTGAAAGCAGTGGCAGATATTGACAGGAACAAGGCCATGGTTATTGGCAATCGTCATCGGGTACCTTATTATGAGGATTTTCAGGATATGATGGAGGCTATAGATGTGGGTATTGTGGCCACCACCACCAATGAACACTTTCCTATAGCGAAAAAGCTGCTCCAGAAAGGAAAATCTGTTCTGGTTGAAAAGCCCATAACAGATACAGTGGAGCAGGGAGAGGAACTGGTCGAACTGGCCAAAAATAAAGGGCTCATCCTGCAGGTCGGTCATCTGGAAAGGTTCAATCCAGCTGTAGAGAGGCTGAAGAACCTGGTCACCGAACCCAAGTTCATTGAGGTCCAGAGATTGGGCTCTTTTTCAGCACGTTCGCTGGATACCAATGTGGTTTTAGACCTGATGATCCATGACCTGGATATCATTCTTGATTTGATAGCGGATGAAGTTGAAGTGATCCGTTCATCTGGAATTCATGTGCTTTCTGAAAAATTTGATATCGCTAATGCCCGGCTTGAGTTTCAATCTGGATGTGTGGCAACATTGACAGCCAGCCGGGTTCATCAAGGCAAAGTCAGAAATCTGAGGATATTTGAACCCACCTCTTATTACTCTATAGATTACATTGACCAGGAGATCAAAGTCTTTCCCTTGAATGGAAGACAGACCGAGATCAAGTCTCTAGAGATCAAAAAAGAAGAACCCCTTAAAAAGGAATTGATCAATTTCTTCAAATGCCTTGACGACGGCAAACAGAGAAAAGTCAGCGGATCCGAGGGCGTACGTGCCCTTAAGCTTGCCCACCGGGTGCTGGCAGAAATAGAGGAATAATCCTCAATCCATTTTAAAGAGCGAGTCTTTCAATCCTGAATTGTAGGTCACATCAGAAAGAGTGGTGATCATAAATTCTTCCCCGTCTCTGTAGGAAATAATGGAATGAGCCACCATGGTTCCATCTACTTCTTTATAGTCTGATTGGAATGTCTCCACATTCACCTCAACTCCATTCTGGTCTATGGTGACGGCATTGCTTTTTGTGGTCAAATAGGTCTCTGAGTCGATATAAAGAGTGGCCTCAAATTCGTCTTCAAAGTGCTGGGTGAGAACATGGTGCTGTTTCCCTTCCACCATTTCTGTGCCTTCATAGGTGTAAGTGATGCCGTATTTTTCAGGATGCAGAAGAGAGTCGTTCCCAAGGGCTTGTCTCTTCAAGTCTGCTGCCATTTGCTCAGGGACTTCTTCGTTTTCTCCTGTTTGAGGATTGAACATCCAGGCTGTCTTCCCATCAAAAGCTTGGGTGATGACCATGCCCATCATCTCCATATCCATTCGCATTTTGTCTGGTTCTTTGTGATAAAGAGTGAGGGATCCTTCCATACCCATTTGAGTCAGTTCAATGATTCCGGTGACAGTCATGTCATTGATTCCTTGTATCCTTGTTTTTCCGCCTTGAGCATCGATCATTTTTGATAAGACCTGTGCAGCCTTGGCATCTGTTTTGTTTTCCTGGGTTGGAATGCAAAACAGAGGAGCCGCTGAAATAATGAGAATCAGAGCAAAGGCCATAGATATTGATAACGCTCTTTTCATGATTTCCTCCTTTAACTTTTCATTCTAGAATGAAATATTTTAGGTGTAAAGCAAATTATTTCTTGATAGTAATACATACGGAAATTGGATGAGAAGGTTTTATATAAAAAAATCCAAGGAAGTGGCTTATGCGCGGTTCAGATTTTAATGGGTGAGGCCGTACCTGTCCAATTTTTTATTAAGACCAGGAATGGATATGTTCAGTATTTCTGCGGTTTTTGTTTTGTTGTTCCCTGTGACTTTAAGGAGATAACAGATGTATTCCTTTTTCAGTCTATCCAAACTGGGCAGTGATCCGGATGGCCGGTTGATGTTTTTGATGATGACCGAATAATAAAAGAAATCTTTCATGATGAAAACTCACCAGCTCTTGGCTTCATGTATGTGAGTCATGTTGCTTGAAACAACATAAGACAAGACCAGATTGCTGGCAATGCTCACGACCCATGCCAAAGCCTTGTTTTTTTTGTAAAGTTTTTTCATGATGAAATAATTGCTCACTGTCAAACCGATTTTGACAGCAGCAAAAGTCAGGTCATTTTTAACAAAGGGTTTCATCAGAGGATTTCCTTCCTCCAATCCATCATATTTCAATGCCTCTTGTGTGGTGAAATAATCTGCGGCATTCAGGGCCAAATTGGTGATCAGGCTTGCTTCAAACAAAGATTTGCCGAATCGATGAGATTTTTTATAATTTTGAATGTATTGGTAAGTTTTTGGATAATTTGTGGCTCCGGCTTTCAAAACAGCGGGTTTAAGAGAAAATTTGGGAGAACTTTTCCTTGATGAAACGTCAAAAAACAGTGAGCTTTCCAAGGAAGGTTTTTCAAGAGGAGTCAGAGTTTGGGAAGTGATGAGAGTGAAAGCGGCTTCTTGGTCTGAATTCATCGCCTCGGACTCATTGAGATCTTCCGCCTTTAAAGAGACCAAACATAAAGTTGAAATCAAAAATAAAATAAATAGAATATTGTATATGTGTTTGTTTTGTTTGTTCATCTTATGACATCCTTTGTTTGTTCATTTGCCCTTTAGAAGTGCAAAATGGATGCCATGCAGCAATGAATTTTATAACTTGTTTAAAATAAAGAACTTAGGGATTCTTTTGAGAAAGGAACCTAAGGCAGAAAGTGTTCAGAAGTTGAACATTCCTTGGATAAAAAATGTATAAGTTGCTTAAAAGAAAGAAATTACAATGATCAAAGAAAATATGTTCAACAATTGAACATATGAACAGGGATGGAGAGTCAGATCAGATCCGTTAGAATCTCAATGAGGGATGTGATATTTTTTCAGTTTATTATAAAGAGTAGTCCGGGACACATCTAAAATACGGGCTGTCTTTTTGATATTATGTCCTGTTTCCTCCAGCAGATAGGTGATGTAATCCTTTTCCAGTTCTTCCAAGGAACAGAGATTCTGTTTCTGGATCATGGATGTATTCTGTATTGAAGCCGAGTTCTTCTGAAAATATTCTGGAAGGTCTTGGAGGGCAATAAACTCTTTTTTGGTGACCAAAGCAGCTCTTTCCAGAACATTTTCCAGTTCTCTCACATTTCCGGGCCATTTGTATTTGGAAAAAAGCTTTTGGACTTGCATGGAAGTCCCCTTCAAATTTTTGTCTACTTTCTGGCTCAAATTTTTTAAAAAGTATCGGACAAGAAGAGGAATGTCTTCTTTTCTTTCCCTTAGGGGAGGCAGATGGACTTCCATCTTATTGAGCCGGTGAAAAAGATCCTTGCGAAAGGTTCTGTTCTCAATGCACTCGGACAAATCTCTATTTGTGGCTGCGATCACCTTCACGTCCACTTCCTTGGTTTCATTAGATCCCAGAGGTCTGAACTGATGATTTTCCAAAACTCTCAGAAGTTTGGCTTGGACGGATAGAGGAATTTCTCCGATCTCATCTAAAAAGATGATGCCTTTATGAGCAGCTTGAAAAAGACCATGTTTGTTCTTGCTTGCTCCGGTGAAAGCTCCCTTTTGGTATCCAAAAAGTTCTGATTCGAAAAGATTTTCCGGTATGGACACACAGTCACATATCACCAGGTCCCTGCTGCTCCTTGTGCTGAGGTCATGGATGGCGTGGGCCACCAATTCTTTTCCTGTACCCGTCTCTCCGGTAATCAAAATGCTGGAAAAGAATTTGGAGATCTTTTCCAGAAGAGAGAAGATCTCCAACATATAGGGGCTTTTCCCTATCATGCCTTGAAATGAATATTTTTCTTCCAATCTTTTTTCAAGGAGAAAGGTCTCTTTTCTTAGATTCTTTTTCTCGTTTAAGCTTTGAAGAGTTCGGTTGAGCATCTCCTGCTTTACCGGTTTTTCGAGATAATCTGTGGCTCCTTTTTTGATCATATCCACAACTTTTTCTGTGGTCTCTGCCTGTCCGATGAGAATGATATCAATCAATGAATCAAAATGATGGAGCGCTTTGATAAGGGAAAGGGCGTTTTTCGGATATCTGTCAAAGTCTGCCAGGACCACATCCACGTTGTGTTTTTTGATGTATTTGAGTATGGAATTTGTGTTGTCCGAATAAAAGACTTCACATTTGCCGATCAGGGGAGAATTCTTCACGATGTCGTATATGGACCGGCCTTCGTCCATTAAAAGAAGGTTCATCTTTAAAACCATATATGAAATGAAATCAATCTGATTTTTTTATACTATCAGTTTTAAACTGGTTTTACAACTCTGATAAGGTGCATTGATGTTTCAGTGAAGCTCTTTTTCAGATTCTCCGGGCCGGCTTCTGATGAACTGAATGTGAATCTTATCTCTCACCATTTCTTCGATTCTGGAAATCGGGTAGCTCCTTTCAGTAAGATACAGGGCATGGGCTTTGATATAGGCGATTCCCTGTTGAACTAAAAATTCCAGCCAGCTTCCGCGGGCGGTTTCATCCATAAGTTCGGGAGTTTGTTGAGCAAATGTTATTTTTCGTCTCTCGGTCAGCTTGTTTTCATTGGAAGAACGTCTTTGGGAATAGATATTGACTCCGCTCTGGATTTCGAGATGATTCATATGAGGATGCCAGCGGGCCGCCCATCGGAAATAACGGTTATAAAGCGATTGATTGGAGGAACGGATGTCTTCAAAAGAATTCAGATTCTCTATGATATATTTCTTGAGATCTTCTCCGGCTCGGGCCCATTTCCTGTAGATTGGAAGGGAAACGGTTCTGTAATACACAAACCAACCCCGGGGGATCCAGTAGTCTCTGAAAAGAAACGGCGAATAGCCTGAGAACTGCTGGACCCATTCATGTGAAGGATATCCGTGAAGATTGAGATGAATATCAGGAAGCCACCGGTCGTACAGTTCTTTTCGTACCAGAGCTTCAGGGAGGATGGGATGGTCTGCATTGACTTGCTGGCCCACATCGATTCCCAGTGTGGAATATCGCCCTGCGTGCAGGCTGTGAAATGGAGTGAGCTTCTGGAGTCTGTAAGCCAGTTGGGCTCCGTCTGGATTTTCCATAGGGTGAAATACAAAATTGACATGATTGACAAAGGATTTGTATTCGTCCTCTTTGGCCAAAAGCTCTGTAAATCTCAGGATATAATTGGTGGCGCAGACTTCATTGGCATGCTGGCGTCCATTGCAGTAAAGTGTGGGTTTGAACGTGATCAACCTTGGAATAGACGTGAAAGGATCCATAGGGGTGAAGGCCTCGATCACAGGGACATCTCTTCCTTCATAGGATCTGCCGCCAATATAAGTATGGATGGACTCGAAAACAGAGAGACTGTCTACAATATCCAGACACATCTGGGGAGAGATGATGTCTTTGGTGGGGACGATCTGCTCATTTTCTTCAAGGCTGTGTGATTCAGACTGCTGAACATCAGGGGATATAACCGGGACCCTCTCTTCCTTAGAGATGTCTTCATGTTTCATCCTGAGAATGATGCTGTGAAGGCTTGGAAAATCAAACGGGGACAGAATAGCCCCATAGTCATGGAGTTCCCTATAACATCGGATGGTTTCTATAAGTGTCAGATAGGATTCCTCTTGGTCCATCTCTGCTTCTAAGACAATATTTTCAATGTTTTTTTTCTCTGCATTGTACAGGAGGTAAGGGGTGCTTGTTTTGTCTATGTTTATGGGATTGAATGCGATCTGTTCATGGAAGTTTTTGCCTGTCTCATCAGTCCAGCTCAAATCCATAAAGGGATATTTTGAGTGCCGGTCTTGGAAAAGGACTTTAACCTTGTTGCTCTTCCCTTCTGTGGAAGGATGGATGACAGGAAGGACGTTTCCTGGAGCAGAGTAGCGGGAGGAGTCCTCAGGAAGGTCTTGTTCCTGTGTTTGAATGTCTGTGATCCCTCTTAGAAAATCAAGGGTGTCAAAATAGATTTCATCATGGATGGCTTCCAGACTGCTGATGATTTCCTCATCCAGCCCCAACTTAAAATCCGGTTCGCTCATCCATATCTCGATCTGAAGCCGTTTGAAGTAAGGCTGTTTTTTAAACTCTGGTTTGTTGTTTGTCTTTTGAAGGATGTGATCATAGACAGACGAGAGCACCTGGTCCTGATAGAAATCCCAAAAATTTTCTATGTCACTGGCAATGGATGCCTCCCGGATGATTTTCCCCTTGTCTTTGATTTGAAGCCATCCTGTGGTTCTCTTCACCTCCCCCCATTCCGGAAGGACTTTTAAATAGGGGCTTTTTTTTGTATGAGGAGAGAAATGGTCCTTCAACACTTGGCTGTTGTTTTCATCAGTACCTATGACCTCATAGACTGGTTTTGGTTCCTCTTTCATTTCAAAGATGATGTGGTCCAAGGGAATCCCTGTCTGCATGGATATGATGTCATCGATGGGGTACAGCTCTTGAAGCCACCTGTATGGATCTGAGTAGAACCGTTTTGGTTCTGACAGGTTTTCTTTGAATCGGGAGAATCGAATGACCAATCGTTTGGCGTTTTTTGATTTGAGAACAGGGATAATCTTTTCCTTGATCCAAAAGAAGCCTTGCTTATAAGAGGACAAGACATCTACGGATGAAGTCTTGATTTGATTTTTCTCTAAGATCTGTTTGATTTCTGACTTTACTTTTTTTCTCATGGCAGGAGATTCGCTGATGCCGATGTTTATATGAAGAGGATTCCCGCTCCATTGTTGGCTGTGAGCATATTCTCTGATGTGGTCGAGGACTTCTTCTGCTTCCCATTTGAAATCCTTCTCTAGCTGGAAAACAGTCCGGCTGTCTTTTAAAGAAAAGGACTCAGTGCTGATATCATTGATGTTGATTTCGTTCTTGATCCATTGGTCCACGAACTTCTGGTAAGGCTTGTTTTTATCTGGTAAATAGAGATTCACTGAAAGTGTTTTGATGTTCCTGTGTTTGATTTTTTTGAAAAGATTTTTCAGTTTATAAAGAAAATATCCCTCTGCACTGCCTCTTTGTCCCCTTAAGAAATCATCAAGAGAGGAGGCGATATCCTGCAGTCTGGGATTTCCTGTCTGATAATTTTCAAAATATGGAAAGATCCGGGATAAATAATCCAAAAATGTTGCCAGGCTGTTTGAGTCTGAACCAGTGATAACTACAGCTGCGGATTCATTGAAAGCCTGGGGAATGATACCAGCTGCAGCTGTTCCTGGTTTCAAATCAGGAGGCTTGAGCTTCCCTGTTTTGACTAGCTCTTTATACAGAGCATTTGTTTTTCCTATGATGATGGGATTTTGGATGTTTTCAGGTTCTTTGATTTCACAGTCCAGAACAGTCAAAGGAAAAGAAGCTCCGGCTGTATGGAGGACCAGCCGGGACGCCAAGAGGGAAGTTTCAGCCATCTGGCTGTCCTCTGGTATGATGATAGAAGTCTTTATGTTATCCGGGATCCTGTCCTGGTTTCCGTCAGAATAGATTCCCCTGAGAGATAACATATTGGACAGGTCAAAATCTTTTTTCAATACCTTCAAGGTAACAGGTGATTTGTAAGAAGGAGTCAGTATTCTTTTGGGATATCCCACTCGGGGAAGGCTCAATAGATCAGAGCCTTTTTTTGATCTGATGCGGAAAACAACTTCCCCACACCCCGGATACGAGAGGATTTTGGTTTTTTGTCCTCTGTTGTGGTCAACCATCAAACTTTTCAGGGCATTACAGGACTGTCTTTTGTCCTTTTCATCATCAAAGACCAGGTCCACACTGAGTGTTTTGATCTGGCCCTGGTTGAACTTCAGCCTGTTGATGGTTTCATAAGAGGAATCTTTGTCAACAAATTCATAAAGAGCCGAAGAAATATGGGGCTGAGATGAAGCGACACCAGAGGATTTCAGATAAGATTGGATATCCTCTTCCACTTTGGAATAAGTGGCGCCCTGTTCTTTCCCCCATACATCCCAGAGATAAGGCCATCTCAAGAAAAAGGCTCGGCTGGCTTTTAGCAAAGAATTTTGGGATCCGGCTGTCACCACTACAACTTTTTTTTCTCTCCATTGAGAGACCAGGACCAATCCTTGATGAGAGGGAAGTGCATTCGGGATCCCTTTTATTCCGGGAAAGGATTGTTTGATCCATGAGGGATTGTGGCTGAGTATGAGAGGCAAGGAGTTGGGGCTGATTTGATGCCCATCCTGTTTTTCTGAAGATACCAGATCCAAGTCGACCACCAGGCTTTCCAGGTTGGCTCGGGCAGCAAGATCAGATGCAGAGGCGACTTCATAGGAAGAGGCATTTTCTGGAATGATGATAGACAGTCTGATCTGGTCCGGAAGCCCGTCTTCGTCTTTATCCAGGACTCCAATGCCCGGAGCAAAGACGCCGGAAAGGCTTTGGATGCCATCAGCCAGGCATATCGAAAAAGATAAGAGAAGGCACAAAATCCAATAAATTGTTTTTCTCATATTTCCCTCCATAAAAACAGTTTAATGTCTCACCCAAAAAGTTTAAAGAAAAATCCTTATTTTTCCTCTTGACAGAGATGTTGTTTTCCGCTAGGGTATATAAACATTGTTGAGCAGATTATGATACAATATATAGTAGAGGAAAAATAAAATGTTGAATATATTGTAATTTTTATTGACAAATTAAAACGAAAACACCTATAATAATATAAAAACAGCAAAAGTCAGCAAAATGAGAAAATTCATTTCGAAAAATAAAAAGTATATTATCGTGCTGGGAATATCTTTTTTTCTGATGGGCGGCCTGCCTTTGGAATATGGAAGCAGCAGGAACTTTTTCCATGGTTATTCCATTCAGACGCCTGTCATCAGAATCGGATTGGGTGAAAACCTTAGAAATATTGAGATCACGGCTTCTTCAGGAATGAATATCTATGAAGTGGAGACCAATTATCATTTGATTGCTGAGAATGTTCAGGAAGCTTATATTAAAGGAAAGAAAGACCAGTTGAATGAAAAGTATTTGGTTCAGGTTGCTTATACAGATGAGCGGGTCAAAGCGGAATTGATGGCCCAGGAATTGAGGAGCAAGGTTTTTCATAAGGTCTTTATCACCAGAAGTGCTGGAATCGATGTTACAGGACAGTATCGGGTCCATGTGGGGGATTTTCCGACCAGAAGCGATGCTCTTGGATTTATCGCCAGATTGGAGGAAATCGGAGAATATGATCCGTGGATCATAAGACAGGAGATTTCAGATGAGGATTCCCGTCCCTTGTGGATCATGGTTGAGGATAAAGTGAAGAGTCTGAATGAAGATGCGGTTTTGTATTTCATTCCTTCCAGCTATCAGAGCTATTTGTCATATCAAGACCGGGATTACAGAGGCATTTTTATATTGAAAAAAGGACGTCGTGGGATTGTTCTGATTAACACGCTTTATATCGAGGATTATTTGAAATCAGTTGTTCCGAGCGAGCTGTCTCCCTATGAATTCAGGGAGCTGGAAGCTCAGAAAGCACAGGCTGTCGCAGCCAGAACCTATGCTTTGAAGAACATGAAGCTGAATAACGGACGTGACTATGACCTGGATGATACTCCAAGATCTCAGTTTTATAAAGGAATGAATGCAGAACATGTGTTGAGCACACAGGCAGTTGACCAGACCAAAGGAGAAGTGGTGGTCTATAGAGGAGAACTCATCGAGGCGCTCTACACAAGCACCTGCGGAGGACGGACAGAGAATGTGGAAGAGGTGTTCATGGGTCCGGCTCTTCCATACCTCAGGAGCACAGAGTGCACTTATGAATCCCAGAAAGAATGGGCTTTTCAAACATCTCAGAAGGTTCTCCCCAGTTATTCTAATTCACGGAACATCAGTTATGAGATTGCGGCTCTGACCAGTTTGGGTGTGCTTCCTGAAAACAAAAAACCCTCCTACTACAAACAAAATCCGTCCTTTTATGAAACCAGAGAGTGGCTTCAGCTGGCTGCTGAAGCTATGGGACTGAAACCAGCCTCTGAATTTCCAGATCAAGAATCACTCACCTATCAAAGCTTCACTGAAACAGCTGTCTCTCTATTTGACTGGAACAAGAGAGTGGAAAATCTATTATTGGATTCTGAAGAGATGTTTCTCACCAAAGAAATGAATGGCTGGAACGGAAAAGCCAGATCTTATGCAGCTTATTTTATTCAGTCCGGAATTTTTTCCTCTTTGGAAGAGGCCCAACACCCGGAAAAACAGATGACCAGAGGGGAAGTGGCGTATTGTCTGTGGAAGGTCCTCTTAGAGCAAGGAGTTCCCTACAAACAGGGAAGATTTTTAAGATTAGAAAACGAAGAGATGATTCTTGAAGAGGAAAAAGGGGCAGGCACATATATGATGGCTGAGGACGCTTATTTTGTTAAAAATTATGAGGGGGAAAGGACCTTTGTCTCCCATTTGCGGCTGGTCGGAGGAGAGAGAATCAAATTCATTGAAAATGAAGACAAGGTCGTTTTCTTGGAAGTGATTTATCCTTATCAGACGAACGTGTTAGACCGCAAGTCCAGTCATCACAGATGGAGAGTCGGGAAATCTATTGAAGAGATAAGCCGAAGGATCAATCGCTTCTATCCTGTGGGAGAAGTGAAGGATATCCTTCCCATGGCCCGTGGTGAATCCAAGCGAATTGCCAAAATCACTGTTAAAGGGACACAAGGAGACGCAGAAATAAGTGGTCTCAGGATCAGAAGGGTGTTAGGTCTGAGAGAGACCTATTTTGTCATTGACAGAGAGTTTGATGAGAAGGGGAACATCCGCTATTTCACATTCAATGGAAAAGGATGGGGACATGGTGTGGGTCTGTGTCAGGTGGGGGCTTTTGGCATGGCCCGGGCTGGTGCTGACTATAAAGAAGTGTTGAAAAAGTACTATCAAGGGATTCATCTCAAGAATCTCTACTAGCATGACTTATTCATAAAATCTGTATGCATTTCCATCCAAGTTTATCATGATCAGCTCTTTTTTTATGTCCTGTTAATCAAAAATATGATTCTGACTTTAGTTTGAGTTATGACTTTAAATTTCATGCATACATATTCATAATTATAATTTTTTATTGATTGTGAGTTTCTTTCCGTTTATCATTGTCTTTCAGGTTTTACGATCTGGATCAACAGAGCTTTTCCCAAAAAACATTTTTAAGGAATGTCATGAAAATAAAGTTGATCAAACCAGATGAGCGGATCGCAACAAACGCCTCCAGTGCCATGACTTTTAAGATTCAGCAGCTCAATCTCCCGCTTTTGGCTGCCTACACTCCTCCAGAGCATGATATTGAAATAGTGGACGAATCTTTTGAACAGGACTGTATTGGAGAGGATGTGGATCTGGTCGGGATCACGGTCATGACACAACTGGCTCGGAGAGCCTATCATATTGCAGACACGTATCGGAAGCAGGGAGTCAAGGTGGTCATGGGAGGCATTCACCCCTCGGCAGTTCCGGAAGAGGCACTCCACCATGCAGATTCTGTGGTGATCGGAGAAGGCGAGGGAGTCTGGTCTCAGTTGTTGGATGATGCGGAGAAAGGAGAGCTGAAAACCAGATATCAGGCACAAAAAAAGATCCCGCTTGATGGCAGACCCATGCCGCGCTTTGACCTTTATCCCAAAACCTCTTTAAAAGGATACACTCCGTCAGCATTCGGAGTGGAAACATCCCGGGGGTGTCCATTCAATTGTGACTTTTGTTCCGTCGGGCTGATCATGGGGCATCAGTACCGATTGCGGCCAGTGGATGAAGTCATTGAAGAAATCAAAACAAACCGCAGCTCTAATATTTTTTTTGTGGATGACAATCTGGCTCTCAATCGCAGGAAAGCAAAGGAACTTTTTTCCAGGATGATTCCTTTGAAGCGAAGATGGGTGGGTGAGGGTGGAGTCTCTCTGGCTGAAGATACGGAGCTCTTGAGGCTGATGAAGCGTTCCGGATGCCAGGCCCTTCTCATTGGTTTTGAATCTGTACAAAAACAAACCCAGCAAAGCATGCTCAAAACTCGAAAGCTCAAAATTGATTATACAGAGGCCATGAAACGTTTTCATGGAGAAGGGATCTCTATATTGGGGGCTTTTGTGTTCGGATTTGACCACGAGAACAAAGACATCTTTGAGCAAACATATAATTTTGCCGCGAAAAATTGCATTGAGCTGGCTCAATTGAGGCCTGTGGTCCCTTTTCCAGGGACTCAGTTATATCAGAGACTTCGGGAAGAAAAACGTCTGTTTTCTGCCCAATGGTGGCTTGAAGAAGGGAGGCCCAGAGTGCCTTTGTTCCGGCCGCAAAACATGACAGAGGAAGAATTTGCAGATGGGATGAGACAATTGGGAAAGCATTTTTATTCCTATGGATCCATCATCAGACGCTTTTTCGGAATCAAACCCTGGAAGAGGAATGCAGCCAACTGCCATATGTATTTAGGGGCTAATTTGGCATTCCGCAAGCGCTACAATGATCATTTTGTGAAAGGAGGAAAAGGTGAAAAAAGGCCAGGATAAAGAAAGGCTTATCAAAATCGTCAAAGAAAAATCTTTGCAAAAAAATGTGGACCGGGTCCTGACATCGGGAAGAAAAAGCAGTTATTACATCGATGCCAAAATGACCACTCTGGATCCGGAGGGCTCAAATTTGGTGGCCCAACTTATTTTGGAAAAAATCATGCCTTTTCAGGTCCAAGCCATCGGTGGATACACATTGGGTGCAGATCCTATTGTGAGTGCAGTGGCAGTGCTGAGCTTTCAGGAAGGTCAGCCTATTCCCGCCTTTATTGTGAGAAAAGAATCCAAAAAACACGGTGAGATGAAGATGATTGAGGGGCCGTTCAAACCGGGCTGGAGAGTTGCAGTGGTGGATGATGTGGTGACCACTGGAGGATCCACCCTCAAAGCCTGCCGTGCTGTGGAGCAAGCCGGTGGAAAGGTGGAAGTGGCTGTGACTCTGGTGGACCGTCAGGAGGGAGGCAGAGAAATTTTGGAGAAAGCCGGATATACGTTTATTTCATTGCTGACCAGGGATGATCTTTTGGTATGAAGTGTTTATACGACATAGTGAAATTCAAGTCCCAATTGATTTTCATAGGGTTTTAACATAAAATTTCATTTCTTAATTTAAGAAGAACCAATGAGTGAAGATAAGCAAGAGCCAGGTCTGGGACTGGCTCTGATACCGGTTGTTTTTCTGGTTCTGGCTTTGTTTGTCACCATTGTGCTGCTGGGGCAGCCTGCGCATATTCCCCTGATTCTAGCTGCAGCAGTGGCAGCGGGGGTGGCTTTTTATTTGAATCATTCCTGGGCAGAGATTCAGGAGGGTATGATCCACGGAATCAATCTGGCCATGGGAGCGATTTTGATACTTATGGTGGTGGGCACTATGATCGGAACCTGGATTTCCGGGGGGATCGTCCCGACCATGATCTATTATGGATTGAAAGTCCTTTCCCCTGGAATCTTTCTGGTCGCCACTATGATCATCTGTTCCATCATTTCTTTAGGAACGGGTTCCTCGTGGTCCACAGCCGGGACCGTAGGGGTTGCTCTGATTGGAGTGGGGCAGGGCCTGGGAGTTCCTGTGGCTATGGTGGCAGGAGCTATCATATCAGGAGCGTATTTTGGAGACAAGATGTCTCCTCTGTCAGACACCACCAATCTGGCACCTGCAGTAGCCGGAACAGATTTGTTCTCTCATATACGGCATATGGTCTACACAGTGGTTCCTGCATATGTCATCTCATTGGCACTGTTTGGTTTTCTGGGCACCCGGTTTTCGGGGGGTATGCTCAAGTCCCAGAATATTGAGACCATGCTCTCTGGTATCAAGTCCCACTTTTTCATCCATCCATTACTTCTTCTCCCCCCTGTACTTGTGATCCTTATGGTGGTGCTAAAGGTCCCGCCGCTGCCGGCTCTTCTGGGAGGCACAGTGCTGGGAGCCTTGTTTGCGGTGCTGACCCAGTCCCGGTCATTATCTGATGTGGTGCAGGCCGCACATGCCGGATTTGTTTCCAATACCGGTATCTCTATGGTGGATGACCTTCTCACAAGGGGAGGACTGATGAGCATGATGGAGACAGTCGCTCTGATCATATGCGCTCTGTCTTTTGGGGGGATCATGGAAAAGACCGGGATGTTGAAAGCTCTGGCTTCAGCTCTTTTAAAGAGAGTCCGAAGAACAGGCTCTCTGGTGGCCACCACCATTTTCAGCTGCATTGGGATGAATGTCATTGCTGCGGACCAGTATATCGCTATTGTGGTCCCTGGGAGGATGTTCAAGAATGCTTTTGATGCCAAAGGGCTTCATCCCAAAAATCTTTCCAGGGCTCTGGAGAACTCCGGGACCATGACCTCTCCTCTGATTCCTTGGAACAGCTGCGGAGCCTTTATGGGTGCGACTCTGGGAGTGAATCCTCTTCTGTATCTCCCTTACGCCTTTCTCAATCTCGGTGTTCCACTGGTCTCTATATTTTACGGTTACACAGGCATCACCATGGAAAAAGTCAACCAAGACCAGTCAAAATAGAGAGGATAGGCAAACTTGAATTATTCACGAGCCAAGGTAATACTCAGCAATAAGAAACATCCAAATTTCAGATCAGCTCAATGAAAAAAATGGCGATTAAAATAAAAAATACAGACAAGAAAAATGGTCAAGTCATTGTTCTTGAAAAAATCTTATGTATCGCAGAAAATAAAATAATAAAGAAGGCATCGCTATTTTTTTATGAATTGGTCAGGTAAAATGATTTTTGGAGTAGGCACAGATATCATTGAGGCCCAAAGAATCAAAAGGCTCCTTGAGAAAAACACCCGTTTCAGGGATCGAGTGTTCACTCAAAAAGAAATTCAGTACTGCGAGAAAAAGAAAAACAGAGTCCACAGTTATGCGGCCCGGTTTGCAGCCAAAGAAGCTTTTTTCAAAGCTCTGGGCACTGGATGGAGAAAAGGGGTTAGGTTCAAAGATGTGGAGGTCGTCAACCTGCCTTCCGGAAAGCCTGAGCTTGTCCTTCACGGAAAATCAAAGGAAATGACCGAAGAGAACCAGATCAAAAACATACAGGTCTCTCTTTCTCATTTGGGGGAGACAGCCCTTTCTGTGGTTATACTGGAAATAGAGTAAAGACATCGCTGTTTTTTATGAAGAGTCCAAGTTAGATCACGCCGTGTTTTTTTCCTACTTTGACAAACGCTTGGATGGCTCTTTCCAGGTGAGGCTGCTTATGGGCAGCTGAGAGCTGGACCCGGATCCTGGATTGGCCTTTAGGCACCACAGGATAAAAGAAACCGATCACATAAACGCCTTCTTTCAGCAGGTCATCTGCCATGTCCTGGGACAGCTGGGCATCCTTTTCGAACTTTTCCAGCATAATGGGAACAATGGGATGGATCCCGGGTTTGATGTCAAATCCGGCTTCGGTCATTTTGTCTCTGAAATATTGAGTGTTTTGCTCTAACTTGTCCCTTAATTCAGTGGTCTCACTCAGAAGGTCAAGCACGGCTATGGAAGCTCCGGTGACCACAGGGGATAGGGTGTTGCTGAACAGATAGGGTCGGGAACGCTGCCGGTAGAGATCGATGATTTCCTTACGTCCGGAGATGAATCCTCCGGATGCTCCTCCCAGAGCCTTCCCTAAGGTCGAAGTGATGATATCCACTCGTTCCTCTGCATCTCTGTATTCCGGAGTCCCTCTGCCGGTTTTCCCTATAAAACCAGTGGCATGAGAGTCATCCACCAGCACCAGGGCGTTGTATTTTTCTGCCAGGTCACAGATTTGACCCACTTGGGCAATATCCCCGTCCATAGAGAAGACACCATCTGTGGCAATGAGCCGATACCTGGCTTTTTGGCTTTTCTTGAGCTGTTCTTCAAGGTCAGCCATGTCACTGTGTTTGTATATAAACCTTTGGGCTTTGCACAAACGGATTCCGTCAATGATAGACGCGTGATTGAGCTCATCTGTGATGATGGCATCCTCTTTTCCCAAGAGAGGTTCAAAAGCACCTCCGTTGGCATCAAAACAGGCCGCATAAAGCAACGTGTCATCCACTTTAAGGAATTTTGAGATTTTGCTTTCCAGTGTTTTGTGAATGTTCTGAGTGCCGCAGATGAATCTCACCGAACTCATCCCATAACCATGTTGATCCAGTGTGTTGTGGGCAGCCTCAATCACTTTGGGGTGACTGGAGAGGCCCAAGTAGTTGTTGGCACAAAAATTCAGCACCTTTTCTCCTGATTGGACTTCAATTTCAGCTCCTTGGGGTGTAGTTATGATCCTTTCCTCTTTATAAAGGCCGGATTTTCTGATGGAATCGATTTCTTTTATTAGGTGTTTTTTCATGTTCTTGTACATGAGTTTCCTCCCATTAAAATTTCTTTATATAAAATATGATTTGATCTTAAAGGCCGGATTCCTGGTGCCTTCGCCGGAGCTCTTTCAGCATATCTTCAGTCATGGAGGAGAGGTCATATTCAGGCTCCCATCCCCATTCCTGCCGGGCTGCAGAGTCATCAATGGTGCGGGGCCACGTGTCTGCGATCTTTTGTCTGTAATCGGGTTCATATGATATGGTGAAATCCGGAATGTGTTTTTTTATTTCGCGGGCTAATTCATGGACTTTGAAACTCATGCCCGCCACATTGAAATCCGCATGGTGTTGGAGCTTTTTGAAATTTGCATCCATTAGGTCCAGGGTGGCTTTGAGGCAGTCTGGCATGTACATCATGGGCAGCATGGTCTCTTTATTCACAAAACAAGTGTATGTTTTCTTTCTCACAGCTTCGTAAAATATGGCCACTGCATAATCTGTGGTCCCTCCTCCCGGCAATGTTTTGTGGCTTATGATCCCAGGATACCGGCATCCCCGAACATCCAGCTTGTAACGGGCCACATAATAATTGCTCAACAATTCTCCGGCGACTTTGGTGATGCCATATACAGTGTTGGGCCTGAGTATGGTCTCCTGAGGAGTGTCTTCCCTGGGGGTGCTGGGACCAAATGCGGCAATGGAACTGGGAATAAATAATTTTTTAACCTCTGAATCTTTGCTGATCTCCAGTATATTTCGGGTCCCTTCAATGTTGACCTTCCAGGCATGTTGGGGATTTTGTTCTCCGGAAGCAGACAGGATGGCTGACATATGAAAAATCAGGGTTATGCGGTGTTTTTTGACCACTTCAAAGAGACGTTCATTGGAGAGAACATCCAAATGCTCAAAGGGCCCCGAGTCTTTGAGGTCAGAGGGGATATCTGTCTTTATGTCCGAAGCAATGACCTGGATGTTCCCGTATCTTTCTCTTAATAGAGGGGTCAGTTCAGAGCCGATCTGGCCTGCTGCTCCGGTGACGAGTATTTTTTCTTTTTTGTTCATTATATTGATTTAGATTTTATATAGCATGGCGGTTTGAAGTCAACCATTAAAACCTGAACTATTCATCAAATCAGCCTGCATCTCCAGCGCCTTTGGTTTGTGAACAGCCTATATTAGAGGGCTTTGATAAAATAAAACGTCATCACTCCTGAGGCTGTCAGCTTGAGTACCATACTCACCATAACTCCGATGAACACGCCCCAGCCTGCTCTCAGTGCATCATATCCCTGTTTTCCTGCCAGGAGTTCAGCCACAAAAGCACCTAAAAAAGCTCCGATGATCATACCAAGGGGTGGTGCGTAGATCAATCCGATGATCATACCGAGCACAGCCCCCCAAAATCCGGCTTTGGAAGAACCAAACCTTTTGGCTCCGGCTGCAGGCATCACATAATCCAGTGATGTGACCACAAGAGTGATTCCTGCCATGACCAGCAAAAATTCAGTACTGAAGGCTTCCCATTTTTTGGCAATAGACAAAAGGATCAGAGCCATGTAGCTGAAAGGGGGCCCGGCAAGGCCCGGGAGAATACAGCCGATGATCCCGATGATAAGAAAAAGGAATCCGATCGCAATCAGAACAATCATCTCTATACAGACTCACTGATTCTTGAATTTGTCTCCCATAGAAAAAGCTGTTCCCAGCAATCGGCCTGACCTGTAGTATGAGTAGCTCACTGGAGCAAAAAGAATAGGCTTGATTTTGTCAAGCAAAGGAAGATCGTCATCGCCCAAAACTGATTCATCTGCTTTCACATCTAAAATCGTCCCTATGAATTGAATATGAACACCCACTTTATGGGTCTGACTCAGTGTGCATTCCAGGATAAGAGGGAACTCTTTCACATAGGGTGCGTCCACAAATTCGGCCTTTTCTTCAGTGAGCCCTGTTACAGCGAATTTATCCACATCCTTTCCGGAAACCATTCCCACATAATCTGCTTCTGCAGCATATTTTTCTGAAGGAATATTCACGGTAAATCCTTTACTCTCTTTGATGCATTGGAAGGTGTACCGGCCTTTCCTTAAAGAGATGGTGATGGATGGGGGATTGGAACAGCAGATCCCGCCCCAAGCCGCTGTCATCAGGTTGGGCTTTCCAGAACTGTCATAAGAACCGACCACCCAAACAGGCGCCGGGTATGCAATGGGCTTTGCTCCCAAAGATTTTTTCATGAAATTTCTCCTTATGATGATTATAATAAAAACACCAGCTCTTTTCTATGTTCATCCTTCCTTTACAAACAATAAGGGCGAATGAGTTGGTTTCGTGGCTCTGCTCCTCGTGATGACAGGGAGCACAAGCCATATCTGATTTTCACTGTCAATTTTAATTTTTTCTTGACAATTCTGTTGGATGGAATTATCTTATAGAAAATAGGTGAACAAAATGGTGAACAGAACAAGGCAGGAATTGACTCAAAGGCAAAAAAAGGTTTTGGATGCAGTGAAGGATTTTATCCGCAAGAACGGCTATTCCCCCACCATCCGTCAGTTAGCCGGAATCCTGGGTATCCCCAGTCCGTCCGCTGTGTTCAAGCATCTCTCCAGTATCGAGAAAAAGGGATATTTGCGAAAGGAAAAAGGGGAAATCAAACTGGCTGGTTTGCCCTCTGTAGTGCCCCGAGTTCAGGTGCCTTTAGCGGGCTTGGTCCCTGCCGGGGATCCCAAAGAAGCGTTTGACACCAGTGACGAAGCAGTGGATGTCCCGGAGTGGATGCTGGGACGCAAGCAGGGAAATGTGTTTTGTGTCCAGATCGAAGGCAAGAGTATGGTGGATGCTTATATAGATGATGGCGACCGGGTGCTTTTGGAGCGGACCAATACAGCCAGTTCAGGGGAGATGGTGGTGGCTGTTCTGGATGACGGGTCCATCACTCTAAAGAGGTTAAAGCTGGAAAACGGGAATGTGTTTTTGATTCCCGAGAATCCTGAATTCAAACCCATGCAGGTCTCAGAACTGAAAATACTGGGGCGGGTTATCGGAGTCCTGCGGAAATATTGAGCCCAGCTGGCTCGGTTTCCCGATTTTAAAAATAAGGAGCGTTGATATTGACAACACGGTGTATTGTCCATATTGATATCGATGCGTTCTTTGCCTCGGTGGAAAAGCTTCTGGACCCTTCACTTGAAGGAAAGCCAGTGATTGTGGGCGGGCTTCCCTATGAAAGAGGAGTGGCGTCCACCGCTTCTTATGAAGCCAGAAAGTACGGAGTGCATTCAGGCATGTCTCTTCAAAAGGCTTATCAGTTGTGCCCTCACGGCATCTTTGTCAGGGGCAATCACCGGGTCTATGCTGCTTTTTCCAAAGGATTTCACAAAATCCTTTCCCGTTACACTCCGGATATAGAGATGGCGTCCCTGGATGAGGCTTATCTGGACCTCAGCCGCTGCCGGGCTCTTTATTCGTGCTTTTCAAAAGCCAGCCAGCAGATCAAACAAACCATTGAGAAAGAATTGAAGCTTTCTGTATCCGTGGGCATCGGCGCGAACAAGATATTAGCCAAATTAGCGACCAATCAAGCCAAACCCGGAGGACTGGTGCACATTAAGCCGGGCCATGAAGAGTCATTCCTGAAGGAGCTCTCCATCGCATCTCTTCCAGGGATTGGTCCCAAAGCCCAGGCTGTGCTTCATCTGCTCAATATCCGTCAGATCAAAGACCTTTGGGGCCTGCCCCGGGCGACTCTGAGGGCGCTTTTTGGTTTGAAAGGGGAGGAGATCCGTCTTCAATCTCATGGTATTGATGACCGCCCTTTGGAATCGTCTGACAGGCAGAAATCCATTTCCCGGGAGACCACTTTTCTTAAGGATATCTGGGAAAAGAGGCTCCTCCTGGCTCACCTGGCTTATCTCTGTGACCGTTTGAGTTTAGCCCTGAGAAAAGACCGGCTTTTCAGTCATATCATAGAGCTCAAAGTCCGTTGGTCTGATTTCAAGACCGAGGGCCGCCGGAGGCTGCTGGTGAATCCGGTTCAAGAGATGGATGACATCTACCGGATCGCCCGGGAATTGTTTTCAGAGCTGTTTCAGGGCGCTCGTTTATCCCTGCGTTTGGTGGGGGTCAAAGCCTCGGATTTGGTCAGAAGTCGGACTCTGTCTTTGTTTGAGTCTTATTCTCCCCACAAAGAGCGTCTGGGTTCAGCTGTGTCTGAGGTGAGAGAGAGATATGGATTCGCTGCTGTGCTCACAGCCAGGGAAAAGATGCTGGAGGAAGTGTACCGTTCCACCAAGGAGCGTGGTTTTGTTCTCAAAACCGCTTCGCTCACCAAATAGGTTCGCTGTTTTCTGTTTTTTTCAGTGGAGTGCACCATGATTTTTGGAGGCATATAGAGAAGAGATGTTTGTTCCTCTGCGGGTCCATTCTGTATACAGTAAGGGAAAAGGGAGTGTACTCCTGAGTGAACTGGCTTCCTGGGTTAAAAAGAGGGGTGTTTCTGCAGCCTGTCTTTCAGACAGAGGGGTTTTCTATGGCTGGGGGCGCTGGAGGAAAGCGGCCTGCCAAAATAGGGTCACCCCTCTGTTCGGCTGTGAGCTGACCGTTCAAAAGAAAACGCTTTTGTTTGTGGTCAAGGACCGCACAGGTTATTGGAATCTGATGGAAATCTTCAACCGCAGAAAAATAAAAGATGTCCAGGGCCTGGTGGTGGTCTATATCCCACAGGTTGAGGAGCGTGAGTTTCCAGAGGAGCTCAGGGCTATGGCTGGTCCGGACTTTTACCTGGGGGCTGACTTTAAAAATCTCAAAAAGGTGATGCACAGGGCAGGGGAAGACTCGCTGCCTGTGGTATGGGCGAATCCTCTGAAGTTCATTGAACGTCCAGAGAGGCTCATCTTGGTTCGCTGTATTCATAAAAAAATACCGTTTCCCCCGGAGTGGGCTAAGTGGAAGCCGCAGATGAAATTTTTTGGACCGCATCAGGAGGAGCTGGCTCAAAAAAAATTCGGGACAGACGTGCACAAGGTTTTCAACAGAACATTTGAGATTGCGGAAAAATGCAGGTTCACTCTGGAGCGGATTGTTCCCGCGCTTCCCCGTGACCTTTTCCCTGATTCTTTCAGAGACATGATCATGAGAAAGATGCAGAGCACCAAGTCCCTGAACTGGAGAGAGAGACAGCGAGCGCGGATGGAGCTGGACGCGGTTGAGAAGTCTGGGTTTGGCCCGTATTTCCAGGTGGTCCATGATGTGGTGGATTTTGCCCGCCGGAAAGGCATCCTCTGCAATCTCAAAGGCTCAGGGGCCTCTTCTTATCTGGCTTATCTTTTGGGGATCTCCCGCATCAATCCAGTGGATTTTGACCTGTATTTTGCCCGGTTTTTAAACCCGGGCCGCAAAGACCCTCCGGATTTTGATCTGGACTTTGATTCCCGGTATAGAGACCTGGTTCTGGAGTATGTGATGGAAACATACGGTCAGGGAAACACAGGGGCTGCATTTGTGTGCAGCGTGAAAAACTATCGGGCCCGGTCCGCTGTTTATGAAACTGCGCGGGCTTTTGGCCTGCCGCCTGGAGAGTCCAGAGCTCTGAGCAAACGGACCCCGTATTTTGCGGAACCTGTTTATCTTAGTAAGCACCTGTCACCGCTCGGGTGCAAGGAGATTTGGAAGGCAGCTTCGACATTGACTTCTGTGTTTTGTGAGAGCTCCCTGCATGTGGGAGGCATTATTTTAACGCCCCCTCCGGTCCACAGATATCTTCCTCTTGGAGAATCAGCCAAAGGACTTCTCATGTGTCACTATGACCGCGATGCTGTAGAAGACCTGAAACTCATCAAGCTGGACTTGCTCTCTGTGCGGGGATTGGCTGCCATTTCCGGAGCCAAAAAACAGCTGGGTTTGAGAAAGATGCCCTGGAATGACAAAAAAAGTTTTTCTTTTCTCTCCCGGTCACAGACCATAGGGTGTTTCCAGGTAGAAAGTCCGGCTATGATGAACCTGCTTTCCCAGATGAAGCCGGAGGATATTTATGAGCTGACTCAGGCACTGGCTTTGATCCGGCCCGGACCGACTCAAAGCGGGACCAAGCAGGCTGTGCTGAAGGCCCGGCAAGGCCAGCCTTTGGCCTGTGATCCCCTTCTGGCCCGGATCCTTAGTGAGACCAAAGGCCTGCTCCTTTATGAAGAGCAGGTCATGCAGGTGGCCGAGAGAGTGGCGGGAATGAATTCTGAGGAAGGGGATCTGCTGCGGCGGATATTGAAAAAGAAGCGCAGAGACCATCCACTGAGAGTCCGTTTTTTTGAGGGGGCTCGAAACAGAGGATACACCCGTATGGAAACAACAAAGATATGGAATCATATAGAAAGATTTTCTTCCTATTCGTTCAACAAAGCCCACAGTGCTTCCTATGCCTGCATGGCCTATCAGTCTGTTTATCTGAAAGCTCATCACCCTCTTCCATACCTCACAGCGGTTTTGAATGCGGGCGGGGGTTACTATGGTCTTCCGGTCTATGTCGAAGAAGCCCGGAGAATGGGGATCGAGGTCCTGCCTCCGGATGTGACCCGCAGTGGTTTTCGCTTCACAAAAGAAGGGACCTGTATCAGAGTGGGGCTTCTGTCCATCAAACACCTCAATACAAAAACAGCCCAAAAAATCATAGAGGAGCGCAGCAGAGGTTCTTACCGCTGCCTTGAAGATTTTCTCATCAGGGTTTCAATGACCAAGTCTGAGCTCTTTTCTCTGATCAAAGCCGGAGCTTTGGATCCTCTAGAGCCGCAGAGAACCGAACAGATCCTGAATTACTACAGGGGAACCAAAGGAATCCACAGGGTGGGTGACTTGGAGGAGACTCAAAAAAAGAAGATGCAGCTGGATGTGCTCGGTTTTGACCTGAATGGGGATTGTCTCAGCCTTTTCAAAGGAAACAGGCCGGAGCTGCGGATCAAAGACTTGCCTCAAAAGGTCGGGCAGACCGCAGAGTTGGTGGTCCGGGTGATGGATGCTCGCAAAAAAAGAATCCGAGGCGGTTTCACCTATTTTTTTCTGTTTTCAGACGAGACCGGAGTGATTGAAGGCGTGGGAGAGAAAAAATGTGTGAGTCTTGGCTCGCCACCGGCGTGCTGTGTGAGGGGAAAAATCCAAAGGAACGGAATAGGCCGGGTCAAAATATTCCACTGCACCTTTGGCTCTTCGGGAGGATTAAAGAGGCTTTGAGGACTTTTGTGCCTCTTCTGTGTTTGAAAAGTACGTCTGATACCAATCAATGACGCGGTTCCATTTGTCTTTATAAATATCTTCGCTCTCCGATGCGCTCAGTCCGTGTCCGTCATTCCAGTAATTCACCCAAACACACTCTTTTCCCAGGCGGCGGAGCGCATAATACATCTCCCTTGTATTTCCTGCAGGAACATTCCAGTCGCCTTGGCCGGTTATCAAAAGATGGGGGGTTGTGATTCTGTCAGCAAACATCACTGCTGAATGATTGATGTATTTGAGAGGTTGTTCCCAGAGAGTGGCTCCGATTCTATCCTGTCCAGCTTCTGCAGCCCCGTAATTCCTGTGCCCTATCCGCGGGCTGTCGCCAAGGAAACTGATGATATTGACTTTGCCGCTAATATTCACTGCAGCAGCAAAGCGGTCTGTCTGGGTTATGAGCAGAGAAGTGGCATAACCGCCGTAGCTGGTTCCGTGAACGCCGATTTGGTCCGGAATCACAAGACCTCTCTCGATCAATTTGTTAATGGCGCATGTCACTCCTTTAACCCAGGCCTCACCAGGATATCCGATTTCTAAATTGACAGACGGTCTGAGCCCGAAAAAACCTTGATTGGCCAGGATATTCATGCTTGAGCGGAAGCCGTTATCAAAAAATCTTTCATAGATTTCGCAGACTAGAGGATACTTTTTTCCGGGTTCATAGTCCACGGGATAATACAGAATGCCGTAGAGTTTGTTTCCATCCACGTCTAAGTACTTCACCAGCTCGCTGTGGGTGAGTTTCTTATTCGCAATCCAGGAATTGAGAGTGGTCATGCGGACTTTTTGCTGGAAATCTTTATCCGTCATGTACAGATCCGAAGGAAGGTCTCCGTCGGAAAACTGGTAGAAAAATTTCTCTCCATTTTTTGACATCCTTAGATTCCTGTAAAGATTGCTGTCTTTCACAAGGTCTTCCATTTCTTTTTCTTGAAGGTCATATCTGGTAAAACCCCGTTCCCATCTGTCAGTCGCTGAGTAGGTCATGTAAAGAAATCTTCCATCCGGACTCCAGCTCTCTACAGTGATGGGGCGAGGGCCTCCCCTTTGAGAATCTCGCTGTTGTTCTTCTGGAAACTCATAGATCATCTCTAACTCACCGCTCTTATAGTCTATGAGCCAAAAACCTTTTTGAGTGCGGGCAAGCAGTTTTTTGCTGTCCGGACTCCAACGGATCACGGAAAAGCGAACCTTTTTCTCTTTGGGATCCTTGTCTTTTTCTGCCTTTGTTTCTCTTTTTTCGGGCTTGAATTTGTCCTTGGTCAGATTCCTTGCTTTTTCTTCAAATACAGATTGAGCGAATATATCGCCGTCATCATCCCAGGCGAAAAGAGTGTTGTGTTCATTCCAGGAGAGGTCCAAACGCTTATTTGTCTTTTCTATCAAAACATGGGGTTCAGCATCTTTTTCAAGGTTTCGTTTGAACAGCTCATACTCTCTTCCTCCTTCTCTGTAATAATTCTCTCCGTATTCTGTTTTCACTGGAACCATCTGTACATAGGTGAGAAAAGAGTCATCCTCGGCAATACGCACATTGAAATACCGGTTTTCCGGGAGGACTTCCTCCACTTTTCCTGTTCCGATCTCCACTAAGGCGATGACCTGCAGGGAGGATTGGTCTCGGATGGCATCCCACTTGAGGAATGGTTTTCTTGAATCATAGACAATGACCGGACCTTTGGTGGCGTTCTGAAACATTTTTCGTGATTTTCCCCTCCATCCCTTTTCTCTCAGGGCAAGGATCACCCTTTGATTGTCATTGGCCCAAATAAGGAAAGAATTTGAGGCCACTTCTTTATCTGTTTGAGGAAGCACCTCTTTGATTTTCTGTGTTGTTCTCTCATATATCTGGAGATAAAATCGATCTTCTCTTCTGAGAAAAAAAGCCATTTTTTTGCCATCTGGGGACCAGGACATGGAGTGGAGTTCTTTCGGCATATTGAACAGGTGATGCGTCTTGTTATTTTCTGTATCCATGACCACAGCTTCAACAGGTCTTGGCGCGATATAGGTGGGGTCTCTGAATCGTTTGTGATTGATTCCGAGCCGGTTGTTGCTTTGGCTGACAGTTGCGGCGATGAACCGGCCGTCTTTAGTGATGCTTTGGATTCTGACAGACTTGATGCGCAAAGAATCCTCAATGGTGAAGGCTGATTTTTCTGCGGATTGAGATCGGTTTGTTCCCGCCGTTAATAAGAAAACAAATATAAAGAAAACCTTTAAGAGCTTTGATGTTTTGTGTTGTATCATGGAAAACCTCCTTGGATTGTGAATAGATATCATTTTACATAAAAAAATCTCAGCACGGTGAACTGTCAAGCCAAGGACCTGAATCACCTATCCTTTCTCGAAAAGGTCGATCTGGCCTTTGGATATTTCTTTGATGATTTTTTTAAGCTCAGGAAAATTTTGAAGCAGTTGTTCAGGAACATCCATTTTTTCATTGGTCAGCTTGTATTTGATCTGAATGGCATTGGTCAGAGCCTGGCCTCTGTAGTGATTATTGGTGACAACAAACGTTTTTTTGGATTTGTCTCCCAGCTCTTGAATCCGATGAATCCAATCCTGAAGTTCCTCATCAGAATAAAGATAATCATAGCGTTGGTCCCGGCCCGCATTTTTTCTGAACCAATTTTTGTAATTTCTGCCGTGAAGTCTCACATAACTGAATCCGGGATTGGTGGCATAGGCGGTCGGCTTGATTGAGGAACGGAATATAGGCTGGTCAATATTACAGAAAGCCACTCTATGATCCCTGAGAAATTTGAGAAAATCCGGCTGGTCCCATGAGCTGTGCCTCACTTCCAAGGCAAGAGGAAGCCCGGAAAACAGAGTGAACAGAATGTCCAGATAATCTTTGTTTTGAGAGGAATGAGAAAATGACCAGGGAAACTGGATGAGGATGGCGCCCAACCGGCCATTAGCCCTGAGTGGTTCAATGCCGAATTTGAATTCATCTGCTTGATTTTGGGTGGGATTTCTTTCCTTATGAGTGAAGTCCTGATGGAGTTTGACAGCAAACAGAAAGTGAGGGTTTTTTTTCACTTTCTGGGTCCATGATTGAGCAAAGTTGAACACAGGCATCCGGTAGAAAGTACTGTTGATTTCCATAAAGTCAATATAATTGGATAAAAATTGCAAAGCATGAAAACCAGGGGGTTTTTTCCTTGGATAAACCATTCCTTCCCAGTCTCTATAACTCCATCCAGCTGTGCCTGTATGATATTGAGCCATACCTTCTTTATCATACCAGAAAAGCCGGACAGGATTCACGCTTTTTTGCTGTTAAGGGGACATAGAAAAATTTTAAGGTTAGGAACAGCGAACAAGGATCTTTTGCAGATTGAAAAGAGGGCGGATTTGTGTTATAAAATACAATCCAGGCTTTTGAGGACAGGGGAGGGAAGAGGAAGCTTTCTTGGGGAAATATAAAATTCAAACAAAAAGAGCTTCTGATTCAAATTTAAGGAGACACTAAAATGGCAGAGAATCTGTATGTGACTTCAACCGAAAGGAAAAGCGGAAAATCGATCATTTCGCTGGGACTGACTGAAATGCTCATACGGAATGTTGACAAGGTCGCCTTTTTCCGTCCTTTGATTTATCTGGATTCAGATCTGAAAAAGAAGGATAAAGATATCAATTTGATTTCAGGGTATTACAACCTTGATGTGCCCTATGATAAGATGTATGGATTCTCCACCAAAGAAGCCAATGAAATGCTTTCAAGGGGAAAGTATGATGAGTTGATTGAGAAGATTGTGGAAAAGTACAAACAATTGGAAGAAGACTATGACTTTGTGCTGTGCGAAGGGACTGATTTTGAAGGATCCACCTCTGCTTTTGAATTTGATATCAATGCAGATATAGCTAATAATTTGGGATGTCCTGTGGTCTTATCTGCGAATGCTTACCATAGAACAGAAGATGATGTGATCAGGTCTGTGGAAGCATCTTTAGAATCTCTTAATGAAAAGCACTGTCAAGTGGTGGCTATCATAGTGAACAGAGCTGAAAACGGGGATGAAATTGTGGCCAAAATTAAGGACAATCCTTTAGTGAAAGACAGCCTGGTATTCAGTATTCCCAATGTTACCTCTCTTCAATGTCCCACAGTAAGAGAAGTTGCTGAGGCATTAGATGCCAGAGTGGTTTCAGGACAAATGAAGCTGAACCGGCATGTTGAGGGATTTGGAGTGGCTGCCATGCAGCTGTGGAATGTTCTCACCAGGATTTCAAATGGAGAAATGGTCATCACTCCTGGAGACAGAGCGGATGTCATAGTGGGGTGCCTTTCCGCACTCTCTTCTTCATACATGCCCAGTATTGCAGGACTTATTCTGACCGGGGGCTTGATTCCTCAGGAGCCGATCCTGAAGCTGATTGAAGGTTATGATGAAAAAATACCAATTTTGAGTGTGAAAGAGAACACATTTGAAACAGCTCGAAGCGCTGACAATGTCCGTGCGGCTATTGATCCGGATGATTCCATCAAAGTGGCCCAGGCTTTGGAGACTTTTGAGAAAAATGTGCAACTCACTCAGTTGAGAGAAAAGATCATCAAGACAAAGGTGTCTATCGTGACTCCCAAGATGTTTGAGTACAGACTGCTCAAAAGAGCTCAAACCCAAAAACAGCATATCGTTTTGCCTGAGGGGGATGACGAGAGGATCTTACAGGCAGCTGAGATATTAACCCGAAGAGATGTGGTGGACCTGACCATTTTAGGGAATGAGAAAGCCGTGCGTGACAAGATAGCGAAATCGGGATTGCAGCTTGATAAGGTCTCAATATTGAGTGTGCCGGACAATGAAGTGTTTGAGGATTATGCCCAAACTTATTATGAGTTGAGAAAACACAAAGGCATTAAATTGGATAATGCAAGAGACAATATGAGCGAGCTCAGCTATTTCGGGACCATGATGGTTCATAAAGGGGATGCAGACGGAATGGTCAGCGGAGCAGCAAACACCACTCGAAACACACTCCGCCCTGCATTTGAGTTTATCAAAACAAAAAAAGAGTTTTCCATCATATCCAGTGTGTTTTTCATGTGTCTTCCAGACAGAGTTTTGGTGTATGGGGATTGCGCTGTCAATCCTGAACCAGATGCCGACCAGCTGGCTGAGATTGCTATTGCCTCTTCACAGACAGCCATGACTTTTAATATCCAGCCCATTGTGGCTATGCTTTCCTATTCCACCGGAGACTCCGGAGTGGGAGAAGATGTGGAAAAAGTCAAACAGGCGACACAAAAAGCCCGAAAGCTCGCTAAAAAATATTCTATGGATTTGAAGATCGAAGGCCCTATCCAGTATGATGCAGCCATTGATCCGGGAGTGGCCCAAAAAAAACTTCCGGACAGTGAAGTGGCTGGAAGAGCGACAGTGTTCATTTTTCCAGATTTAAACACAGGAAACAATACCTATAAGGCAGTCCAGCGATCAGCGGGTGCTGTGGCTATCGGTCCTGTGGTTCAAGGTCTTAACAAACCTGTCAATGACTTGAGCCGGGGATGCACTGTGGCTGATATCGTGAACACAGTGGCCATCACAGCCATTCAAGCGCAAGCAGAAAAGAAAAACTCTCAGTAAAACAAGTCCAAGGAAAGGTAAAAAAATGAAAATATTGGTGATCAATACAGGAAGTTCTTCCATCAAATACCAATTTTTTAATATGAACCAGCAAAAGGCCATTGCAGCAGGATTGGCAGAAAAAATAGGAGAACAGACCAGTGTTCTGACTCATGAGCTGCTTAACAAAAAAAGCAGGGATCAAGAAAAGATCGAAAAAGGAAAGATCTGCAATCATGAGCAGGGTATGACAAGAATAGTCAATCTGCTTATTGACCCTGAATGGGGAGTGATCAAAGATAAAGCAGAGATCGATGCTGTAGGACACCGGGTGGTGCACGGCGGGGAATCTTTTCAGTCTTCCACTATCATCTCTGATGAAGTCATTTCTGCTATAGAAGAGAACATTCCTTTAGCTCCCCTTCACAATCCTCCCAATCTCACAGGGATCAAAGTGGCTCAATCCTTATTCCCGGATGCGCCTCAGGTAGCTGTGTTTGATACCGCTTTCCATCAGTCAATTCCAGAGAAGGCCTATCTGTATGCTGTCCCCTATGAGCTTTACCAGAAACATAAGGTGCGGAGGTATGGATTTCATGGGACATCTCATGAATATGTGGCTCAGGAAGGAGCCCGTTTTTTAAAACGCTCTTTGGAAGACCTGAATTTGATCACTGTACATTTGGGAAATGGAGCCAGTATGGCTGCTGTTAAAAATGGAAAATGCATGGATACCACCATGGGCTTGACTCCTTTGGAAGGCTTGGTCATGGGAACCCGCTCCGGAGACATTGATCCAGCGCTTCCTTTTTTCCTGGCAAAAAACCTGGATTTATCCGTTGATGAAATCGATGACTTGCTGAATAAAAAAAGCGGTTTGAAAGGGCTCTGCGGAATCAATGACATGAGAGAGATCGAGCAGAGAGCCGCATCCGGGGACCTGAAGGCCAGAATGGCTTTGGATGTGTACGCTCTTCGGATAAAGAAATACATCGGAGCATATTATGCAGAATTGGGACGATTGGATGCCGTGATTTTCACTGCAGGGATTGGTGAGAATTCGCCCCAAGTGCGCGGCATGTGTTGTGAGGGACTGGAAGAATTGGGAATGAGATTGGATGAGAAAAAAAACAAAGTCCAAACAGATGAGACCAGAGAGATCCACACACCGGATTCAAGAGTCAACATCCTGGTCGTGCCCACTAATGAAGAAAAAAAAATAGCTTTGGAAACAGAAAAAGTGATCAGGTGGCAATCTCATGCCAGAACATAGAATTAAGAGTTTGCTGCGTTGATTCGCTCCCCGCAATGACTTCTTATGGGTGCTGTGCAACTCCCGCTGTCCATAAAAAACAGTCAATGGCAAATGGAAAATGGTGAATGGTTTTTCAATTTACAATTCACCAATCACTGCTATTATCAATGTCGCTTCAACTACGCCTGAATTTCTTCAAGCTTAAAAACTTGACTCGTGAATAATTCAGGCTAATGAATCTTGAGTTTTTTTTTATCCTTGATAAAATGGCAGAAGAGAATACTCGAATTCAAGGAGAATTATTTTGAAAACCAATCACTCTAAGGAAAAAAGTGATTCTCACCAAAAGAAAAAGAAATTCATTCCCTTTGTCAATAATTTTTGTCCAAGGCGAAGTTTGGACACCAGCAGATTTTACAATTATTTTTTAGCTAATGGTTGGCTCCCGACCAACCGCATTGAAAGATCTGATTTGGTTTTCATCTATTCCTGCGGATGTTTCAAGTCATCAGAGAAAAGAAGCCTGAATACTATAAAAACGGCTCTCGAAAAAAAGCAGCCTCACACAGAGATCATTGTGACAGGCTGTCTTTTAAAAATAAATGGAAAAGCCCTTAATGGAAAGTATAAAATTGTCCCGATTGAAGAAGTGGACGTTTTAGATTCAATAATCGGAGCACGAAATAATTTGGAGAGCATCCCGGATGCCAATTCCATTTATCCTATGAAAGATTTGATCTCGCCAAAAGAATTCCTGATCAAAAAATTCAAAATGGATGTGGAGTTCAGTTCCCTCTTTTTCAAAAAAGTGAGATCTCTTTTTTTGGGGAGAACAAAATACAAGAAAACATGGAACATAAAGATTGCAGACGGATGTTTGGGAAATTGCAGCTACTGCGCTATAAGGTTTGCTGCCGGAAAGGTTAAAAGCAAGGCCCCTGATGTCATCATCCATGAATTTGAACAAGGTGTGAACCAAGGGGAAAAGACATTTGTTTTGATAAATAATGATGTGGGGAGTTACGGTCAGGATATCGGCACCAATTTTTCAGAGCTACTGGAACAACTCTTTTCTATCCAGGGTCTGTATAAGATCCGAATTCTTGACTTCAATCCCCGCTGGTTGATTCAATACCATGACACACTGCTGCCGCTCTTCAAAAAGAACAGAGAAAAAATCGCTTTTTTATCCATGCCGGTCCAGTCAGCAAGCGACCGCATACTTCGATTAATGAGAAGGCCTTATC
>WJMT01000037.1 GCA_014727835.1 Candidatus Aminicenantota bacterium | reverse complement strand
CTTTTCTTCTGCAGATCATACTTTGATATTGACCGACCAAACAGCCCAGCAGCAGGAGAACGAAACAGATTACATGACGACCTTATTAGAAAGAAATCCCGAACCTTTGGGATTAAAAGAGAATCCTGTCCTCAGAAGGTATCTCTCTCAACCTCCTATAAGCTGGGCCATCAGAGCTGAAAAGGGCCACATACTCCACTAAATATGTTTTTGCCATGATCTTTCAATCTTTTGTATACCATGCTTCCCTTAAAGTGATGAACAAATCAAAATGAACAAAAGAATATATTTGTTTCTCATCCCTGTCTTCATATTGCTGGTTTTGGGTTGTATAAATATTTACAAAAAAATCATTTGGGAAGAACCCACTGATGGAGTGACTTGGGAAGAAACTCCCCAAGGACTCAAGGCCCTAAAAGTGGAAGAAGACAGTCCCGCCTATCTTCATGGAATTGACAAAGGAGACATCCTCTATTCCATCAATGATGTCACCATCAGAAGCAGCCTTGACCTAGCCAAGCAGCTCTGGAAAGCCGAAAGCTTGAACCAGAAAGTCATTTACGAAGTCATTCACAAAGGAGATCAATTATTTCCTTCCTTTTTTCTCACCACTCAAGGGACCAGCCTGATCTATTTTTACCTGGCGCTTATCGGCTTGACCACTCTGGCGATCGGTCTGATCGTGCTCCTGAATGCAGGAAAAAGGCTTTCTCTCCCTTATATCTTCTTTTTTCTGATATCCCTGGCCTTTTACTGTTTTCATGTCTTCTCTCCCACAGGACATCTCGATATCCTGGATAACACCTTTTACTGGGCAGACAAAATCGCATTTGTGATGTTTCCCCCTTTACTTCTTCATTTCTTCCTGATCTTTCCAAAAAGAAAAAAATTTTCCAAAAGAATCATCTCTTCAGGAGCTGTTCTCTATCTCCCAGGAGCTGTTCTGCTTCTCAGCCGGGTTTTCATTCATTTTTCTGCTCTGCTCAAAATTTCTGAACCCTTTATCAGCCGGTACTACAGAACTTTAGAAAAACTCGATCTGTTCCACTTCACCATTTTCACCATTACGGCTCTTGTGGTCATCATCTATGACTCTTATAAATTCACTGATTTTATTGTGAAAAAACAGCTCAAATGGGTGGCCTATGGGCTGGGATTGGGAATCATTCCTTTTTCTGTTCTGTATTCCATTCCATTTATGTTGGGAGCTGTGCCTTCAAGCATTGCAGAGCTGACCGTGATCCTGCAGGCATTGATTCCTCTCACTTTTGCCTATTCCATATCCAGATACAAATTGATGGATCTGGAAGTTATTTTAAAAAAAGCTGTAACCTTAGTGTCTTCCTATGTTGTGATCGCCATCCTTTATTTTGTGGTCTCCTCCCAAACCAAAATATTTTCTGAAAATAAATTGAATGCGCTTATACTGGGCATTCTGGCTATCATACTCGGAGCGACTCTGTTCACTCCTCTTAAAAAATTGATCCAGTCTCTGCTTGACAGAGTTATCTATAAAAGAAGCTATGAATACCGAAAAACTCTTTTGTCCATCACTCAAGAGCTGAGCCGGGAGAGAGACCTTGAAAAACTATCCAAATCCCTTCTTGAACTGATTTCCAATGCCTTATCCCTGACTTCCATTGCACTTTTGCTCCCCCAAAAAAACAGAAAAAACACATTTTTCATTCAGAACTGGAAAGGAAGCTCATCACCGCATCAAAAGAACATTTCCCTCAATAACAGCCTTATAAAACAAATGCAGGAAAAGGATTCTGTTTCCCTTTATTCCCTTACAGAGGAAAAGAAAACAAAGACCGGTGATGATGATGGGTTTTCATCTCTTGGATTCTTTCATCTTCTCCCTCTCAAAGTCGAAGACAAACTCATTGGATGTCTGGCAATGGGGGAAAAAAATGATAACACTTATTTAAATTCAGAAGACTGGGAGCTGCTCAGAACCATATCTTCTCCTGTGGCCTTGGCCTTGGAAAATGCTTATCTCTATGACCAAGCCAAAGACAGAGCTTATGAATTGGAGCGGCTCAAAGATTACAGTGAAAATATCATCGAAAGCCTGACCGTAGGGGTTACAGTTATGGACCAGAGAGGAAAAATAATTGGCTGGAACCGGGTCATGGAAGAAACTTTTTTACAGAATAAAGAAAACGTGGAAGGAAAAAAATTAAGCCAGGTGCTGGGAAGAAAAAATTATTCAGCCATATTCCCCTCAGATACCCAGAAGGGATTCCGTCTTTTAAGTGAAATTTCAATGGATCTGCCTCAGGGAAAAAAGAAAATATTTGATATTGCCAAAACGCCTCTTCTTGATAACAAAATGAATCCTTACGGCACCATCATTGTTTTTGATGACACCACAGAAAAGATCTCCCTTCAGCAGCAGCTGCTCACATCAGAGAAACTGGCTTCCTTAGGCTTGCTCTCAGCTGGAGTGGCCCATGAAATCAACACTCCTTTGACAGGAATATCCAGTTATGTCCAAATGCTCCAGAAGAGACTCGATCACACACAGCACACAAAAATCCTCAAAAAAATTGAAACCCAGGCAGATAGAGTGGGAAAAATAGTAAAAAACCTGTTGAATCTGGCACGCAATCCATCCAAATCCAACCAGCAGCAAATCAATCTGAAACAGAGTCTTCTCTCTATCATTTCATTGATTGATTACAAATTGAAAAATATGAACATAGATCTCAAATTGGACCTTAAAGAGGTGAATCCAATATATGCCCAGGAGGAAAGACTCCAGCAGGTCTTTATCAACATCATCCTCAATGCTCTGGATGCCATGCCGGATGGAGGAACTCTGGAAATCAGCCTCTTTTCAAAAAATGAGTACAATGCAGTGAAAATCACAGATACGGGCGTTGGGATCAAGAGCCAACACATCGCAAACATTTTTGATCCGTTCTTCACAACCAAGGGATTTGGAAAAGGAACCGGACTGGGACTTTCTATCAGCTATGCTATCATTAAAGAACACGAGGGGCATATAGATGTGGAGAGTGACATCGGCAAAGGCACTACCTTTACTATTTTCATTCCGATCAGACAGAAAAAAAAGGCGGAAGATAAGTCTCTATCTTTGTGAAAAATGACTGAAAAAGAAACCATTCACATCATAGATGATGAAAAAATCATCCATGAAGTTTTGGAAGACCTGTTGATCTCTGAAGGGTATCAATGTGTATTGTCTTCCAATGGGGAAGAGGGACTCAAGAAACACAAATCCCAATCATTTGATTTAGTGCTTTTAGACTTGCTCATGCCGGGCATGGACGGCATTGAAGTGCTTCAACAAATAAGAAAGATCGATCCCAATGCAGTGGTTATCATCATCACCGCATACGCTTCTGTTGAATCCGCCATCTCTGCCATGAAAAAAGGGGCTTTTGACTATGTCCAAAAACCATTTCAGCATGATGAACTTCTCATTACAGTAAAAAGAGCCATCAAGCACAAAAAGCTTCAAGAAGAAAATATCCAGTTGAAAGATGAACTGCGAAGAAAGTTCAGTTTCGAAAAAATCATCGGCAAGAGTAAAATCATGCAGGATGTGTTCAGTTTGATCACAGCTTCAGCCCCCACGCGAAGCACCATACTTATCCAGGGGGAAAGCGGCACAGGAAAAGAATTGGTGGCAAGAGCCATCCATCAAAACAGCGAACGCTCTGAGTATCCTTTCATTACAGTGAACAGCGGCTCACTCCCCCCCGAACTCTTGGAGAGTCATTTGTTCGGACATGTGAAGGGAGCGTTCACCGGAGCAGTCAGTCACAAAACAGGATTGTTTGAAGCCGCGCACAAAGGAAGTATTTTTTTTGATGAAATCTCTTCTCTGAATCTGGAGACGCAGGCAAAGTTGCTGAGGGTGATGCAGGAAAAAGAATTCATGAAACTCGGAGGAACCCATACCATTAAAGTCAACACACGGGTTATTGCTGCGACCAATACAGAACTTGAAGAACTCATCAAAAAAAATCAATTCAGAGAAGATCTCTTCTACCGCCTCAATGTCATCAAAATAGAGCTCCCTCCTCTGAGAGAAAGGAAAGAAGACATCCCTATGCTGGTGAAACATTTTCTGGATATATACGGAAAAGAAAACAACAAACAAGACCTGGAAATAACAGAAGATGTGATGGAGCTTCTGGAAAACTATTCTTGGCCCGGAAATGTCAGAGAGCTTGAAAACTTTATTGAAAGAGCTGTGGTGCTCACGAGGTCCAAAATGATCGGAAGAGATCAAATCCCGTCTTTTCTCCTGAAGTCAACAGATATGGGAAAAAGCGATTCGTTGGTGACCAATCACAATCTCAATCTCAAAGAGAGGACCCAGATCTTTCAAAAAAGAGCGGTGATTGATGCCTTGAAAAGATCCCACGGGATTCAAAAAAATGCAGCTGAGCTTCTTGGGGTTAAGCCCACCACTCTGAACGAAATGATCAAGCGTTTGAATATCGAAACAAATCAAAACCAGAAATAACCACTGTTCTGCTTTCCTGAAAAATCAATTGACACGAAATCGGCCAGGGACTGCATCCTCAGGAT
>WJMT01000036.1 GCA_014727835.1 Candidatus Aminicenantota bacterium | reverse complement strand
GGAGATGACGGATTGAATCACTTGTGTGCCGGATACAAGCGCTTTTTCACCCACTCAAAGCCCTGGGTGGACCAGGTGGCCTTAGAATGGCGCCGTCAAAAGTGAGGAACTCAGTGCCTTAGGGACTCAGGGACTCAAAAACTCAGTGATTTTTCAGGTTTTGAGCTTCTCCTTAAAGAAGGCCAGCGTGCGCTTCCAGGCCAGTTGCGCGGCTTTCTCATGATACCTCTCTGCACGGGAGTCATTGAAAAACGCATGTCCGGCTCCCTCATACATGAACATCTCGTATTCCACCCCGGCTTTTTTGAGCGCTTTTTCAAACTCAGGGATGCCGGCATTGATGCGATCATCCAGCCCAGCGTATTGAAGAAGCAGGGATGCTTTGATTTGCGGGACTTGTTCTGGGTCAGGCTGTCCTCCGTAAAAAGGCACAGCTGCGGTTAAATCCGGTGCATGGACAGCCACCTGGTTGGTCATGCTTCCTCCCCAGCAGAATCCCATGCATCCCACCTTGCCCGTGGTCTGGGGATGAGTTTTCAGGTACTGGACAGCAGCCACAAAGTTTTTGACCGTATCTTCTCGGTCCAGCTCCCTCATCTTTGAGCGTGCATCATCAACACTCTCAGGAGTGCCGCCCAATGGGGACAGAGCATCCGGAGCTATGGCGCAATAACCTTCCAGAGCCACCCGGCGGGCCACATCCTCTATATGCGGCTGAAGCCCTTTGTTCTCGTGGATCACGATCACGCCTGCGTGTTTTTTGTTTTCCTTGGGCTGAGCTTTGTAAGCACGCACCTCTCCTGTTTGACCGGGATACTGGATGTATCCGGTCTGCAAACGGGGTTCGTCCTCAGGCACAAACTGAGCCTGGGCATATTTTTTCTCAATAAGGGGAAGAAGAGCCACGCCTGCAGCTGTGCTGCCGGCCAGAGCAGCTAATTTTTTGAGGAATTCCCGCCGGCCCAAATGTCCTTTGGAATAATCCTGGTATAAGTCGATAAATTTTTTATCCATATTCCCTCCTGTTACTTGGGGATTTTTTTTCTTTCCTTTTTTCCCTTTTTTCCTCTTTTATTATATATCATAAAATACGAATTGATGAGAAAAATCATCATCACAGTGTGACTTTGGTAAAGAGATTATAAGCATACACAAGATTGTAGGATAAGAGCCAGGCAGCGGGAATATAGAAGTTGTACGGCTCTTGGGGAATGATCTTTTTCCATCCTATGGCATAGACCAGCATCATGAAATACAGCCCTGCAAATCCATATCTAACCTGATAATACGGAAGCCCTCCCACAGCGAAATAGGCCAGCAGCAAAGCAGAAATGGTCCCGGCTCCGCAAAGAATCAAATATTTCAAATGTTTTTTTGACCGGTCAAAATAAAAAAAGAAAGACACAAAGCCGGCGGCAAAGATAAGAAGAGGCATGATCACCAGGACAATGGTATTGCCCAGAGCACTGAATACCTCAATATACCGCCCGTTCCAGAGAAATTCTCCCCTAAAAAGTGTCCTGTTGAATCCAAGAGCAAAGATTTTCAGTGTGGAGAAAGAAACCGGCCGAGGCAGCACCTCAGGATAATCCAGTTCAACGGTATTTCTGAACGGATCTGAAAATCGCATCTGGTTGTAGATATACCAGGGAGAAGAAAAAACAAGGATTATGAGTAAAACCAAAAGAGCGATGAGAATTTTTTTTCTGTTTCTCTGCTCCACCCAAAAAAAGATGATCAGCACAGGCCAGAGAACAAACAAGAGAGCGTTGGTGGCTTTGGTCCAAAGACAAAGGATCACCCCTGCTGAGAGCAAAATCCATGCTTTCCAGGATGATGAATTGAGAAACAGGCGGATGATGCCCACCACAGCAAGACTTGCGAAAAAAAAGGAATAGCAATCCGTATTGATGGAAAAAAACATATCTTGGGGGAGGAGGGGGATGAAGAAAAGGGGGTAATAATAGACAGGATGCTTTATTTTTGCGCTTTGCAGGCCTTTATAGATGATGACCAGGCCTAAAATCAGGGGAAAAAGAGTGAAAACTCTGAGAAGCTTGACCTGGAGGAGCAGAGGGACATTGAGAAACAAGAGACCTTTTCTGACCAGAGCCATGATCAGATAAGGAAGAGGAGGCTGATTGGCCTCATAGGAATGACCGGCCAGTCCAAGATCTTCTATATTCCGGATGCCATGGGCCTTGTGATGGGTTATGATTCGATTGTCCCAGCGCATCTTATGAAGGGCAAACAAAGATGTTTCTATATATTCGACCGGTTCAGGAAAGTGGCCGCGGTTTAACTTGAGGACATAGTCGAAATGGGCGATTTCATCTCCATGAGACCAGAGAGGCAGAAGAAAACAGAAAAATATATTCCTGACCAAAAGAAAACAGAGGGCTGTAAGAAATATTTTTTTTGTATTGATTTTGTTCAAAACAAATATTCCTTGAAAAAATGCAGGAGAAAATAAAATCCCTGCGCTGCATGAAGTTTGGAATATCCTGACATTCGTACGTATTCGTGGCTGGCTCTTTCAGCCACATGAAATCCCATTTTCAGGCAGCGCAGCACCATCTCCTGTTCGATTGTGAATCCATTGGCGTTTAAATTTATGGACTCAAACACATCACGGCGGATTGCCCGGAAACCGTTTTCAATATCAGATAATTCGGTTTTGTATTTTTTGTTGACCAATACAGCCAAGAAATTCGTGCCGGTGTTGCGGATGAATTTATTAAAGGTTCCGTGGAGCTCATCACTCCCCCCCAGAATGCGGGAAGCGACCACCATATCTGCCTTGTTGTCTTGAATGGGTTTGACGAGCCGGGGAATATCGCTTGCATCATGGGAGCCGTCAGCATCAATGAAAACAATAATGTCTTGTTTGCAATGGCGGACCCCGGTTTTGAGTGCATCGCCTTTTCCCTTTTTGTGGTCCAAGACATAAGGGATTTCTCTTTTTTTCACTTCATTGAGTGTGCGGTCAACCGAATGTCCGTCCACCACCAAGATATTGCGGGTCAAGGACTTGATTTGGTCCAGGACTTCTCCGATAGTCCCTTCTTCGTTTTTGGTTGGAACCACCACACAAAAATTCTGTTTCGTATAAATTGGGGACACAATACCTATTTACCTAATTCTTTTTGTAATATCAACACATAAATTGGGGACACAATACCTGTTTACCTAATTCTTTTGAAAAGCAGCAAAAATAGAAATAGGGTGAATAGGTATTGTGTCCCCGTATTTTGGTTTCTCTTTATTTGATGTAGCCCAGGGTTCTCAACTTGTCTTTGAGATCTTCGTCCAAAGTGATGTCAAGGGAATCAAAAGATTTTTTTTGGGCTCGCTTGACCAGGAAATCGATTCTCTCAAACAACTCTTTGGCTGCGGAGGGATGCTTTTGGATGACATTGGTGCTTTCATCAGGATCTGCGATCAAATCAAATACAAAGTGCTGGGTCTGATCCCTGCCCACGACTTTTATGGCTTTGAATTTCTCAGTCCTGAGAGATTTTGCGGAATTTCCCGCATGAAACACTTCTGAAAAGACAAATTCTCTGCTGAATCGCTGAGAGGAGGAGGTGAATAAAGGTGAGAAATCCATACCTTCAATCTCATAAGGAAGCTTGAGATATTGAGAGATCCCGCAGACGCGGCACAACGTGGGAAACACATCCACCTGTGCCACCAGGTCATTGACGGTCTTGGCTTGCGGAATCAATACCGGAGACGAGATGATCAGAGGCACATGGATGACCTCATCAAAAAGCGAATGCCCGTGTCCCCAACCCTGGTGATCATAGAATTCCTCGCCGTGATCTGCGGTGATGATGAGAATGGTTTTTTCTTCCAGGCGAAGCTTTTTGAGGTGATCAAACAAAAGCCCCAGGTTTTGATCATGATCAAACAGCTCTCCGTCATACTGAGCGATCATGTTTTTCCGCTTTGGTTCAGGCAGGGCTTTGCCTTTGACAAAAGGCCAAAACATTTCTAAGTTCGGAGGGAAATTTATGACCGGCTTTTGGGCCTCATCTGCAACAAACATCTTATGATAGGGCGCGGGGGGAAGGTAGGGAGCATGGCTTCCCGCATAATGAACATACATGAAAAACGGCTTGTTTTGATGCTCGGTTATCCAGGTGAGGGCTTTTTGGGTGACATGGCCGGCATCATCAGATTGGATCGAACTTTTCTTTCTGATCAGAAAAGTGCTCCACTCGATTATACGGTTTATTGTTGGGCTCAGTACAGGAAGGTCCAAAGTTTTGACTCTGTGCAGCAGATTTCCCAAAATGGTGGCCCGGATGATGTCAGTCTCAGAACCAAAAAAATCATCCACTCCCCTGGTATAGCCGTAAGCTGGAGACACCACACCATTGGCAGAAAACAGAGCGGTTTGATATCCGAATGCCTTGAAAACAGAGGGCAGAGTGATGAGATTTTTAGGCAGTGCGCTGGTTAGGGTCTTGACATTGTGGGTGGACGGATAAGTGGATGTCAGAAGCGAGGGAACGGATTCTTTGGTGTGGGAGGCATGGGAGAAGGCGTTTGAAAACAAGATGCCTTTTGAGGCGAGCTGGTCAATATGAGGGGTGGTCTTTCGGCTGTATCCGTAACAGCTGAGATGATCAGCACGGACTGCGTCCAAGGAGATCATCACCACATTGAAGTTGTTAGGCGGTCTGTCCATGACCTGAGAGAGAGGACTGCTGGATTTGCTCACCAATCCCAAGTTGAGGATCACCGAAGCGCAGAGTATGAGGAGTAAGACCAAAACATAGATCCTGAGGGCCGTGGGAAAGGTTTGGATCTGGGTGATTTTGATTTTCTTGAAAAAAAGGATAAAAAGCGCCGCACCAGCTGCAATGAAAGCAGAATTTACAGCCATGGATTTGGGAGAAAAAACGGAAGAAAGAAGATCCTGGTTGATGTATCCCACAAACGCTGCAAACAGAGCAATCAAAATGTAGAGATAGATGAGATAAGTCAGAAATTGGGGATGGGATTTTTTCTTTTTTAGGGCGAAATACAGAGCAAAGATAAGGCCTGCCGCAGCTCCGAACCAGAGCCACACAAACATATGCCACAAAGACAGGCGAAAAATGTCTTTAAACTGCAGTATGGAATCCTGTTTGATGATTTCCACAAACACATTGGATACGGCCATGGAGGCCGCTGCGATCAAAGACGCGATTATAGAATTTTTAATTGGGGACACAATACCTGACCTCTTCATACAAAATTGGCGATGAAAAATAATTTATTTCATTGTCAGTTTAGCATTAACTGTATTTTTGTGAAAGGGCATTTTCGTTCAGCAGTTGATGGGGACTCGAATAACATAATACGGGGACACAATACCTATTTACCTTATTTCCCCCAACTTCAAGATACAAGGACATGTCCTGTATTTTTATTGCATCTCAAAAATAAATTAGGTGAATGGGTATTGTGTCCCCGTATTTAATTAAAAATAAATTAGGTGAATGGGTATTGTGTCCCCGTATTTAAAGGAGGGAGAGGCACTTTTGGAGGGACTCTCTCCAGTGAGGGATCTGGAGGTGGTAGGTGTTTTTGATCTTGGCTTTGTTCAGCACACTGTAAGGGGGTCTTTTGGCAGGTGTGGGATACTGATAAGTCTCAATGGGATGGATTTGGCAGTCAGCTCCTGTGATATCCACAATGGCTTGGGCCAGGTCATACCAGCTGGCCACTCCCTCATTGGAAAAGTGGTAGATCCCGGTTGTGAATTTCTCCGCATGTGCTATTTTCAAAACAGCTCCGGCTAAATCCCGGGCATAAGTGGGATTGCCGACCTGGTCAAACACCACATTTAAGGACTCCCTCTCCTGAGTCAGCCGCAGCATGGTCTTTACGAAATTGTGTCCGTACGAGGAGTAAAGCCAGGAAGTGCGCACAATGACCACATCATCTCCGTGTTTGAGCACTGCGTTTTCCCCGGCCCATTTGGTCTGCCCATACACAGATACAGGATGGGGCTTGTCGGTCTCTTTATAAGGAGTGTGGGATGTTCCGTCAAATACAAAGTCTGTGGACATATGGATCAAGCGGGCTTTCTGCTCGCAGCACATCACTGCTATGTTTTGGGCCGCTTTTTTATTGATGAGCTCTGCCTGGTCTTCTTCTTTTTCGGCCTGATCCACAGCAGTGTATGCCGCACAATTGATGACTGTATCAAATGTCTGCGAAGACACAAACTCCCGGATATCATCCATGGAGGTGATATCCAGCTCTTCAATATCTGTGAATTCAAAATCAGACGGGACTGAGGCAGACAGGTCTTGGATCTCGCTTCCCAACTGGCCTTTGGCGCCAGTCACCAAGATGCTTCTGTTTTTGGATTTCAACTTACCGGTCTTTGTAATATTTGGAATAAAACTGCTTAAAGTCTTTAGACTTTTGTTTTATTTTCTGCCACCATTCCGGGTGGTCTTGATACCAGTTTACAGTCCGCTTCAGACCTTGATCAAAATCCATGTCCGGTTTCCATCCCAGCTTCTTGATTTTCTCACAGTCCAGAGCATAGCGTTTGTCATGGCCCAAACGGTCCTTGACAAAGGTGATCAGATCCCGGGGCTTTCCCAAAGTGTCCACGATCTGCTCTGCCACTTGGATATTGGGCACTTCCTGGTTGGCGCCGATGTTGTAGGATTCTCCCAGCTTGCCTTTGCGCATCACTGTGTCTATGGCACGGCAGTTGTCCTCCACATAGAGCCAGTCCCGGACATTGGTCCCTTTTCCGTAAAGAGGCAGGGACTTGTCGTCTATGGCATTGGTGGTGAAGAGGGGAATGAATTTTTCCGGATACTGATAGGGGCCGTAATTGTTGGAAGGCCTGACAATAAGCACCGGCAGCTCGTAGGTGACCCAGTAGGAATAAGCCAGACGGTCTGCGCCTGCTTTACTGGCTGCATAGGGGGAGGAAGGACACATGGGGTCGTCTTCAGTGAAAAACCCCTGATCCCGGCTTCCGTAGACCTCGTCTGTGGACACATGGACAAAAAAGTCGACTTCTGAATCTTTGACTGCATCCAGCAGGGTGAAACTCCCGAAAACATCGGTCATAATGAACTCACCTGCGCTCATAATGGAACGGTCCACATGGGTCTCTGCTGCAAAATGAACCACTCCGTCTGCTTTGCCGATCAATGCATTGACCGTGTCCTTATCCTGGATGTCCCCTTTCACAAACTCATACCTCGAGTCATTTTCAATGTCTTTGAGATTATCCAGATTCCCGGCATAGGTGAGTTTGTCCAGATTGATGATGCGGCATTCAGGATAGGTCTTTAAAATAAAATGGATAAAATTGCTTCCGATAAATCCGGCTCCTCCGGTGATGAGAAGTGTTTTGCCGTCAATCGCCCTTTCCTTACCCATCCTTTCTCCTCCAGTCATAAGGGATGTCATTATCATGGGGGTCCAGGCGGTGTTCATCTGGTTTCTCATAGCTGTAAACCTGAGTGGGGATGTTGATGATCAGGGCTTCCGCCTCACTGGTGCACATCCAGCCGTGATACACTTTTTCAGGGATCTGAACCAGCATGGGATTGTGAACTCCGAGATAGAACTGGTCCACCTGTTTGTAGGTGGGTGAATCTTCTCTTCCGTCATACAGAGCCAGTTTGATCATGCCGTGCACACAGCACACATTATCGATCTGATTCTTGTGCAGATGCCAGGCTTTGACCACGCCCGGATAAGTGGTGCTCATATAGACCTGCCCGAATTTTTCAAACAGCTCATCATCCCTGCGCATGATCTCCATAAGCCGCCCTCTCTCATCAGGAATGACCTTGAGTTTTTTTATTTTCACACCATCTATCATTTTTGACTCCTTTTCATATTCATAAGAAAAATGGCGAAGCTTTCACCATCACTTGATTTCGATCTTGCTCTTATCCCCCACCATAAACCGGTACACCGACGGTTTGGGCGGGCATTTGGATATGCTGACCTCCCGTCCGATCAGACTCTCATCAATACGGGTCCCCACATCGCAGATCTCACTGTCCTGCATCACAATACTGCATTCGATCTCAGAATTGATGATCCGGCAGTTTTTTTGGATGGATGAGAACGGACCGATGTAAGAGTCCTTGATCTCAGTGCCTCTCCCGATAATGGAGGGTCCCCGGATGATGCTTCGTTCCACCTTCACTTCTTTTTCCAGCATGACCTGTCCGTTGATCTTGGATTCTTTATCCACCTGGCCCAAATTTTTGCCCTCAATGGACTGCAGGATCAGGCGGTTGGCATCCAGGATATCTTCAATCTTTCCGGTGTCTTTCCACCAGTCTGTGACCAGATGGGGCTGGACTTCGTATCCTTTCTCCACCAGATACTGGATGGCATCAGTGATCTCCAGCTCATTGCGCCACGAAGGCTTGATGGCTTTGACCGCCTCAAACACATGGTGGTCAAACATATAAACTCCCACCAGTGCCAGGTCGCTTTTGGGGTGTTTGGGCTTTTCCACCAGCCGGATCACCCGTCCCTCCTTCAGCTCTGCCACTCCAAACATCTGAGGATTGGGAACTTTGGTCAAAAGTATCTGGCTGTTGGGCTTTTTCTTTTTGAAGTCTTTGACCAAAGATTTGATCCCGTCTTTAAGGATGTTGTCTCCCAGATACATGACAAACGATTCTTTTCCCAAAAAATCTTCCGCCACCATCACAGCATGGGCCAGACCCAGGGGTTGGTCCTGCTCAATGTAGGTGATTTGGATCCCCCACCGGTCTCCGTTTCCCACAGCAGCCCGGATATCCTCTTTGGTGTCTCCCACAATGATGCCGATCTCTTTGATCCCGGCTTCCTTGAGTGCTTCAATGCCGTAGAACAAGACCGGTTTGTTCGCCACTGGCACCAGCTGCTTGGCCTGAGTGAAGGTCAGCGGCCGCAGGCGGGTTCCTTTTCCTCCGCTTAATATGAGTCCTTTCATTTTTATCCGTTTCCTTTATCATACCTGGACTCTTCATCAAAAACATGAATAATCCAGATTAATTTATAAATACAGACTGCCAGTTTATTATGGTTGTGTGTCTATGTCAATTTTAGATAACCCAAAAACTTAAGCAGAGCAAAGCAGATCCCAAAAATCGCAACCAGAAGCAGGATCCGGATCTCTGTATTCACATACTCAAACATCACCCCGAATATGGAAAACACAAACGAGATGGAGGTCAAAATCAAAGTGGTCTTGGTCTCAGAGATCTTTTTCTGCAGAAACCGGTAGTGAAAATGACCGGTGTCTCCCTGGAAAATATTCTGCTTTTTGCGGATCCGTCTGATGATGGTGATCACGGTTTCTAATATGGGCAAAAACAAAATGATGATGGGGATCAAAAGCACAATGGCTAGGGAGGCCTTTCTCTGAACTGCAGCCATGGACAAACACGCCAGGATGAATCCGATCACCATGCTCCCGGAGTCCCCCAGATAGATTTTGGCTCTGGGAAAGTTAAACGGGTAGAATCCGAGGATCACTCCTGACAGCACAGCAGCCATGAGCACCAGCAGAAACTGGGCAGACAAAAACGCCAGCACTCCCATGGACACAGCAGCAATAAAGGCAATGCCTGTGGCCAGCCCGTCAATGCCGTCCACAATGTTGATGGCATTGGTGATAAAGCAGATCCACAAAATGGTCAGCACAAAAGAGGTGAACACACTGATGCCCTGGGACCCGATAAACGGAATGCTGAGCTCCCCTATTTGGAGTCCTGCAAAATAGATCATGGATGCGGCCATGACCTGGACCAGAAATTTTTTCCAGGCTGCGGTTCCGATAAAGTCATCATAAAGGCCTAAACTGAAAATAATCAGCAGAGCAATAAACACCAGAGGAATGTCAACCGTTCCAGCAGATGGAATGGATATATGGGGGAACACCATGATGCGCGCCAAAACAAGAGAAACAAACAGGGAAGAGAATATGGAAATCCCGCCGATCCGGGGAGTGTGATTCTCTTGAAAGATCCGGCTGTTGAATCTGTTGAACAGGCCATTTTTAAAAACCAGCTTGGCTAAGGTCAGAGTCAGAACAAAAGAGATGAGACCGGATATCACAAACGTTTCTGCGATTACAATTGCATTCATCATCATCACATTATTCTTAATAAAATGGCGCTGCCTTCATTCCTTCATTGATGTTTTCTATTGCCAAGCATCCTAATTCTGACTTATTCATAAATAAGGGCGATGTCAGCTCAATAATTTATCACATTATGCGAAGAATGATAAGTTCAGACCGGTTTTTTTTGCCGGGACTATTGAAATTCAGTGTAAACCAGCCCGCTTTCTCTTCCGTGAACATCCAGAGACGCGATCCCGTATTTGTACACTTTATCTTTTTCCACATCCCGAATCTGGTATTCAAATGTATCAGCGCTGAGTTCTGCAACCAACGACTTTTCCCCATCCTCTATCAGATAGATCTTGTATTGATCGATCTCCACCTCATTTTGGTCATTGGCATCCCAGCTCAGGACATTGATGTATTCCACCAGGGACAAAGAGCGGTCCTCTTTTTTTTCTCCCTGGAAATTGGCCGGGGGGTAAAGCGGGGGAAGCTTGATAAAGAAATCAATGTCCAAGGTCTGAGGGCTGTTGGTGGCATTATCTGAAGAAATGGTGACCTCGCCTTCATTGAGTCCATAGGACAAATCCGAGAGATCCACAGAGACTTCAATAACATCCCATTCTCCCGAGGATTTCCCGGAGGAAGGAGACACCGTGATCCAGTCTTTGTTGGTGCTGATATCATAGGATAAGGTCCCGCCTCCGGCATTTTTGACCTTGAATTCCTTTGGAGCAACCTCTGTGTCTGTGATCTCTGCTTCAAAATACAGAGAATCCTTATTGGTATCAATGGTGGGAGGAAGGGTTTTGACATAGGCATTGTACCAAGTCTGTGCCATCAATTGATAGCCGGCTTCTGTGGGATGGGTGGGTCCGCCGAGCAGATTGGTCCAGCCTGCGGGATGATTGTAAAAAGCACTGAAATTATCAACAAAATGAATGCTGGGGCTGGAGGCAATGTTGTTGATTTTGGCATTCAGCGTTAAGATCCGGTCTTTGATCACACCATCCCAATTTTTTCTTGGGATGATGGTGGAGAGAAAGGTCTTCATATTGAAATTCACGCATTTGTTGGCCATCTGCTCTAAGTTATAGGCAGCTGTGCTTATGGAAATGCTGGTGTCTTTGACATCATTGGTGCCTTCCATCAAAAAAATGGTCTTGGCTTGATCGCTGTTGATCACTGAAGTGATGCGGCTCAGGCCTCCGGATGTTTTCTCTCCGCCTTTGCCCCGGTTTAAAACCGTAGCATTGGGATTGAGGTTGCTCTGGATCAGATCTTCCAAACGGGGCACATATCCTTTATCCGGTGCCGGTTCATTGTTGAGAAATCCGTAGGTGATGCTGTCTCCAAAGCCAATAAATTTGTTTTGGTCCAGGGCCAGAGTCTCATATTCCGGCTCCCCACCCGGTTTCCGTGATTGGAATTGCTGCAGCATCTGATAATGATGGAATGAAACGGCCTGGATTTGACCAGGGCCCTGCCATAAAACCCATGTTTTGTCTTGGCTGCTGGCTGTCTTTGGCTGGGTGGTCATGTGTTGGAATCCGGGGATTTGAATGCTTTGACTCCAGGAGTCCCCTCTTTTGCAGGCCATCCGGACCTCTAAATTTCCGGCTCTGTTCTGCACCCAGGTCACAGCAGGGATCTTTCCGTCAAACAGATTCAGGAACGGAGAAGCATCAGAGATGTTGTGATTGTCTGTGATTTTTTCTTCTTCAGAGAAACGGTTTCCATCCCAAAATGAAGTGTAAAGCTCATAGTCCTGACCGTCATAAGCACTCCAGACCACATGAAGAAATCCGAAATCATCCAAAATTGCAGAGGGCATGATATGAGGGACGTCCGGAGATCGATTCAAAGTCACGGGCTCCTGCCAAATCCCGCCTTCATAAAATGAATACAGGATCTCATCACAATTTCTGTACTGTCCGACCCAGAAAAGCCAGATCCTTCCCGCTTCATCTGAAAGCAGCTGGGGGTCCAGAACAGCATATGAGTTGATCTGCCAACTCTGTCCAATGGATGTGTTTTTCACCGTGATCTCGGAGTCTCCTTGATCATAATGCACCCATGCAGTGAACAATTCATTGGCTGCATCAAAGGTCATAGTGGGAGAATAATGAAATCCCTCGCTTTCTTCAGTGAGACAGGTTGGTTCCCTTAGAGATTTGTTTTTGAACCGGGCTAAATAGATATCACTGCGCTCCATGCCTCTCTCTTCCCACAAAACCCACCGGTCTCCAAATCGGTCTTTTGTTGTGGTGATGGAATAAATGCTGCTGTTGGGATCGCGGCTTGTTCTGAGAAGGATATCAAAGGACTGATTTTGAGAATGCAATCGGATTTCCCCATGGGAAGTGGCATAAAGGATATTGAGGTCACTGTTTGAGTTGAAAAACAGCTCCCCTTCTTGCCCCTTTATTGAGAGAGCTTCTTCTTTGGCACACAGCAAGGGAGCAGATGCTGTCAAAATCAAAATCAGCAAAAAGCACAGATTTTTAGTCAATCCTCACTCCTTTTTCATTCCTGAATGCTCAGTCTGTTTTCCTCCAGCAGCAGCTTATTTTACACAACCAAAAAAGGAATATCAATCCTTCTCATTTTTTTCAGCTCCTGCGCAACTCCCTGTGTTTGTGGGAAAAGCACTCAATAGTAAATGGAAAGGGATTTTAGTTGGAAGGATTGGGCTTGCGCACCACAAACCACAGAGCCGCAAAAACCAGCAGAGAGAGCCAAGAAACCAAGTGCCCGGTCAAAGGATCAAACAGCTTTTTTTTGATGCGCACCCGGGAGTTGTTTTCCACATACACAGCAGGGATCACATCCAGATAGGTTTGGATAGATGTTTTTTCTCCATCCACAAAAGCATGAAAATGGTCCAAGGGACGGGGAATGACCACATACCCTTTGGATTGTTTATCAAGATGAATGGTCAGGTCTCCGGGCGAGCTTTGGTATTTCAAGGTCCTGTTTTGGATTTGCGGAGGATATGACGTCAAATCAGAGATCAAATAAGGCCCGTCCGGACACTGCAGGTTTTCCGCCACAGCCACAGCAGTCTCCAGTCTGTGAACTTTGTAATTCTTCTTGTAAATATCATTGAATTCATGGAGAAAATATTTAAAGGAAAGGTCGGATTTTTCGCCGTTGACCAATAAATAGCTGTTGAGGCCCTCAGTTTTTTTTGTGGACCAGCCGGAAAGCATGGGACGGGCGTTGGGATTGGCATACTCCAGGGAAAACTCATACTCCCCCTTTTTCAGTTCCACAGGTTTTTCAAACTGAAAATAAATCCAGGCATTGTCATCAATATATTTTTTGTCTTTTCTTGCAACCCCCAGCAACTGGCTGCCGGGCATTTCATAGAGTTTGACCAGCACATCTGTACTGAACCGCTTGTTTCGGTAGTTTCCCAATTTGAGGTTGATCGCATCCAATGTCTTGGGGTCCGATATTTCAAAATGCTGACGCAGGGTGTTGAAGGGAAGGGGGGGTGAAGGGGTGTTGTCTATATCGGGTTGTTTGAAAAAATAGGGAGCTTTGGTGAATGCAATGTTTTTCTTGTTGACGAATATGTATCTGACCGCCAATGCATTCATCAGCGGGGATGAAAAATCAATGTTTCGGGCAGACAGGGTGTATGAAGTGGGGCTTGATTTGGGGCCTGAAGCCAGAGTCTCTAAAAGCTGCTTCTCCTGTGAACTTCGGAAGGCATGTCGAAACCATTCAAAAAACGAATACGGGGATAATGTGCCAGATATATTGAACGAATAGTCTGCAATGATGGATTGATAGTCCTTGATATTGTTTTTGGCAAATTGTATGGATGGGGTCATGGGATAAAAATACCGGGACGGAGTGGGGCCGTTGAATTGATTGAAATACCTTTTCTGGTCCACAAACTGGACCAGAAACAGGACAATCACAACAGGGATCACCAACTGAAACACTTCAGAGGATTTGTTTTTCAAGCGGACCAAGAATTCAATGGAAAAAGAGGACAAAAGCGCCAGGGAAAGACCGAGCATCACACTGATTCTCTGCCAGGGATTGAAAGCAAACACAGGGATTTTTCTTATCAGATTCCAATCAATCAACCCGTATCCAATGACAATAGAGATGGCAATCAAGACAAGAGAAAACACATAACAGGAGATTCCGTGTTTGGATTTGTTTTTGACAAAAAAATAGGAAAAGCTGAGAACTGAGAGCCAGAAAGCTAAAAAACCAGTATAGACTGACTTTTCCACCCCGAATTCTTTGCTGAAATTGGGATTGTAGGTGTGCAAATGACTGAACTTGTCGATTTCCAGTTTGGTGGCTGCGCTTCCTCTGTGAGTGAGGTCTGAGGTTTCAATCACATCCATTAAGGTCATCAGATAAGCACCGGCGATCAAAAACCCCAGTGCAATAAACAACAAAGGAAGAATGCTTTTCTGTAAAAAAGAGCGGATGGTCTTTTGATGGAACACATTCAAAACAAAGATCAGAAGGGCCGCTGCATAAAATCCATAAGCGCCTACAGAGGGAAATCCTCCTCTGATTAAAAAGACAGACATCAATGTTATCAGCAAAAGATATTGTTTTTTATCTGTGGTCAAGTACAGAGCCACAGCCCAAAGAAGCCAGGGGATCCACATGGAGGTCTCGACCTGCAGCCAGAAAAACCAGGCCGCATTAAAACCGCACAGCATATACACCATGCCCCCGAAAAGAGATGCTGTGCGGGAAACAAAGAGTTTTAAAAACAGGTACGTGCCGAATCCGGCGATGATCAATTTGAGAAGCTGAGAAAAATAATATCCTGCGGGCTCATCAGGCACAAACAAATACACCAGAAACGCTGGTTTCCAGACCGCAGATAACAGGGTCTCAGCCAGTTCCCCCTTTCTCTCAGAAAAGTGCCTCCAATCATATTCAAAGTTCTGTTTCTGCTTTCTCAATCCCGGGAACCGGGCATCCAGTATATCTGACCTTTTCCGGCAGCGGACATCCAGATGGGAAGGAGCCACTGAAGAGAAACCGGGATAAGAGACCAGCAAATCAAAAGGACCTACAGTCTCCTGGCCGAAAGGGTTGGCTTCCAGCGCTATCATAGCCAGCACCACAAAAAAAAGAAAGGCCCAAAGGTTTTTGTGTTTGGAAGCAAAGTCTTTGTACTGTGATAACATTTTGATTTCATTTCTACTTTATTTTGTATTTCATGTAAAGAGGATAATGAGGTAAAATGTCATCGGGATTATGATATTACAGATCATTGCCTTTCCTTTTGTGGTGTTTATTCCCGGGTTTCTGCTTTACAATCTGTTAAACAAACAAAAGACCTCAGTGGACCTGTTTGAGACCCGCTTCATCATGGTTTTGACCAGTCTGCTCATCTCAGGATGGATGGGGCTCATCTTAGCAGAACTGGGCATTTTTTCTCTTATCAATCTGTTTGCAGGCCTGGTGGTGTTCTCTCTGGTGTGTTTTGTCTGGATTCTGCAGCTCAAACAAAAAATCTCCTTTAAAACCCCATCCAGGCCTAAGCTCAGTTACAGGACTCTGCTTTTGGCTGTGATCCTGATCACAGGGGTCTGGCTTTTCTTTCCCCCCGGTGAAAACATCACACTTCATCAGGATGATGTGGTTTTTGTCAGCCAGGGGGCCAGCATTGCCCAAACCAATCGATTATCAGGACGCGAACCCCTGCTTAAAGAAATCCAGCACAAACATCTGTTTTATGACCTGCAGCCCAAAAATCTCCAGTTCCCTGATTTCGGATTTTACATGGACTTTAATACGCACCAAATCGAGTTTCAGTATCTGGATTTTTATCCTGTTCTCCTGGCTGTGTTTTATTCTTTGCTGGGAATCAAATTTTTTCTTTATCTCACTCCCCTGCTGGCTCTTCTTGCTGTGATGGCCGTGTATTCCGCAGCCAAACACTTGTTTTCATGGGAGGCAGGCCTGCTGAGTGCTCTGCTTTTGACCATCAGCTTTCCTCAAATATGGTTTGCCCGATACCCCTGCGCTGAAATACTGACTCAGCTTCTGGTGTTTTCCGGCCTGTTTGCAGTCTGTCTGCTCATCAAGCATCAAAAATCCTTTTTTGCTGTGTGTTCCGGATTGATCCTTTCCACCTTGATGCTGGTGCGCCTGGACTCGCTGTTTACAGCCTGGGCTGTGGTGGGTTTGGTCCTGTTTATCAAGCTGACTGAAGGATTGAGACCCCGAATGATCGGGATTTTCTCATTTTCTTTTCTGATTCCTTATGTCTGGGCCCTCACCCACAACTATGTCTTTGATCCCTCCTATGTTTTTATGCCCCGTGTTTATAAAGGACTCATTCAAAACCTGTTTGGCACTTCCTTTGCCCACTGGCATTTGCCGGGCTACTTGATTTTTTACGGCTTTCCGGCTCTTGTTTTGGTTATCATGGCTCTGTTTGTCAAAAGCCGTCCACTCATTCCCCGGTTCTACCAAAACACGGAAGGGACCGGATGGAAAACCGCACGCGTTTTCTCACCTTTTCTTATCGGGATTTTGTTTGTACTTGTGTATGTGAACCAATATTCCTCATCTGACGGTTTGATCGGACAAAAACAGACTCTTGTGATACTCCAGTCTTTTCTCACTCCCGTAGGTCTGATAATGGGTTTGATCGGATTGATCGCCATCATCAATGGCTTTGTTTTGAGTTCGCGTTTCCTGGAACTTAAAAAATCTCTTTCTGTTCTGTTTCTTGTTCTGACCGCTTCTTTCCCCATGGTCTATTATGTGTTCCTTTCTCTGCACAACCAGCCTGTGTTTCCATGGGGTTTTCGGAGATACATCCCTGTGATCTTCCCGTTTCTGATCCTATGTGCCAGTTATGCTCTGATCCGGCTCTTACGGGCATCCAGACCACAGGTTCTCTCAAAAAGCCGTGCTTTTCAAGTCATCTCCATAGGGCTGGCCGGCTTTCTTGTGGTCTCCCTGTTTGCTATAAACATTGACTCAGGGCTGCTCACTCACAAGGAATTCCAAGGATTCATCAACACAACCAAAGCTTTGTCCGCCCATTTTGACCGGGATTCTGTGATCCTGTTTTATCCCAACACTTATGTGACCGGGATCTCAGCTCCGCTGAAGTATTTTTTTCACAAAAAGACCATTTTGCTCCCTGAGATCAAAGCCACTCCTGAATTTTTCAAACAGATCGCCTACTGGATCAGCAGCAACAGAACCGTTTACATCGCCACGCACAGACCGGATCTGATCCAAAAAAGTCTGGCCCAACACTGCCGGCTGGTCCCCTCTTTCCGGTTCCCCGTCAAACTAAAGAAGATGAAATATGTGAAAAAACCAGAAGTGGGCACCCCTCTTTATGGAGATATTTTAGATGAAGAACAGGTCCTTTATGTGTTTGAGATTCAGGAGCCTCAGTTTTCCCCATCCGGGATCCCGTAACTGTTTTGATACAGCCGGGGAAAATAATCTTTCATCAGGTCCTGGCAGTGATCATTAAATTTTTCCTTTAGAAAACCTTTGTCTATTTTTGATAACAGATCAAATCCCTTGGTCCGGGTGTTCAAATGGGACTGAGAACCGTCCAGATTGTTTGAAGAAATCCCCAAAAAATCCTTGATGTCTTCAAACTTTTCTTTGATCTCATGGGTCCGGATGACCAAAAGCCTCTCTGAAGGAACCAAAGACAGGACCTTTTCATTGTATGATTTCCACCGGGACAAATATCCGTCTATGGTGTACAGACCTCTCTCATCTAACACCTGTTCTTGGGCTGAATACGGGAAGTGATTATCAAAATAAATGTCCCGCAGTTTGTTCCAGAACCTGCTTTTTATGGACAGAGGGCGTCCCAGCTGATGGTTGATGTAAGAATTGAGCCAGGAATAACAATCCCTTAACAGCAGTATAAATTTGGCTTGTTCAAACTCTTGAAGAAGAATGTCCAGATAAAAATATGAAAAATGAGAAGACTCCAGCTCCAGCCATAAAGACCGATCCCGTTTTCGGATAAAGGAGGACATCTTTTTTTTGCTGAGCTCTCCGTTGATAAAATCCACGATTTTTTCAGTGGTGACAATGTCTTCAGGTTCATGTTCAGCCCTGTAATGGCGCTGGAACAGACCGGCCATGGAAGCGGTTCCGGTTCTCGGCACTCCCAAACAAAATGCATGAAACCTCCGGGGATACAACCGGTTGCGAACCGGGGAAAGCGCCAGCATCAAATAGTGCATTCCCTTGACCACTGGTTTTTTGAGGGCTTTGACAACTGGATCAGGAGTTTTTTGGGCGATTCTTTCGATCTTGTTCATTTTGAAATACACCTCGAACCCTAACTTGGGTAATACTGTAGGGCAGGATATTCAACTCAAAACCAGCATTGTAATCTGTTTTTTTGAAATAATCAAATCGCTTGGGATGGAATGTGCGAAGTTTCATTGGAGAACCCGGTGTGACTTGGAGGGTTTTATCCCAAGAAAGAGAGACCTCCTTAACGTGTTTTTTACCGGGATTGAACAGAGTGACGATGAATTGTCCATCTTTATAAAGAGCCAAAGAGCTGAATGTTTTGAACGGATTTTTCACTTCAAGCCGCCTCCCTCCTAAAACTCCCTGAGCCATGATCTGAAAGGCATAAAAAGTGGTGGTTTTTTCTATGGAATCCGGGTTGTGAGGATCGAATTTCAGAACGCCCAATCCTTTTTTAAAATCTCTGGGTTGGGCAGGTCCCAGATACAGGGATGCAAAGGCCCCGGCTTTGGCCTGCAGAGACAAGATCCGGGCCACTCTGAGTGCGGTCTGAACATCATGTGTGTCATGATGAGGCCACCACGCCCACTCACTGTTGAAAATCCTGTGTGCAGAAGGAGATCTGACATCAGACAAGAGTGAACGGGCTTTTGTGATGACACGGGCGTCCTTCAGATCCCCTCTGACATTGTGATAGGACAGCCCATCCAAAAAACTAGGACCTTTCTGAAGAATCTTTTGGACCCATTTTTTGTTCCATCTGGAAAGTGACGGACCAATGATTTGGGCATGGGGTGCGGCCCGCTTGATGCCTTGATGAGCTCTTTCCAGCAGCATTAAATATTGGGAGGGACTGATTCCAAAGCGGATTCCTTTATATCCGGGCAGAGATGTTTCTCCGTCAAAATATCCGATATCCGGTTCATTGGTGATTTCAAAAAAATCCGCGGTTTGGGGCCAATGCTGATCCAGATACCGGGCTAAATGAAAACAAAAGGACTCCCAGAGGTTTAAAAACTCAGATGACGGGGTGATGAGATGAGGCTCCCAATCCTGGTTTAAAGAAGGATTGATGCACACAAGCATTTTCCATCCCAAGTCTGTACATCTGTCCAGGCAATCAGAGTAGGAGGTGTGCTGGCTTTTCGCCCAGGAGACCTGTTTGTTTTCCATTCCCTTTTTGATGGATTCCAGCAACGAGTGATTGCTGTTGTTCTCTGCGGCCACAAAATGCTTCATAGTAAAGCCCATGCGCACCATATTGATCCCGATTTCTTTTCCGGCCTCATCCCAGGAAGGGGCTTGGGAGTTGAGGGGCCCGGCACTCAAAGGACCGCCGTCAGCCCAGCCCCGGCCGCTCCACCCGAGATACTTCATTCCCGGCCCCGCAGACTTATGCTCAATCCTTATGGTTTTCCCCATGTTCCATTCACCATCGGTCATTGACTGTTTCTTATTCACAAGCGGTCTTTCATTGTAATGCGGCGAGATCGGCTCGCCTGAAAGGCCAAATCTGCATGCACATAATTCAAATTCATGACATGAATTCAGGTCACAATCATCTATCTAAAAAACAAACACTGTAAAGAGAACTGATCTTTATAAATCTGTATGACTGTGCATACAGATTTGATGAATAACGTTTTGAAATTTTTGGGTGCATAGATCCCGCGAATAATGCTGCTCCAGGGCCCTTCTCCCCCTTTTCCCCATTTCCTGTATTTCTGTTTGATGGGTGTAAGCCCACATCACAGACGCTCTCAACCCCTTCACATCTGAGGGCTCTGTGCTGATGCCGCAGTTGAACTCCTGTGTGAGCCTGTGCACTTCACTCTGTTGATCCAGAGCCGCGATATAGGGCTTTGCTGCAGCCATGATCCCATAGATCTTGGAGGGCACAATGATCCCTCCCATGCCCCTGTTCATGGTCACCAAATGAATGTGAGCCGCACCCAGAGTGAATTTCAGGTCTTTTTTGTCCTGGTAAGTGAAAAATTTCACATTTGTCAGCCCCAGAGAACAGGACAGATCCACCACTCTTTTTTTAGAGGCCCCTTCTCCGATCAGGACAAACAAGATCTCCTCTTTGTCTTTCAGCTGGTCTGCGGCATACAGGATGTTTTCCATGTCCTGAGACAGTCCGATGTTGCCTGAGTACATCACCACAAACTTGCCTTTAAAATGCCTCTTGAAAAAGGGATTCTCCTCCATGGCAACCGGCTTGATCTGCACAGGATCTGCCCAGTTCGGAACCACATGGATCTTGGATAAGGGGACCTGGTTTTCTCTGCTCAGCCGGATCTTCATATCCCTTCCGGGAACCACGATGCTGCGGGCGCGGAGATAAAGGAATTGATTGGCTCTTTTCAAAACCTTGATGACCAGCGGGTTGGTCAGTTTTTGATTGACAATGCCCACATTGGGCCACAAGTCCTGCACATAATACACAAAAGGCACTCTCCGGAGCCGGCTGTAGGCCAAAGCAATCAATCCCAACAAAGGGGGATCGGTTTCTGATATCACACAGGATACTTTTTGAAATCCCATCACTTTGAAAAAGCAGAGAGCAAAATAGGAAGCCAGGTTGATCAGCCGGGACCACAGATGTTTTTTGGACAATGTGAAATTGTTCACTCTCCAGATAGTGATGTTTTTGTAGGAAGACCGGCTGATCATGCGCCGGGTTTTCACGGTTCTGTAGAGAGGATTCCCGCAGACAACATGGACATCAGAGTCTTGAGCCAGGTCTTCACACAGCTCGGTGAGAAGCTGGCCGGTTGATTCCACATCCGGATAAAAAGACCGGTTTAAAAACAAAAGGGCTGGTTTGGTTTTCATGGTCTCATTCTGAATTCAAATAATTTTGATAGGTCCACATCGACTTTTTGAACTTGTTCCATAGGCTCCATGGCCGGAACCGCAAAAAAAGCTGTCCTGTCTCAGAGAGGTGTTGGAATCGTCCTCTTTGGATCAGATCCTGTTTGAGCTTTTGCCTCTTTCTCAGCAGAGGGCCCAGCTGATTCAGCGCCCTTGTTTTTGCCTTGAGAAAAGAAAACGCTCTGCCGATAGACAGGTAAAAAAAGAACAGAACCGATTCATACACACAGTGGCTTAGCAAATATTTCAGGAACAAAGGGCCCTGCATATTTTTGACAAACAAAAATTCGATATTTCTCCTTCCGTATTCAATGAAAAATTTGTTTTTCCGGTCGCTTCTCCGGGCTCCGTAATGATAACACACCGCCTGGGGTTCATACACACAGGTGTACCCATAGAGTCTGAGCCGGAAAGCCAAATCCGTATCTTCAAAATAGATGAAGTATTCAGGGTCAAAAAACCCGATCCGATCGATCACATCTTTTTTATACACCGCTGCTGCAGCGCAGGCTCCAAACACCTGTCTTTGTTTGTTAACCCGGGGAGAATTTTTAGGAAGATTCTTATAATCCCAGCATGCACCCAGTCCATAATACTCCACTCCGGCGCTGTCGATCACATCTCTTCTGTGGTACTGAATGATCCGGGTGGCCACGCTTGCCAAATTTTTATGTTCTGATGATTGAAACACAGACATGGCTTTTTCCAGCCAGTCTTTCTCCAGTATGGTGTCGTTATTGATCAGAGCAATGTAGTCTCCGGAGGCCTGTCTCAATCCTTTGTTATTGGCCTCTGCAAATCCATAGTTTCGCTCCAAAGCCAGGACCTTGTCCAGACGGTGATTTTTTCGGGCCATGTCCAGGGACCGGTCCGAAGAATGATTATCTATAAGGATGACCTCATGATCTGTATAGGTCTGAGAAGCAACGGAATCCAGACACTCGGAAATGGTGTCTTCGCCGTTCCAGTTGACGATGATAAAACTGACTCTGACTTCTTCCATTGAATTCAATATAATTCCGAGTTTGTTCTGAGCGGAGCTTTGATGAGCTTTAAAATGGGGATGAAAAACCAGTATTTGATCCGGCTCACTGCTAAAAGCGTACAATATTCATACCATTTCCTGTTTTTTTGAAAATACTTGAGCAGGCTTTTCTGGTATTCTTTGATGGTTTTGACTTCTCCCCACTGCTCAGAACTTTTGGATAAAAAATGCACAGCTGAGGCATAAGGATAATGCGCGATCTTCCACCCTTTTTCATGAATCCTCAAACACAGGTCCACTTCTTCAAAATACATCCAGAACCGGGGGTCAAAACCTTTCACTTCTTTGATGACCCGATCTCTGATAAACATAAAGCTTCCCATGATCTGGTCCACTTCCCGTATATCTGAATGGTCCCAATCCAGCATCAGATATTCCCTGAACGGTTTCAGTCCGGGAAAAACAAACCGCACTCCCAGAAGCATCAAAAGATATGTCTTGAAATCAGGGAATTTGCGGCAGGAATGCTGAAGCGTTCCGTCCGGAAACGTCAGCTTGCATGCCGAAGCGCCGATATCCGGGCGGGACTCCATGAACCGGAACATATCATCCAGACAACCGGAGTTGACGGTCACATCACTGTTTAAAATCAACACATACTTTCCCTCCGCCCTTTTCAGCCCCTGATTGCCGGCTTTTCCATAGCCCCGATTCTTTTTGTTTTTGATAAGGGTCACATCCGGAAACTTTTGCTCCACCATTTCCGGGCTTCCGTCTGAAGAATGGTTGTCCACCACAATGATTTGCAGAGAGAGTTTGCGGGTGTGGTCTTTGACTGCCTGTATGCACAAAGAGAGGAGGTGTTTGGTGTTCCAGTTGATGATGATGACCGTCAAATCGACTTGCATTTCAAACCTTCTTTATTTGAAAATCTTCACTATCTGTTGACAGATTCGGATTGTAATAGGGATCAGCTGCCAACTGCTCTCCCCATTTTTTCTTCATAAACTCAACTTCATCAGGATTCAAATATTGGGACCGGCTCTGGGTCTCATAATGATACAGAGCTGCATAGGGAGTGTAAACGATCAGATACCCTCTGTTTCGCATCTCCAAACACAGGTCCACGTCATTGAATCCCACTGGGAGGTTGACCTCATCAAACCCACCCGCTTCTTCAAACACTTTCTTTCGCAGCATCATACAGGCTGCAGTGACCGCACTGTAGTTTCTTATGACATTGAGAGAGCCAAAATATCCGTTGTGGGACAAAGGGAATTTTTTATGGGAATGGGCAGCCACTCCCCCCAGTCCAATGATGGTTCCGGCGTGCTGAATGGTGTCATCCGGATACACCAGTTTGGCTCCCACTGCGCCCACTTCCTGCCTCTGGGAATGTTCCAGCATGGCGCTCAGCCATCCCTGAGAAATCACTTGGGTGTCATTGTTTAAAAACAGGATGTGGTCTCCTTTGGCATGGCTGACAGCGAAATTATTGATTTTGGAAAAATTGTATTCCTTATGAAAGGGAATGACCTGGATGTCTTTTTCTGTGGTCAGTTCAGAGAGATATGACTCTGTCTCCGGCTCTTGGCTTTGGTTGTCCACCACAATGACCTCATAATGAGGGTAATCTGTCTTTTCCCGGATGCTCTGCACACATCTTTTGAGAAGAGGGATCTTATCTTTGGTGGGGATGATGATAGAGACCAGAGAAGGGTGTTTGATGTTTCTTTTCACTCTGTAGCTTTCAAACTGGTCAAAATGAATCCCTTTTTCCACAAAACCCTCAATGCCGCGCCGGGTCAGCGCCTGGCTTAAAGCTTTGATGGAATTGGCAATATGGTCTTTTTTCTCTTTATGGTCCATGGAAGTGGAGCCGCGGACCTGCCTCCAGTGATAAAGGACTTTGGGAATGTGATAGATGTGCTGGGTCCTCTCGGTCAGTCTTAAAATCAGGTCATAATCCTGGCTTCCCTCAAAACCCTGCCGCAATCCGTCCACTTCCCGGAGAAGCTGTGTGCGGCAGACCAAAAAATGACAGATGTAGTTGAATGACAGCAGCCAATCCGGGGAATAATCCGGTTTGAAAAAAGGCTGGAACCTGTGTTGCTTGGGGTCTGTCTTGTCCTCATCACTGTAGATCACATCTGCATCCGGATAACGGTTTATGAGTTTGGCCGCTTCAAACAAAGCATCTTTGGACAGTTCATCGTCATGGTCCAAAAAACCCACATACTCCCCCTCTGCCAGAGCCCATCCTTTATTGGTTGCCGCAGCAATTCCCTGGTTTTGGTTTGAAAACAATGTCTTGACTTTGGGGTGACGCCTGTATTTGGAGAGCATGCGTTTGATGTGTTTTTGAGTGGAGGCATCATCCACCAAACACAATTCCCAGTTCTCATAGATCTGGTTAAAAACCGACCGGACAGCTCGTTTGAGCCACTTTTTTTTGACATCATAGACCGGCATGATAATGCTGATTTTGGGTTGCTGCGAAAAACTCCGGATCTGCTGTTTTCTCTCAGCAATATCTGTTTTGAGCAGATGGTGGTGGTCGACCCAGCTTTGGTATTCGGTTTTAAACCGCCTGAACAGGATCTTTTGTGCTTTGTGCCCGAAAGCAGATATGCCCTCTTTCCATAAAACAGGGCCCATCCTTTTGAAAACAACCCCGATATATTTGAGACTCACCTTGGCTCCGGCTTTCCCTTTTTGACATGCCTCCACTGAGCAGGGATATGTAAGGTTCCGAATTTATCTTTGACCTTTCGGCTCTCCACCACATTGAACACCAGGCATTTTTCCAAATGGTCATATGCATGCCGCAGCGAATGGTCATATATAGAGACTGTGAACAGATAACTTGCCGGAAGAAACGGCACAGACTCCATGACATATTCCACACTTCCCTGCCCCTGGATCACGTCAATATCACAATCCCCGGTGCGGGTGTTGGGTCCGGTCAAAAGAACACCGTCTTCAGTGTAAACGGCAATGCCGAACACAGGTTTTTTGATCAGCTTCTTGGCATGATAATCCATCCGGATCTTCAAATGATCCCGGGTTCTGAAGTCATAGGTCTCGTTGCCCTGGTCATCAAAAAATTTGACCGAAGTGATCTCAGCTTCCCGGCTTCCCCACCTATTGAATTGAGTGGCGGTCAGAGTCCTCATTTCTCCGGACGTCTCCACAGCTGTCTTATCCGGGCCCAGCCTCAAAGCCTGTTTCCTCTTTTGGAACAGTCTTTTGTGGTATTCTGAAATCGCCTCTACAGGGTCCTGCTTTGAGAACTGTTGGCCGTTGTCAATGAGGATAACGCGATCGCACATTCTTTCGATCACATTCAAGTCATGAGACACGATCAGAATGGTTTTTCCTTTATCTTTGAATTCTTCGATCCGTTCAAAGCACTTTTTTTGAAAATTTTCATCCCCTACTGCCAAGATCTCATCAATGAGCAGAATATCCGGATTCACGTTGATGGCTATGGAAAATCCCAGTCTCAAATACATGCCCGAAGAATAGGTCTTGATGGGATTGTCAATGAAATGTTTCAATCCAGAAAACTCAATGATCTCATCGATTTTGTCATCGATCTCCTTTTTCTTAAACCCAAGGAGAGAGGCGTTCACATAAATGTTTTCCCGCCCTGACAATTCATCATGAAAACCAGCCCCCAGTTCAATGAGAGTGGCGATTTTTCCCTTTGTCTCAATGGTCCCTTCATCAGGAAACAGGATCCGGGCAATGAGCTTGAGCAGAGTGCTTTTTCCCGAGCCGTTTTCTCCGATAATGCCCACTGTTTCACCCTGCTGAACGCTCAAATTGATGTGTTTGAGCGCATAAAAGTCTTCGTGCCGGGAAGACCCGAATCCTTTGAAGAGATTCAAGACCGCATATTTGATATTGGAAGACTTTTGGTGATATCTCCGGAACTTTTTGGAAAGGTTTGTTATTTTGACAGTTTCCATTAGATTTCTTCAGCAAATCTTTTGTTTTTATAATTGAAAAACAAATGGCCAAACAGAAAAAACACAGCCCCGATCAAAAAAAGCAGAACACATTCCTGAAAAGGAATGCCTTTATTGTGAAGGAGGAGACTCCTGTAACCCTCCACAAACCAGACCGCTGGATTCAGCTTGTACAAAACAAGGTATTTTTCCGGAATGAACGAGACAGGGTAAATGATGGGAGTGAGCCAGAACCAGATCTGCAGAAAGATTTCCAGAAGGTGTTTGATATCCGCAAAAAACACGTGGCTGGCTGAAAAGAAATATGACAATCCCAGATTGAATCCGGTCTGGAACAGAATCACCAAGGGAAGCAGCAGCAGAGCCAGGCCCAGATCGATTTTGAAAAACAACAGAGCAGGGATCAGGATCAAAAAAGTGAGAAGAAACTGGACCAGATTGGACAGCACCACAGAGAGAGGCAGAACTTCTCTGGGAAAATACACTTTTTTCACCAGATTTCCATTGTCTTTGATCGCACCTACAGACATGGACAGGGATGCATTCAGATAGCTCCAGGGAAGAAACGCACACAGGAAAAATATGGGGAAATTTTCCACTCTCACTTTAATGATGTATTTGAAGGCCACTGTATAGACCGCCAGCATAACCAGAGGATTCAACAGCGACCAGAAAAAACCCAAGACAGAGCCCTTGTATTTGACTTTCAAGTCTCTGGAGACCAGACTCAACACCAAGAATCGGTATTGATAGATTTCTTTTAATTTTTGGATCATCTCACTGTCCGGTCTATTTCCTCATTTTGATGATTTTGGCCGGAGACCCTGCGGCAATGGCAAAGGCCGGAATGTTCTGATTGACAAAAGAATTGGTCCCGATCACACTGTCTCTTCCTATGGAACACCCGTCCATGACTCTCACACCTGCGCCCAGCCACACATTGTCTTTGATCTCAATTCCCTTGCATTCCGCTCCCTGAAGGCTTATGGGAATGTCTGTCCGGTCTATGGAATGATTCCCTCCTCCCATGAGATAACAGTAGGCGGAAATCAGCACATCGTCCCCCACTTTCACCACACAGTCTCTGGAAAATATGGTGGACATCATCCCGATATTGGTCCGGTTTCCGATCTCAATCCGTCCGCCTTTGCTGTTCAGCACCGCACTGCGGCTGACCAGGCTCTGGTCCTTGAGGTGAATCCCTGAGTTTTTCCCTCCATACGCATCCAGAACAGCGTAATCATTGACCGCCACCCCATTGCCGATCTCAATCTTGTGGGCGTGTCTTAAGGTGATATTCCGGCCCCAGATCACCCCTTTCCCGGATTTTTTCAACAAAGACTTGTAAAACCGGCTTCTCAAGAAAAAACCCAGAGCTCCGGGAAAGCCGCTGCACAGAGACATCAACAGCTCGTACTGCAGCAGAGAGCCGAATCCTCTGTCCCCGACAGTCAGATTTTTGTACTTCTGATAGGAAGAGGAGTGCTGGTCATGAAGTTCAAAATGAACACTGGTGGCGTGTTCCTCGTTCTGGTTTTTCATCGGAGTCATCATCACTTGCCCTTTTCTATTTCACCATACTCTTGCCGCAGCCCAATGACCAGGCCAGAATCCCGGCTGCAAACACCGGAAAACTCAGAACCAGGTCTTTAATCAGTTTTCTATCTAATAATAGGATATGTTTCAAGATAAAGAAACCCCTTATCCAAGGCAAAACCGGAATAAACACAGGAGTGCGGGAAAGAAAAGAACCGGGCATACCCGCTTGTTTTCGGGCTATGATGGAATATTCGCCGTGATAAACCTGCTTTTTCCAAAATCTTTTCAAACTTGTGGAACAGGCATGGTCGATCCTCATGTCCGGAGAGAACAGAATCTTTTCTCCTTTTTTCATCAGCACATAGGAAAACAGCATATCCACCCCTTTCCGGATGGATGGAAACAGGCCGTGTGTGTCAAATATGCGCTGATCAAAAAAACAATTGGCTGTGGAGATGAGCGATACAAACCGGGTCCGGCTTCCGGGCGAAAGCTGCACCAGTTCCATGAGATATTCGGCTTTGCTGATGATGTTTGCGGGATTCAGGTTCCCGATAGAACCGCCCACGATCCAATGTCCTTTGGAATGCATTTTTTTGATAACAGAAAGCCAATTTTTCCTTGGAACACAATCGGAATCAATGAACGCAAGGATCTGCCCTTGAGCATGTCTCAGACCGATGTTTTTGGCCTCTCCGGTGTAAGCCCTTTGGGGAAGCTGAATGACCTTCACATGAGGGAATTGTTTTTGGATGTTTTGCTGGGTTCGGTCCTGGGAGCTGTTCACCACAATGGTCTCGACCTCTCCTTGGTAATCCTGCTCATCCAGATAAGAAAGGGTCTGGGCAATGGTTGATTCCGCCTGATAAGCCGGAATGATGATGGAGATCAATTCGTTTTTTGGCTTCATTTCTGAAAACATTTATTTAATACCATTTCCCATTTGTTTGCAATCTGCTGGGAAGAAAAAACTTTTTGATACAGTTTGTTCCCCTGTTCAGCAATGCTCTCTCTGGCCGGGTTGTTGTCTTTGAGAAAAACAATGGATTCGGCCAAAGCTTTGGGGTCGCCGACATTGCACAGCACTGCATTTTTTTGGTCTGTGAACACTTCCCTGGCTGCAGGTGTGTTTCCTGTGATCACCGGTTTTTTCACTGCCAGGGCTTCATACACTTTGATCGGGATCCCTCTTTGTGCTTTGGGAGTGGAGCCAAAGATGCCCAGACAAATGTGAGCATCCAGAATGTGCTCAGGGAGCTCTTTGTAATCGATCCACTCGATAAAATCGATGTTTTGCACATTCAATTTGCGGGCCAGTCTGTTGATATCCGGAGTCAGCTGTCCGGAACCAATGACCTCAAACTCAAGCTGGTTGTGTTTTTCCAGCATCTTGGCAGCCTTTACAATATAGGAAATCCCCTGAAGCGGAATGAATTTTCCATAAAACAGCACTTTGATTTGGTGCGGAGTTAAGGACTGTTTTTTGGAGGGCCGGGGATAAAAATTTTTTTCATCTGCACCCAATGGGATTTTATGAAATTTTTCCTTTGGGATTTTGAATTCCCTGCTGTAGTAATTCAAATAAGTCTCGGTTTCAATAATGATCAGATCTGCCAGCGCCCCGGTTTTCTCATCGATCCAATGGATGATCCTGGACTTTAAGGAGTCCGGATTCACATACTTCCGGTCTTCCACCAGAGTCTCATACAGCGGAAAAACAGGAGTGAACACCAGGATCTTTCTCCGGATCCGGGTCAGCAGCCAAGCCAAAAACATATCAAAGTAACCGTTGTATCCCACCACCACCACATCATGGTCTTTGAGTCTCAAATAGCGGAGGGCCAGAACAGCGTAAATCCGCATCAATTCCAGACCGGTCTTGACCGCAGAGGAAACAGAGAACATATCAAACTTGTGTTTCATGTTTTCCCAGAAAGGGCGGTGGCATTCCAAGATCTCAAATCCTTTCAAACGGCAGGCCTGCATCAAAGTCCTGGTTCTGGGAAAAGTGCTTTCATAAGTGCCAAAAAAACAAACGGAATATTTTCTGTTTTCAGATTTCATGGTCAACGGAAAACCTTTTATTTTTTTGGACCGATCCCTGCATTGAGTCTCTCAGCCATTGCCTTTCCTGCCAGAATGTTCTGCTCCATATTCTGATACTCCCATTGAGCATACCTTCCGCAGAGATAAACATCATGGCTTTCAAAGAATTCCTTGATTCGGGCCACAGCCCGGCCCCTGTGATGGTCATAAAGGGCATAAGCATAAGGGAGGGTCAGCACATGGGTCAGCACGATCCGGTCATCTGAACTAAGAACTTTGGCTTTTTGCAAATCTTTGACGGTTCTCTCAATGATATGGGTCTTGTCGATCTTCCGGTATTCTGAAAAAGAGATCTCTGCACTGACCGCGCTTTGGCCTTTGGGAACCATATCCGGGGACTGATTCTGATAATATCCCAGTTTATGAAAAACAAAGTCTTCTTCAGGATAATACACCCTGTGTTTCTCAGAGATATCCGGCCGGTCAATGCCAATATTGACCACATAAAGAGAGGTCCATTTCAATTTCTCTGCAACTGCCTTCACTTCCGATGGCACAGGGTCACTGATCCGGACCAACTCCGGAAGAGGCAGGCTTGAGACCAGTGTCTCATAATGCTGAGTGCTGTGGCCTTGGACCTGAAATGATTTGTTATTCAATGAAATGGATCGGACTGGTGATGAGGTGTTCACATTCTGAAGAAAAGGAACCAAAGAATTGAAAATGGTCTGAATGCCGCCTTTTTTGGGATAGATGAAGCTGGCATTGATCCCCATGCATTCCGGCGCCATTGTCAAGCTTCCGTCCAGAACCTCTTCTAAAGAAGGAATGGGCACAAAATCGCCCATCCAGTCCACTGTCATTTCATTCAATGGGATTCCCCACTGTTTTTTATTAAACGGGATCATGAAATGTTTGGCCATTCCCTCTCCAAACACTTTGTCTATAAAATCCTTGAAATCGGAAAACCGACCGGGCTTTTCCCCGTATTTGAGTTTGGCCTGCATCAAACCCAGAAGGCATTCTTTGACCATATCCACAGAATGACCGTAGAGGTTGGCCTGAAAAGGATACCGGGTGTAGATGTCTTTGAGATAGATCCAGGCTTCTCTGGGCATGCAGTACAAGTCATTTTTGAGAAGTTTGCGGATCAGGGTTTTGACCGGTTTTGTCCGGGGATAGAAAATGTGGCCGCCGTAATCAAAGCTGAATCCATTGACCTTTTCCGTGCGGCAGCCTCCACCCACCTGCTGGTTCTTCTCCCAAATCGAATACTCCCTGTCCAGATGATAACCTGTGCTCAAACCAGCCGGCCCTGCACCGAGAATTGAGATGGATTTCACTTCACAAATTCCCTTTGCTGTCCAGTTGATTGATCTGTTCGGCTGTGATTTTCCCGCTGTTCAGGCTGTGGTCCATATTAAAGTATTCCCACTCACCAAAACGGCCGCAGGGAAAAATGCTGTTTTCCTTCAGAAAATGATGAATGAGATCCACATTTTTCCGGTGTTGTTTGTCATAGATGATATACGCGTATTTGAGGTCTGCCACATCCGAGACCATGATTTTGTCGTCCGGAAAAAGGATTTTGGCCTTGATCAGATCCTCCACCACCCGATCTGTGATGTTCTCTCGGCTGATTTTTTTGTGTGGAGAATAAGAGATCTCTGTAGAAACGGAACTGCAGGATCCCGGTGTGGTGTTCGCTGAAAAATTCATGGGATAGCTGATCCTGTGGAACAGAAATTCAGGCTCATAAAAATACACATAATGAAACGGGCTGATATTTTCTCGCTCGATTCCCAAATTCACACAGTACACAGAATTGTTTTCCAGGGCTTCTGAAGCGGCTTTGACTTGGGAAGGAACTTCATCCGCATATTTGATCACTTCAGGAAGAGGCAGTGTGGAGATCAAGCGCTCATAATAGACCTTCTGGCCATCTTTGAATTCAGCATATTTTTTGTTAACAGAGATCTTGGTCACTTCTTTTCCCAGATGGATGTTTTGGATGGCTGAGGAAAAAGCCTGTGGAAGGGCTTGGATCCCCCCATAATACGGATACCAGAACTCCTTGTTAAATCCGAAAGATTTGGGGGTGTCATGAAGAGCCCCTTCCAGCAGTTCTTCCAGGGTCAGTCGAGGGACCCGATTCCAAACCCATTCAAAGTTCATTTCTTTGGGAGGCACAGTCCAGATCTTTTTGGCATAGGGAACCATCAGGTGTCTGGCAATGCCTTCTCCGAAATTCCAGTGGATCCATTCTTCATAATCCCGGGGCTTTTCTTCGGTTTTCTGGAGAGCTTTATAAAAACCCAGGATGCAGTCTTTGACCACAGAGACCGGAAGTCCGTAAAGATGGGACTGAAAAGGAAACCGGGTGTAGGTATCATAAAGCCGGTGATAGATATAGGCTTCCCTTTTTTGAAAATTCAAATTCTCATCAAGAAGTTTTTTGATCAATTCCTGGGTATAGGAATCTTTGGGAAACAGAATATGAGGGCCGTAATCAAAGATAAAATCATCGATGTTAATGGAACGGCAGAGACCTCCGGCTTCTTTTTCTTTTTCATAGATCTCTGTGTCTTGTTCCAGATGATATGCAGCGCTCAAACCGGATAGGCCCGCGCCTAAAATAATTGCTTTTGGCATCAAAATCTCTCTTTATTATTCATGCCTGTGCCTTGCATCTGCAGCAATTCTGATTCGGGAACAACCCAGGATAAGGGAGGTTAATGTGTTTTTTTATCATTTGTGTTGTTTTCGCTCTCCATTCTCCGCACCCGGCGCAGAACCTCTTCAATCAGCTTCCGGTTGGAAGCGATCAAATCTGAAAGCACAGCCATCACTGCCAGTAAAAAACTGGCGATCAGTAAAATCGCGGTGAGTATCAGTGACTGAACATGCCCCTGATAATCTCCGATGTACACAAAATAAAGAAATCTGATTCCCGGGATCAATCCCAAAACAAAAAAAATCACAGCCAGGATCGAAAATATTTTTAACGGTTTGTACATGGTGTAGCTCCTGAGAATGGTAGAGCCAGACCGCTTTAAAAAATGAAACAGATTGGTGAACAGCCTGGAATCTCTGATCTTTTCATTGGTTTTCACAGGAACACTTTCCACGGAAAGCCCGCTGTTTCCAGCCTGGATCAGGGTCTCCAGGGTGTAGGAAAAATCAGAAAGCACATTGATTCTCAAAGCCGCTTCTTTGCTCATGGCACGGAATCCGCTGGGAGCATCCGGGACGTCAGTCCTTGAAAGCACCTTCACAACAGAGCTTCCCCATTTTTGAAGTTTCTTTTTGAACCATGAAAAATGCTCGATGTCCTGTGTCTGACGGTCACCGATCACAAGATCTGCTTGGCCTTTGAGTATTGGGTCCACCAGTTTGGGAATGTCTTGGCCCCTGTATTGATTATCCGCATCTGTATTGACCACAATATCGGCTCCGTAAAGCAGACTGGACTCCAGACCCGCAGAAAAAGCAGCAGCCAAACCCCTGTGTTTTCTGAACCGGATGATATGGTCCACCCCGTTTTCACGGGCCACTTCTGCTGTGCGGTCTTTGCTTCCGTCATCAATGACCAAAGTCTCGATCTGATCAATGCCATTGATTTTCTGGGGAAGGTCCTTTAGGGTGATAGGCAGATATTTGGCTTCATTGTAGCATGGTATTTGAATGATCAGCTTCATTTTAATAATCCCGTTTATGTTTGAAAACCGGAAAAGATGATATCAAAAATTTATATCCCTGTCCATCCATCATGCGGGAGAAATCCGGATTTCAAAAGGTGTAGTAAAACGCATTTGTCATATGAATAAAGATGTTATAAAAATTCAATCCGATCAGGGCGAACAAAAGACCCATCAACACCCTTCCCTTTGCTTGGGACGGAATCCACTCCCTGAATCCCAATGCAGCCAATATGGCGATCGCAGCTAAAGAAGGAAACAGATAACGGGCCATAGGCAAACCTCTGAGGAGCGTTCCTGCAAAAGAAGTCAAAACAAAAGCAGAGAGCAAAAGAACAGACTCCATCTTCACAGCAGTTTTGTGATGGGACCGGGATGCACAAGACAACACGTATTTGATCACGCCTGCCAATCCCAACACAGAGAAAAGCCCCAGAACATTATAAACAGAATGAGGCAGAGGAAACGCCATCCAACCGGGATAACTCCAGAAACTCTTGAAAAATGTGAAGGCGAATTTTTTACTGAGCACTCCCTGGCCTCGAGAGGCGATAAAATGCTTCCCCAATTCCTTTACCTGGCTCCAAAAATTGGCAGTGATCGTTGTCCCGATCTCATTGAAAACAACAAAAAAGAGCAGGTATCCCAAAATCAACAAAGACACCGCAATCCCCAGAAGAAGGAGAACATTTGACTGAGCCCAATGTCTGTTTTTCCACAGCCAGATGAGGAGAAAAATCCCAAAAGCAGGAATGATGAAAAAATCAGTTTTTCCGGAAAAAAAAGCAACTGTGATGACAGCCGGAAACCACAGCAAAAGCAGGGGTTTGTTTCGGTTTTTCAAACAAAAAAGGAAAAGATACAGAGAAACAGCGCCCATCAAATTGGCCAGATTATCCGAACTGATGGAACTTGAGATGATCCCAAACTGGGGAAGAAAAGCCACAAAACCTGCGGCAAAAAAGCTGTTAACAAAGTCTCGGTTGAAAACGATTTGGGCGGATAAAAAAGTGAATAAAATGGTGAACATTGAGATCAGAAGCGAATACATTCGCATCATGTAGTGCCGGGCCAGGAGACAGTCTGTTTTGAACAGCTTTAACAGAAGAGATCCCCCCACATAATACAAAGGCGGTCTTTGGAGCTTTGACTGACTCCAGCTCAAAACTTTGGAATCAATGAATCGATCCGGCAGTTCATCCGGCGGTTTTTCATACACGTATTTCCAGACATGAAACCGGTCCAGCGATCTGATGATTTCTTTTTGAACATCAGGGTCAGGCTGCTGTTTGATCTGGGTGATTTTTGAGCGCGACAGCAGATGAACATACTCATAATGAGTGTATTCATCCGGAGCCTGCCAGGGAGGAGTCAAAAACACATACAGGACTCCCAAAACAAATGAAAAACCCAGCAGGAAAACAACACTGCTTTTCTCTTTAGGCAAAAATTTCATTCTTCTCCAAAATCATGGATCAATCCCACCCACTTTCCCCAATCTTCGGGATACCAATATGTCCTGAACCGCATATCTTCATGGTCATAGGAAAGGTTGGGGCTGTAAAAAGGATCGGCCCCAAAGTCGATCCTCACATACTGGGGCCATTTTTTTCTCAGCTTCACTGCATTTTCCTTATCCTCAACCAAAGGATCCGTGTAATCTCTTGCAAATCGGGTTACAGACTCATAATGACAGAGTTTGGCATATGGGGTGTAGACATTCCAGTATCCTTTTTCATAAAGCCGGATGCCTAAGTCCACATCCTGATATGCGGGATCAAAACTTGTATCAAAGCCCCCTATGTTTAAAAACAAATCGCGCCGGATCATCATACACGCACCTGTGACAGCCATCACATTTCGCGGATTGACCAGCCAGCCCTGAAAACCAAATTCATCATCCAGGGTCCGGTGGGGATGGGCTGCAGCGCCTCCCAATCCCACTGCAATCCCCACATGCTGGATTTTCCCGTCCGGATAAACCAGCTTGGCCCCCACCTCTCCCACTTCCGGAAGCTGAGCAAATTCCAGCATGGCATCCAGCCACTCCGGAGTGATCACTTTGATGTCATTGTTCAGCAGCACCACATAATCTCCGTCCGCTTGCTCTACAGCCCAGTTATTCAATCTCCCAAAATGAAATTCTCTGTCGTAATCAAGGACCCGGATCTTTTCATTGCTGGATATCTTTTGGAGAAAGGAATGAGTGGTTTGTTTTTGAGAACGGTTGTTGATGAGAACGATCTCATATTCCGGATATGCGGTCTTGTTTAAAATGCTTTTCACGCATTTGTTGAGATAAGCGACCTTATCCCGGAATGGAATGAGTATGGATATTTTGGGAGAATCTTTGATGCGGTATCGGACCCTCCAGGCTCCCTGATAAGCTCCCTCAATGACAGTCGCATTCAGGTCATTTCTTTGAACCCAGTCAGAGAGCACCTTTTTTTGGGCTTGATACGCCCAATCCTTGGCCCCGCTGTTTTTTTTGGCTGTGGATGTTTGATGAACTCTCCAGTGATAAAGGATCTTGGGAATATGAACGATTTGATCCGTGTGTTCACTGAGTCTTAAAACCAAATCCCAATCCTGCGCGCCCTCAGTCCCCTCTCTCAGACCACCCAGTTTTTCAAGAAGAGAGCTGCGAAAACAAGTGACATGCGTGGTGTACATAAGGCTCAAAAGAGTATGAGGAGACCAATCCGGCCAAAAGGATGGATTGAACCGGCGGCCCTGAACATCGATCTTGTCAAAGTCACTGTACAGAAAGTCAGCTTCCGGATTTTCTTTGATCGCCAATGCCAGCTCCAGCAAGCCGTTTGCGGAGAGCTCATCGTCGCAGTCCAAAAAAACACAGAAATCTCCCTGTGCCAGAGACAGGGCTTGATTTGAATTTTCAATCAAATTGATTCCGGACGGATTTTTCAAAAAAGACAGTTTCACCTTATCCGGATGTTTGTTTTGGAAATCTTTGAGGAATTGGTGTGTGTCTTCCCTGTTTTCAGTGGAGCCGTCTGAGATGCACAGTTCCCAGTTTTGATAGTATTGATTCAATACCGAATCCAGGGCTTTGCGCAGCAATGCAGTGGATTTGTTCCATACCGGAAAAATCACAGAAAACCGGATGTCGTCTCCCACAAAACGGTTCAGCTTTCTCAAATAATCTTCATTCAGATAACGGCTTTCCACGTGTTTCTGCCAGTCTCTGTATTGAAGGCTTCCGAATATATCCGGATCTATGATAAACAAGACATTTCGGTACAGTTTTTGAATGGAGTTTTTGATCAGTCCTTTCACGCCTTCCCTGGTATAAATGGTCCTTATCCGCTCAATGAACAAAGGAATCCTGACAAGCAGCCATTGATAAAAGGACTCATTTTGGTTCATGTCATCAATCTCTCAAGAACAGCAATCAGGGATCAAAACTGATACCCAATCCCGACCCCGATCTCCAGCCCCCCGATCTCCACTTTCACATCAGCTGGTTTGACCTGACAGCCAGAAAAACTGATGCTCAAATCCGCAACAAGCTTTTCGGTCACCTGAAAATAAGATCCGATGCTGATAAAGGTGCCCATCTTTCCTGTGGTCACATTTCCGATGCGATTTCTTTCTTTGAAATGAACATAGCGAAGTCCTGCTCCGCCATAGAGATCAAAACGTCCGACAGTGTGCTGATAAATCAGGCCCGGGCCTAAAAAAAAGATTTGAACAGTGGTATCTTCTTTGGAAAAAGTGAGTTTTCCCTGGTTTTTCAAATATCCGGCTTCCAGAATAACGCCGATGTTTTTGAACACCCCCTTTTTCCTCGCTTTGATCCCCAGAATGGCTCCGTTTCCGTAGATGTTTTTAAATATCTGAGTGGCCGGATTGAAATAACTTATTTTCAGCCCGGCGCTGTAATCAGAAGCCAGCACAGGGGCCGCTACAATAAGAAGGCTTAACAATACGGTTGTTTTTTTTATCACATCCACACCTAAAACCAGGGATCCATTCTTCTGTATTGAGAGAATAGATTAACCCAAACCGCTTTTTTAAGTCAAGCTCAGCTTGAAGAACACCCATCTCCCCTTTATAATTGAATTTCAATGAACAAAAGGCCACATAAAAAATACTCTATCCTGGGCCCGGCAGCGGCGCTGGCTTGTGTGACAGTCTCTCTGTTTTTCTTGTTTTCCGGAACAGGAACCTCAAAGGCCCCCATTTGCGAACACCCAAAAGCTCTGAGGCCGGGCAAAGACAAATTCCCGGGGACCATTGTCTGGTCCAGTTCCAGGCACGGCACATGGGACATCTTTAAAATGAAAGCTGACGGCACTGAAAAAGTCCGGCTCACCCATGACCCGGAAAAAAACTTTCATCCTGTGTGGTCTGATAAAGGAGAATGGATCTACTTCCAGAGAAACGAACACATCTATCGAATGCAGCCGGATGGATCCGGCCTTCAGCCTGTCATTCAAAACGGATTCTCTTTTGACTTGGTGGAACGCAGCTCAAAAATCATTTATGTGGTTTCAGAAAAATCCGGAAGCTCTGTACAGCTCTATGACATCCAAAAAAAGACATCAGAGGAACTCATCCCAGCCAGAGTTCCTGAGTTTCAAAACAAACAGATCCGTTTTCCCACCCTGTCCCCGGATGGAGATTGGCTCTCTTTCAGTTCCGCTTATCCCAAAGCCTGGAGCATTCATCTTGTGAAACTCAGCCGCAACATTCACTTCCCTTACGGACGGGGCTGCATGCCCCAGTACAGCCCAGACTCACAGCATGTGGCATGGGTGCACAGCGGCAATCATGACATTTACGTGGGCACTCCTCACAGAGGACAAAAAAGGGGGCTGAACATCGTCATCCCTGAGCGGCCCCACAACTACTTTCCCAAATGGTCTCCTGACGGAAAATACTTGGTTTTTGCAGCCGGCCCCACTCCGAAACGCGGAACAAGCGATTATGAAATTTACATCAAACCGCTTAAAGGAGGAAAAGCTGTGCGCCTGACTTTTCATCCGGCCACAGACAACTGGCCTGACATCTATTTCTGATTTTTCCGACCCTGAGCCGGAAACTGTTTGATCTCTCCCAAGGCAATCCCCAAATTTCGGATATCCAGAGCCCCGGTCATTTTCCACGGATTCCAGGTCCGGCTGACTTCAAACAACAGAGTGATTTGACGGCCCACTTCCTCTGGCAGATGAAAGGTCCGGGTCTCCCAGGAACTGTTGGTCAGCACCACCTGGTCCAGCATGTTTTTCTCTCTGAAAAAGTCTTTGACCAGAAAGATTTTAACTTGAACCGGATTTTGTTTGATATCCGGATGAGATGCCATGACAGGGACCTTTAACACCGGCTCTTTGACCCGGATGCGGAGACAACCCCTTTTTTTAGACCATTGAAACTCTGTTCCGCTCTGGGTCTGTTCGATCGCGTAAAATCCAAAACTCTGATCCAAGCCCAACACATCACTTTGGCGTTCCAAAGACAAGGAATGGGTTGAATTCCAGAGCTGAAATCCTGTAAACACAGTGATCAGAGCTGCGCTGAAAAACAACAGGAACCGGCTCCCCAGAACTGGGGGCCTTGATTTCTCCTCAGGGGGAGAAGAAATGAACAGCATCCCTGCCAAAAGCCAAAATGTGTATTTGAGCTCATAACTTCCGATAAAGGTGTGCACACAGAAGATCAGCATCATAGAAACAATGCTGCAAGAGATCCCGATCTGGAGAAATTTCCATCTGTCCTGGGACAACCGGTTTGTTAAGGACTGTTTCATTTGCTTAAAGAGCACTCCAAACATCCACAAAGCAAAAAACAAACCCATGATGCCCAGCTCTGCCATAACCTGGATCCAGTAATTTTCTGCCGAATCTGTGGTTCTCAGGGAAAACTCATGGACCTGGGCATAATTCGGGAGTTCGATGATAAAAGCACCCATTCCAACCCCGGTCAAAGGATAATCACGGATCATATAAGCAGCGCCTTTCCAGATACTGGAGCTTCGTTCTGCCAGGGCTTTATCCAATCCTCCCTGTTTGTAGGACACCCAGAGCTCATTCAGTCTTTGAGAAACCACTGCTCCTTTGAAAAACAAAACAATGGTCAGAACCGCTGCCATTATGAGGACCAAAGCAGCGACCCTGATCATTGCTTTTTTCAAGGAATATGATCCGTGTTTTCTGGAGACAAACATATACAGCCCTCCGAATAAAACCAGGCTCAGGATAAAAGCAATCAATCCGCTTCGCGAGCCGGTGTTGGGAAGGATGATCATTGCCAAATGAAACACCACTAAGGAAAAAATCCTCCGCACTCCTTTGAAGAAAAACACCAGAGACAGGAGCAAAGGAACGACCACAGCCAAATACCCCCCGAATGACATGGCATCCTTGAAAGTCCCGTTGATAAATCCCTGATTGAAGCTGATGGGATTGTTTCCTTGTTCCATGTTCCCGAATTGCTGATAAAAGCCAAATCCAATGGAAAGGCAGGTGCTGATAAGAAGGACCACGACTATTTTCTTGAGAAACTCCCTTTGTCTGACCCGGTTGACAACAATAAAAAACAAAGCAAATCCGCTGAGATAATTGAGCGCAAAAAACACCGCGCTCATGATGGCTCCCCCTGCGGTGACTCCCTCAACATTGGTCTGGAGTTCGTAAACATGGTCAGTTAGAAACGGGAAAAAATTGGAATAGCGGAAAAAAGAGATCAGTGCAGATATAAAAATGAGCACAGAGAAAAAAAACAGGGGTTTGAACAAGGGATTATTGAGAGAAATCCTGGAGGAAGAAAATATCGAATTCACCATCCAGCCCAGGAAAAAAAACAAAAACAAAATCAAAGCTGTGGGTGCATGAGGCACATCCCCGTATATTCCGAAAAAATAGGGAAGATTGTTGATGAGAGGAAAAGCCAGCACAAAAAACAGCAGACCCCATTTGAAACGCACAGCGGTCAAGCCGAATGCGGCTCCTAAAATAGGGAGCAGTGCCATCTGAAAAGAGGGAATCATAGGGACATATCGAAAATAAAACAGCCCAACAAGTCCCAAATAAACCAGAGTCAAAATCAGGAACCGCCACTGAATTTCAGGTCTATTTTCTCTGCTCATCAAACACCTTCATCATAAAGGTTAAAAACAGACCAGCGATGATGAAAAACAGCAGGACCCATGCTGCTGGAAACCATTTTTTATTCAAAGGAAAGGGTTTGTCTTGGGTCACTTTATTCAAAAAAATTCGTATCTTTTTTTTCACTCCCGCATCATAAACCGTTCTAAAGACCAGGTCTCCCTTTTCCCTGCTCCCGTTGATCCATTTTTCTCCCTGAAAATACTGGTCCTGGTCATTGGACCATATGGTGAGAGCATTTCCAGGCTCTGCATCCGGAGCATGAAAAGAAAAAGAATAGGATTTCCCTTTGGAATCCGCCCGCAAAGGAAATGCGAACCGGAAATAACGGTTGTCTTTGATCTTCCCTGCATCCACTGTTTTTTGAAAGATCTCATCCTCTGAGTCTTCTGGCCTTTGGAGAAGAAACACCATCTCGCCGGTTACTTTTCGTTTGTAATTGGCCATAAGCACATCCACAGCCCTCAGCCCGTCATATGAGGCTTTGAAGGTCTGTCCGATCCTTGTTTCCCCAAATATTTCTCCCACCGGAGAAGAGATATGGACCTGATCTGAAACCACAATATCATGGGATAAGAAAAGAATCATCCACACACACATAGCGGTCTGGATGGTTCCGAACACAGCCCAGAATCCGACTTTTTTTTGGAACACCTTTTTTTTGCTGATAAATGTCATGGCGCCCCAAACAAAAGCGATCCCGAGCAGAATAAGATAAAAAACTGCGTTTGTGAACAGATTGACAAAAAACAGCCCGATCAATTGGATCCAGCTCATTTCAGGCTTTCACTATTTTTTCCTGGCCGGATTTGACATTGTGTGTGGCATTTCTGGTGTCCACCACCACCTGGGAATTTTCAACGATCCATTCATAGTCATAATCCGAATGGTCTGTGACAATCAGAACCGCATCCATGTTCTTGAGCGTTGCTTCGCTCAACTCAGAGGCTTTGAAATCCAAATCATACTTTCTCATGTTGCGGATCCGGGATACATACGGGTCATGGAAAAACACCTCTGCCCCTTTTTTTTTCAATCGATCAATGATCTCCACAGCCGGAGATTCACGGATATCATCAATGTCTTTTTTGTAAGCCACCCCCAGCACAAGTATTTTGGAACCGCGGATGCATTTGGCTTTGCTGTTGAGAGCATCTGACAATTTTGAGATCACATACCCGGGCATGCTGGTGTTGACTTCTCCGGCCAGTTCTATAAAACGGGTGTTGAAGTCAAATTCCCTTGCTTTCCAGGATAGATAAAAAGGGTCAATAGGGATGCAGTGTCCCCCCAGGCCTGGACCGGGATAAAAACTCTTGAATCCAAACGGTTTTGTGGATGAGGCTTGTATCACTTCCCAAATATCGATCCCCATCTTATCTGAGAGGACTTTGAGCTCATTGACCAAAGCGATATTCACGGAACGGTAGATATTTTCCAAAAGCTTGGTCAGTTCAGCCACTTCTGTGGAGGAAACAGGGACCACTGTATCCACGATCTGCTGGTAGAGGGCTTTTCCCAGCTCATTACAGGACGAAGTGATCCCTCCCACCACTTTAGGGATGTTTTTGGTGTTGTATTTCTTATTGGCCGGATCTTCTCTTTCCGGAGAATAAACCAGATAAAAATCCTCTCCCACTTGAAATCCGTTTTCTTCAAAACAGGGAAGCAGGATTTCTCTGGTGGTCCCGGGATATGTGGTGCTTTCCAAGGAAATGAGCTGATGTTTTCTCATGTGTTGAGCGATCTGCCGGGAGGTCTTGTTGATATAAGTCAAGTCAGGCTCTTTATTGTCATTCAACGGAGTGGGCACACAGATGAGAATACAGTCCATGTCTTTGATCCGGGAATAGTCTGTGGTGGCTTCAAATGTGTTGGTTTGGGTGAGTCTTTTTATTTGAGAATCCGGGATGTGTTTGATATAGGATTTTCCTGAGTTCAGCTGATTTGTCTTGTCTTTGTCAATATCAAAGCCGGTCACAGAAAATTTTTCTTCTGCAAACCGGAGAACCAGAGGAAGTCCCACATAGCCCAGACCAATGACCCCGATCTCAGCAGAGCGGGACTGAATTTTTTGGATTAAGGTCTGTGTTTGAGATGCCATGGTCTCTTTTTCCTTTTGTCTCATTTTTATACTTTTTTACGGTTTTTGTCCAGGCAGGAGTTCTTTTTTCATTTTGGAAACAAATTCCTCAAACAGCTTCCGGTCATCTTTTTCAATGCCCCCCACGATCACCAAAAACAGCCCATAAGAAACAGCACCCAATAAAACAACTCCCACCAGCTGGACAAAGGACGTGACATGAAAAAAGTGTATGATTATACCCATCAGTGCAGCGGCTGTGAGGGGTTTGAACAAATGAGGCAGATACCGGCTGACTTTTTCTATTTTGTGAGAATGATAAAGGATGAACAAATAGGCAAAAAAGGAACCAATGGCCATGCTCAAAGGAGCCCAATGGATCTGATCCAGTCTGATCAGGAGAAACCAGCTGACCACAAAGAACATCACATTGATGATCTGGGTCAGGAAGATACTTATTTTCTTCTCAAATACAAAAAGGATCTGGTAATGGAATTTGATCCAGGCGAGCAGAATGACAGCCGGAAGGAAAAACTTGATGATAACAGTACCGGCCGCATATTCTTTACCTATGATATAAACAATCAGAGGACGGGCCAAGATAAAACCTCCGATGACCAGAGGACACAAAATCACATTGGTGTATTTCCAGGCAAACTGCAATGCTCTTCCGAATTTGTTCTTGTCCTTGATCCTGAATTCGATCAAGGAAGGAAGAATGCTTTCATTTATAAAATAAATCAACAGCACCAAAGTGAAACAGATCTGTGTGCCCACCCCAAAATAGCCCACCACATCCATGCTCTCTCCATGGGATTTGGCTAAAATGGTGATGCTCCACCTGATCAATCCCTGCACCACCACGCTCATGTAAATCCAGAACCCAAAGGTGAAGTAATGACGGAATGGTTTTTCCAGGGACGCTTTTTCATTGGGAATCAATTTCAGAACCAGGATGGTGCTGAGAAGGAAGGTGATCAGGGGAGCTCCGAAAATACCCCCCACAATCCCCTTATCCGCAAAGACATAAAAAAGAGCAATCACCAGCACAACCCGGGAAGCGGCCCTGAGCACTGTAATGAAAGCATAAGTCCCCATCTTATTGAATGAATAGAGAACAGATTCCCCAAGCAGGTTGAGAGAAAAAAGCAAGGCTCCCAATGCAATGATCAAAAAATACAGGTATTCCTGAGTCCAGAAAAAAAGACCGCCCCCTGCAACAACCAGAAAAACAGGGAGCTTGATCAACCCCGCCTTGCTCACCAGCGTGGTGATCATAGAGGTTTTTTTGAGGCGGAGTTCCGGGACATTCTTCATCATCATCTGCTGTCCACCCATCCCCAATATACGGGCTATGATGAAATACACAGAAAGCCAGTAGGAAAAAAATCCCATAGAAGCAGGGCCTAACAGTCTGGGAATGATGAGAATCTGCAAAGAAGAGATGACCAGAGTGGCTGCTTTCCCCATAAACAGAGAAATGGCGCCTTTGATGATCTTATGTTTTCTGTCCACTGTCTTTGAACCTCTTTATTTTTTTCATTGGTTGATCCATTTTCGGCTCCAGATACCAAACAGGAAAAGTCTGAGATAGTATTGAAGGAAAAAAATTCCTTTTTCTTTCAATATTCTGGTTTTAAATTCTGCATGCAGCTGAGGGAGAATCTTGCGGAGAATTTTCAATGCGGTCACCGGAAACTTCTCATACTCCTCATTCAAAATCCATTTGTCAAAAGGAGGGGTGAATCCCTGTTTCCCGCGCCTCACAATCGCTTCAGGGACCAGCCCTCTGATGATTTCTCTCATCAAAATTTTATTCTGAAAGAGACTGGCCTTCCATGCTGAGGGAACCTTCTGGGCCCATTCCGCAAACCGGTGATCAAGAAAAGGACTGCGCACCTCCAGGGCATGAGCCATGCTGGCCCTATCGACCTTGACCAAAAAATGATCTCCAAGCGTGTTGTTCAAAAGGTCATGAGTGCGCAGTGCCTCTGCCAAGCTTCCCTGTCCTCTCACCAGCTCCTTCTTCAGCTTGCTCGTGGTCCACTTCTCATGCATGGATGTGGAGAGTCTGTCTTTTCCCAAGGCTTCCGCAGAAAACCGTTCCGGAGGATTGAGGCTCACCCTAAAGGCTTGCTTGAGCATGTAAAACGAAGTGTAGCGGCTGAGGTTGCGCTTTGCAGGCAGCCGGCTTGCCAGCCAGCGGATTGATTTGGGAAGCCTGCGTATTATGTCCATTCTGCGGCCCACCAGATGATTGTTATACCCGCCGAAAATCTCATCTCCCCCATCACCGCTGAGACAGACTTTGACGTATTTCCGGGCCATTTCACTGACTTTATAAGTGGGGAAACCGCTGCAGTCTCCGTAGGGTTCGTCATACACCTCAGCATACCGTTTTATGAGGGCTTCAAAGTCATTTTTCAGAAAATATTGATGGTGATGCCGGGTGGTGTAATTTTTTTTGACCAGGTTGACATAAGGGGTTTCGTCATATGTGCCTTCAAAACCAAGACTGAAGGTGTGGACTTTGCTGATGTCTGTCAACTCACGCATCTTTCCGACCACCGCTGAGCTGTCCAGGCCTCCGCTCAAAAAAGCGCCCACCGGCACATCAGCGATCATCCGCAGCCGGGTGGCCTCTTGCAGTAATGCCCGTCCCTGCTCAATGAGCTTTTGTTTGTTCCTTTGCGGAGAGTACGGAGGCAAGTCCCAATAGCGCTGCTTTGTGAGTCGTTTTCTGTCAAGGTCAATGATGAGATTAAAGGCGGCTTCCAGCTTCCGGATATCCTTGTAGATGGTCCAGGGTGCTGGAATGTAGCCCAAACTAAAATAGAGCTCAACCGCTTCCCTGTCTAAGTCCTCAAGCTTTGGGTCAGCCAATTCCCTGTATTGCAGGAGCCCTTTCAGCTCACTGCAAAAAAGGAAACCGTTGTTATTCCAATGATAATAGAGCGGCTTCTGACCAAGCCGGTCGCGGCTGCAAAAAAGAACCTTTTTCATCCGGTCATGGATACAGAAGGCCCACATGCCGTTGAAATGTTTGACACAATCAAAGCCCCATTCCAGATAGGAAGCCAAAATCACCTCAGTATCAGATCTGGTCGAAAAAACATAGCCTTTTTTCTTCAAGTCTTTGCGAAGTTCCTGATAATTGTAGATCTCTCCATTGTAAACAATGGAAACCAAAGCACCACGTTTGAGGGATTTCTGAAGCTCTGATGAAGAGGCCCCTTTCTGTTTTGCATAGAACATGGGTTGATGGCCTGCTCTGGAAAGCTCAATGATGCTGAGACGAACATGACCAAAAGTCACATCTCCAACCTGTTCAAGCCCATGGTCATCCGGGCCCCGATGAGAGACTGCCTCCAACATCCGTTTGATAAGGGAGGGATCCCTCCAGCTGCAGCCGCTTATCCCGCACATGGTTTGATCTTTTCCTCTCCTTTCCGCTAAACAAGTTTGAGATGATTATGGAAAATAATATAGGAATGAAACTCCCTGTGTCAATATGAGGGATCACAGAGAACTTGATAAATCTTTGAGAAACAGAAGGTCACGGCTTGATCAACTGAACATACTGTTGGATCCACAAATCCGGGTCAAAATGAGTCAGGTTCTGTTGAGCTTTCATCACTATGCGGGAGGCCTGGTTTTTATTTTTTAGCAGGGTGATGATTTTTTGTGCCATTTTCCTGAAATCTTCCACCGGAACCAAGGCTTCCGGGGGCAGTATTTCATTCGGGCCGCTGGGACAGTCTGTGGCCACACACGGAGTCCCCACAGCCACGGCTTCCACCAGAACATTGGGCATTCCCTCAAACCGGGAAGAGAGGGCAAACAAATCCGCTCCGGCCATGTATTTATAGGGATTTTTGACAAAGGGATGCAGATCAACATGCTTGGATATGCCTAATTTTTGAGCGAGTTTCTCTAAACGGGGTTGTTCTCTGCCTTCTCCGATAATTACCAGCCTGGCTGGGATCTCTTGGCGGACCACAGAGAAGGCCCGAATCAGAGTGGAAAAATCCTTTTGATAGATATAATACCCCATTCCCAGAATCACCGGAAGCTGATCATTTCCAAACCAGGGATGCTGGATCTTCTCTCGGGCCTTGTCTGAAATCTTGTCCCTGAAAATCGGATTGTAGATCACCTTGACACGATGGGAGGGTGTTTTTATCAATTTGGAAAGGTTATCAGCTGTGCCTTTGGATACGGCCACCACCGCATCTGCTTTGGGATAACTCTTTTGCATGATCCATGGGATGAATCGATCTTTCAGGTTTCCAGAGGAAGCCAAAGTGACAGCAGGCGCAGACCGTTCTGTGATGATGAGACGAGTGGGAACAGAGGCCAGAGCTTTGGCCCACACTGCGATGATATTGGCGTAATAATGAGCAGAGATCAATGCCGCAGGCCGGTGTTTGCGGAGATAGCTGATGAGATAAGGAAGACTGGTGATGATTCGATTCGCCTTGAGACAGATGATGGGAAAGTCAAGATCTTTTTTTTGGATGTAAGTCCTCTGTATTTGAGTGGTGATCACATGGATCTGATATCCTTTATTTTTCAACGCCTTAGCTAATTTGAGAGTGTTTGCTGTGATGCCTCCGTATCCGATGCGGGGCAGAAAAAGGGCCGCAATTTCACTCATGTTCAAGATCTCCTTGGGGATAAAGCACTTTGTTTGGAACTACTTTTTTAGAAAGAGAATCAAAATCCCAGTAAAGGGTCACTGACGCGTGGTTCTGGTCAAAATAATACTCTAATAGGATGTGAAGCATGATAGACGCGCTTTTATAGATAAGAGGGACCGCATCTTCAGAACCGCCGGCCTCTTTGATGATCCAGGCATTCTCTAATCTCTGTTCAGCCAGAGACAGAAGAGAAAAGAACGTGTCTTTGACTTGTTTGTGTTGGGTGTGCTGCATTTTTCTGTTTATAACCGCTGACTCATCCAGAAGTCTCAAATCCATAGTTGAAACGCTCGATATCCTCCCAATAAATCTCTTCCACCAAACATTTGGTTTCCTGGTCATAGTATTCTGAATAATGCTTGCCTTTGGGCCGGGAAACCCCCACTGTTTCATGGGGAAGCTGACGGTGAGGGATACCGAGTCGATCACACACCTGATTGAAATCCTCCTGCAAATTCTCAAATCTTCCAATGAAATCAACCAGCTGATTTCCGTGCTCATCGATGATGAATTTATTCTGTTTTTCCCAGTGGGTGTGAAGTTTAGAAAAAGACAGGTGTTTCATATAAGGAATATTGTTGAAAAAGATTTCTACAAATCTGAATGGGCTGCCGTTGAAATTCACTTTTTGCAGACTCCGGACATAGTCTTTGAACGAAGAATCCTTGGAAATCCCCAGCATTCTTTGAAAGTCTTTTCGGACCTGGATGGTATAAAAATACTGAGACAGGACCCGGCTCCACGGATTTCGAACAAAGGTGTATTTGAAATACTTTTTGAAGATGTCCTCTCCCACTTTTTGTTGGACATGTATGGCCTTGAGATGGTGCAGAACACCTGTTTGTGTGAAATTCGGACGTCCGAAAAGGTTTTTTCTGGAAAAATCGGTCCACAAGCTTTTCTCAACGCTGGTCCCTCCTGTTTTTGGGATATGGATGAAAATGCATTTGAACTTATGAGATATCATGATCTCAGCTTAACCTTATGAATAGAACTCCTTGATTTTATCCACAATGTATTCCTGCTGATCACAGGTCAACTCCGGGAAAACAGGAAGGGAAAGGACCTCCTGAGAGGCTTTTTCTGCCTCCGGAAAGTCTCCTTTGAGATAACCCAGGTCTTGATAACATTCCTGAAGGTGGAAAGGCACAGGATAGTAAATGGCTGTGCTGATTCCCTGGTCTTGAAGATGAGCACGGAGCTTATCTCGGGATTGCGCGCGGATGGTGTATTGATTGAAGATGTGATGGTTTGGGTCGCCGGAATCTTTATAAACGGTCTTTGGTGTTTTCACTAATCCTTTTTTTATCAGGCCTGATCGTTCAAACAATTGATTGTAATGAGAGGCGTTTTGGCAGCGCTTTTCAGACCATGAATCCAGGTATTGGAGCTTGACTAAAAGCACTGCAGCTTGAAGGGCATCCAGCCGGAAATTCCCTCCAACCATTTTGTGGTAATATTTTTGCTGGGAGCCGTGCACTCTCAGGATCTTGAGCTTTTCATAAAGAGAGGGATTTTGGGTCGTGACCATTCCTCCATCCCCGGCTCCTCCTAAATTTTTAGAAGGGAAAAAAGAAAATATCCCAAGATCCCCCATGGAACCGGCTTTTCGGTTCTTATACTGAGCACCAATGGACTGGGCCGCATCTTCAATGACCGGAAGTTGGTGCTGGGATGACAATTCCAGAATGGGATCCATATCCACGCACTGTCCAAACAGATGGACCGGGATGACGGCCTTGGTGCGGCGGGTGATGGCTGATTTGAGTTTTTTCGGCTCCAGATTGTAGGTCACAGGGTCTATATCCACAAATTTGGGGATGGCATTGAGCCGTGAGATAACCCCGGCTGTGGAGAAAAAAGAAAAGGGAGTGGTGATCACTTCATCATCCGGTTCAATGTCCAGGGCCATCAGACAGATCAGAAGAGCATCGGTCCCGGAAGACACCCCCACAGCATGGGATGCTTCGGAATAGTGGGCAATTTTTGCCTCCAGTTCTTCCACTTTGGGCCCCAGAATAAAATACTGAGATTCGAAAACATCTTCGACAGCTTTGTCTATCTTTGGTTTGATGCAAGTGTATTGGGCTTTAAGGTCTAACATCGGGATTTTTATATTATTCATCAAATTGGCCACCCTCCTTTTTTTGCAAACCGGCAGCTTAACTGTTTATTATATTCACTCCTATT
>WJMT01000035.1 GCA_014727835.1 Candidatus Aminicenantota bacterium | reverse complement strand
TGTTGTAGGTGGCGTTCTCGGCGGTGTGGTCGGCCAGGTCGAAGCACCTGTCCGGGTAGGCGGTCAGATCAAAAAACCAAAGCTCATACACAGTGTCCCCCCCCACTACCCTGAAATCGCCCGACAGGCCAGAGTGGAAGGTGTGGTCATCATTGAAGCCACTACGGATATCTACGGCAGGGTGCAAAATGTAAGAGTTCTCAAATCACAGCCCTTACTGGACCAAGCAGCCAAAGATGCGGTCAGACAATGGGTCTATGAACCCATGGTCATCAACGGACGCCCGCGGCCTGTGATCTTTACTGTTATCGTCACTTTTGAATTGAAATAGTTCTTTGTAAATCATCAACAATTTTTATAGTCATGCGCACATGTTTGATGAATAGGGGTAATGAAGCGATCTGATTTGATGAATGATCAGGAAATGATGTATCTGATGATAAACAACCCAGAAAACAGATAAATCAGCCAGTGGACCTGCTTCCCTTTTCCTGAGACCAATTTCAATAGGGAGTATGTGATAAAACCAAAAGCAATCCCTTCTGTAATGCTGAGAGTCAAAGGCATGATGATGACAGCTAAAAAAGCAGGGATGGCCTCGGTGATGTCATCCCATTTTATCTGCTTAACACATTTCATCATCAAAAAACCGACCACAATCAAGGGAGGAGCGATCACAGGTCTCATCAAGACTCCATCTGTCATAAAGGAACCTCCGATCATCTGTGCTAAAGGAGCGAAAAACAGGGCCACCACAAACAGAAGTGATGTAAAAACATTGGACAGACCAGTCCGGCTTCCATGGGAAATCCCGGCTGCACTTTCAATATAACTGGTGACTGTTGAGGTCCCCAGAAGCGCCCCACTGACTGTACCCACTGCATCCGACAATATGGCCTTATCCGCCCTAGGGAGCTTTCCGTTTTTTAAAAAACCGGCCTGTCCGCTGATGCCTATTAGGGTTCCTATGGTGTCAAAAAGGTCTAAAAAGAAGAAAACAAACACAACGGTGACCAGGCCTGTATTCAGAGCTCCTGCAATATCCAGCTTGAACAGAGTAGGCTGGATACTGGGTGGAGAGGATAAAATCCCATGATATTTGACCACCCCTAAAGGGATGCCTGCAAAGGCAGTGGCCAGAATTCCAATCAGCATGGCTCCTCTGATCTTAAGTGTCATGAGAACAGCAATGAGAAGAACTCCAAACAAACAAAGAAGAACCGCTTTATTGGTCAGATCTCCCAAACCAACCAAAACATCCGGAGTGTCCACCACCAGTCCTCCGTATTCCAGCCCCACCAGGCTGATCAAAAGTCCGATCCCTACGGCAATACCATGCTTTAGGGAATCTGGAACAGCCTCTACCAGTGAACCCCAGACTCCAAACAAAGAAAGAATCAGAAAAAGGCATCCGGATATAAACACCGCACCTAAGGCCACTGGCCAGGAATATCCCATGGTGCCACACACGATCACTGCAAAAAAGATATTATGCCCTACAGCAGGAGCTTGGGCAAAAGGATAATTGGCTAAGAGGCCCATCAATAGAGTAGCCAGAGCTGCCGAGATACAGGTGGCCACCATGACCGCTCCATTGTCCATTCCTGCAGCTGAAAGAACTGCCGGCTGCAGGAAGATGATGTAGGACATGGTCATGAATGTGGTCACTCCTCCTGCGGCTTCTGTTTGTATGGTGGTGTTGTTTTGTTCAAGCTCAAACAAACGGTTCAGAAGACCCCTCACTTTTTCCCTCCTCATTAAAATCGGATCAGAGTCATGACTTCTATATCAGGATGAGCTGCTAAGATGGTCTCTTTTCCCTTGAGAAATGACAGCTCTATGAGAGCTGCAAAACCAACCACATCCCCACCGATTTTTTTTATCAGATCCACGGCGCTTATGGAAGATGAGCCTGTGGCAATAAGGTCATCAATAATGATTACTTTTTCTCCTGGCCGGACACTGTCTTTATGTATCTCAAAGTATTCCACTGCATATTCATTGGGAGCTTTCACACAAACACACTCCCGTGGAAGCTTTCCCTTTTTTCTTATTATGGACATTCCCAGATCGAGTTTATACGCCACAGGGCCACCGAATATAAATCCTCTGGACTCAATGCTCACAATCCTCTTCGCACCTTTCTTTTTTGCCAAATCAGAAATCTGATCCACAATGAATTTGAAACTCTCGGCATCTTCGACAAGAGGAGTGATGTCTTTAAACCCAATACCGGGTTTGGGAAAGTCCTTGACCTCGATGATTTTCTTTTTCAAACGATCGAGCATGTTGTCCTCCGCCTATGTTTATGATTCAGATTCCATTTTTTTAGTGTAAACAGTGTGAGTTGGGAAGGGAATGTTGATTCCCTGTTTATTGAGGGCTTTATAGATCTCATCTGTCACTTGGAGCTTCATGGAATAGGCATCCAGGTATTCTTCGACCCACACTCTGGCAGTGAAATCCAGAGAAAAATCGGACATTTTTAAAAAATGAACCGCTGGCTCTGGGTCATCCAACACTTTATCTATGCTCTTCAATGTGTTCAGCACAACTTCTCTCACTTTATCCGTGTCAGACCCATAAGACACTCCAAATTCCACATTGACTCTCAGCATAAGGTCAGGAACCGTGTAGTTTCTGACTTTGGCATTGGCTAGATAACCATTGGGAATGTAAATCACTTCATTATCATAGGTCCTCAGCTTGGTGCTCCGAAGGCCCACGTCCAAAATCACGCCCAGCTCCCCGGATTCCAGTTTAACCTTATCGCCTACTTTAAAGGTCTTATCCAGAACCAGCTGGAGCCCTCCTAACACATTGGCAAGAGAGTCTTTGACGGCCAGGCTCACCGCAATACCTGCGATCCCGGCTGTTGCCAAAAGGGGGCTGATATCGATATGCCATGAGTCAAATATAAAGATAACTGCCAAGGCAATGAAAATGACTTTGATGATTTTTTCAACCAAAGGAATCAATCGGTCATCCGCAGTGGATTCTGTTTTGGCAGCCCAGTCTTCCTTCCAGTGTGTGCCCAGATCATTCACGATTTTGATAACAAGAATAGTGATGACAACGATCAAAAAAGTCTCCACAGCACTGTGATAGTAAAAGGATTCCAAAGAAACATAAAACAGACTGATTTTAAGACCAATGGCAATGAGAACAAAAAAGATCATGGAAGCAAGGTTCTTCACAATCAAATTGTCTATTTTTGTTTTTGTTTTTTTAGTTAAGGGCTTGAGAAGCTTTTTTACAATGATCTGTGCCAGCCAGGCTGCAAGCACAGTGATGACCATAATAAAAACAAATCGAAGATATGGATTCTCCCATATGAAATTGAATATTTGATTTGTAAGGTCCATTTGATGTGTTCTCCTTTTTTCTGAACTTTTCTTTTAGCTTTATACCGAATATATCAACTTATTTCAACAGTTTGATCAGCCTAGATTATTCATACTCGGCATTTTTTGACCATTGAGGCCGTTTGTTAATCACTAGAGCAGTTGATATAATTTCCATACTCATGAAAACAATCGACTGGACCCTATGTCTGATAGCAGACACCCGATACTCTGAAAAAATCGATCTGACCTTCTTTGTTGAAAATGCCGTTCGGGCAGGGGCAACTCTGGTGCAGCTGCGTTCCAAACACACAGACTCAAAAACCTTTCTGGATTGGGGATCTGAGTTATCT
>WJMT01000034.1 GCA_014727835.1 Candidatus Aminicenantota bacterium | reverse complement strand
CGGTAACCGAATGGAGCTCCCAGCAGCTTTGCCACAGTGTGTGATTGTGATTCTGAGTATTCAGACATATCGATCCGGATAAGTTTGTCCAGTGATCCGAACAGATACCTTGCCAGTTCCCTGGCAAATTCCGTCTTGCCCACTCCAGTAGGGCCCACAAACAGAAAAATACCGTTGGGACGCTCCGGATGAAGGTCAGCCCCCAGTGTTTTAGGCCATATGGTATCCGCCACAATATCAGCCACATGATCCTGTCCTAGGATGTGCTCTTTTAAATGAGAAGTGAGTCCTTTTAACTTATTCTTTAATTCATCCTCAAGTTTCCCTATGGGAAGCCCTGTCAAAGAGCCCATAATATTTTTGATATCACTGACAGTTACTTTTTTATCTTTTTTTCGTATAGCTCTTCCCACGGCGTGATCGATAATGTCTATGGCTTTATCCGGAAAATACCTGTTTCTCATATACCGTCCGGCTAAATCCAGAGAGGCGTGATATGCCTGTTGGTCAATTTCAATGTTTTTTGGCTTCTCAAATTTAATGGGACCGATCTCTTTCAGCATACGCAAGGTGTCCTCGGGCGAAAGCTCCGGTATTCGGATCGGCTGGAATCTTCTTTCAAAAGCTTTGTCCTTCTCAATGAACTTATGATAGTTGTAATCAGTGGTGGCTCCAATGCAGGAAATTTCTCCCCGGGCGAGAGAAGGCAGGAGCATACTTGTCACATCAAGTGTGGTCCCTTCAGCCAGTCCGGCTCCCATGAGGGTGTGCAGTTCATCAATAAAGATTATAAAATGTGAATTTTTTACCCTGTCAATGATCTGCATGATCTTTTTTTCTAATTCACCCCGGTATTTGGTCCCCTTTACCAGGTTACCAACATCCATCTCTATGATTCGTTTTTTCTTTAACTCCGGAGCGATATCTTCTGATTCGAGTCTCTGGGCAAGACCCTCCACAATCGCGGTTTTTCCCGCTCCTGCAGGACCGACCAGCAGGGGATTTCGTTTGAAAACGCGGCAGAGAGTCTCAGCCACTAGATTGATCTCTTTGTCTCTTCCGATTATGGGATGGAGTTTTCCGTTGATAGCTAATTGAGTTAAATCTCTACCCAATCTATTTAAGAAGGGGTCCGGTCTTTGTTTTTCTTTTTCTTTTTTTAAAGGGACTCCCATATACTTAGGAGTGCCTTTTTCCTGACTTCTGAGTTTGTCCTTATCAATATCTAAGGATTTGCCTCTTACAGATATGTAATTAGACGTGACTTCTATGAGATGATGAAGTTTGACAATTCCATGGTCAGCTCTTATGATGGCTGCTCTAATTACAAATTTTAATCTGGTCAGATTATAATTATAAATATAATCATTCTCGAGTTGTTTTTTCAATTGATCCAGAGGAATATTGAGCGTCTTTCTAACCTGTAAAGGGAAAGTTCGAATGAGAGCTAACATAATGTGTGCGGCTGTCACTTGATTCATTTTTGCGTTGCTGGCAATAGCCTCAGCCAATCTGATAACTCTTTTAACTTCAGGGGAAAGTTTGTTCCAATCAGAGGATCCGGGATCCATCATTGATATTGACCTCCTTCATTTAGGAATTTGATTAGATTATTCTATATTTTTATCCGTTCTGTAGACCTTGAATCCAGCTTTGGCCAACAGAAGAGGAATATTTTCAACCGTGTCTTTATCCAGGTTTTGTATGTCTGGGGAAAGCTGCTCCCATGGAACCAAATAAGGACTCGTTTTTTTCTTTAAGTTCTTTTCTCCCGGAGCGTATCTCCATCCAGCTTTTTTGCGATCTTCCATCCAGCGTTTGTGTTCCAATCGAGCCATTTTGATAATTTCATTCTCCTTGAATTCAAAAAGAGGTTCTTTCCAGTCTAATATGGGAGCTACACCGCAGCCCAGCTTTTTCAGCTTAATACTGATATGGTCTGCCTGGCGCCGGTTGGACTCTTTTAGACTTTCCGGCAGTTTGTTCCAGGGAACCATGGATGGGTTGTCCTTTTCGGTTTTTCCCATTCTTTTCTGTTTCTTCATGTATTCCTCATGAATGATCCGGGCGAGTCTTTCATGAATCCCAGAAACAAGCAGAGCCGGAGTGCAGGTATTATCAATGAGTCCAAAAGCATGAAGTTTTTTGAAGCTGTCTTCTTTGGTTCCCTCTTTTGTTTTTTCTGGGTGCAGGAGCGTGGCTAGACCCGAATCGTTGGTCATCCTGATGATGATCTGTATGGAATGCTTTCTAAGATGTTGATGAAGGGAAAGAGCTGCGGATAATCCAAAGGAGTCATTATCAAAACAAATATAGATACCGGTGAACCTGCATGTCCCATCTGTGTCAAAAAGAAACTGGGCTTTCTGGAATTCTTTGGAATTGATATTCATTTGTAATGTGTTCAGGGCTGCGCTTTCTCTGAGCTGGGGATATTTGATGCGGAGAAGGTCCACCTTATTTTTGGCTTCTCTGTCAATGATGGTGATCTCTAGCCTTTGGTTGATATCAGCGGACAATCCTTCCCATTTCTTTGAAGCCTGGACCACCAGGCTTTCTCCCATCCGTCCCACACCCACAATGAGCAGATGAGGAGACTTTGTGTTATCATCAAAAGGTGGATATTCTTCCAGGCATATTTTGGCTCCGGAACTGAAAACATTGAAAAATTCAAGACGAAAACTGTCGATCTGGTCCTCACCGATTTCACGTTCTCTGAGCAGATGACAGAGCTGAGGATCCACAATGTGGACAATACAGGTGAGCACTCTTTTTTTCTGTGCTTTCACCAGAGATCGAGTATTCACCGCTACTTCAGTATTGACACCGTCATCACCGCAGACAGAAAACAAATATTTGGCTTTTTTTATCCGGGCTTTGCGCAGCATTTCTG
>WJMT01000033.1 GCA_014727835.1 Candidatus Aminicenantota bacterium | reverse complement strand
GTGGTTTGAGCTCTGGTTTCTCCCTTTTCATCGGGAATATCAAGCAGCCCGGCAAACTTGATTCGGGGGGTCCAGTCCGCTCCGGGATATTCCTTTTCCATATCCCGGATGAGGGAATCCGTATCGGTTAAACCCAGGTCATTGGGAATCTGGTCAGAGATCTCTTTATACGCCCGGGTCATGACTTTCAAATGACCGGTTTCATAAACGGCATTTGTTCTTGTCAGATCATCGATAAATCCCCAGATATAGGTGTACATAAACACACTCATAGCCACTCCCACACTGATGATAATGAGAGGAACCAGGCTCCTGTGTCTGTCTCTCAAGATGCCTTTGATGAGAAATCCAATCATTCCTGCCTCCCTGCCAAGACTTTTTGGGGTTCGATATCAGATATTCTGCGGGAAGGAAAGTAACTGACAACAGTCACAGATACCAGCATCAGAAGCGCGGATCCGATGATGATCTTCCACCCGTACATGGGATAAAGGGTGGTGGAGATCGCCATGCCGAAATCACCGGCGCTCTCAGGCAGTTTAATGCCGCTTTTTGCTGACCAGATAAGGTAAGGTGTGGCGTAAATGGCGCCAATGATTAAAGAAAGCACGCCGTGAAGAGCCCCTTCCAGAGTGAAAAGCTTGATCACGTTTTTTCTCTCCATTCCCAGCGCCATCAGCATCCCGATCTCGCGCTTTCGTCGAAATATGGAGAGAACCTGAGTGTCGAACACAGCCAGGAGAGCCATAAAAAGCAGCAGTAAATACATAAAAGCATAGGAGAAAATCTGGATCTGCTTCATTGCCTCCAAATCCTTCAGTAAATAGGTCAGAGACTTTAACTCCCAAACCCCGGTCTTTTTAAAGGGCGGTTCCAGATCCTGCTGGATCACCACTATGGTGGCGTGCTCTTGGGTTCCCATCATTTCCTGTAATTTTTGAAAGGGAATCCATATTTGCCCGTTATCCACCCCCGGCACCAGATTATTCATCACATGCACGATCTTTATATCACCCGCATCAAAGGTGCCGTCTTTATCCCTCCATCTTAAAGTGACGATATCATTGTTCTTGAGCTGAGAGCTTTCAGCCATTCGGGTCCCGATCAGAGCGGGTATGGTATCTGTTTTGATCCGCAGTCTCTCTGCAGGCAGATTTAAAATCTTCTGCTCCGGATCGATCCCCTTTATCAGAATGTTTTTTATCCGTTTCTGAGGATAGAGGGCTCCCTGGGTTATCATGATGGGTAAAGCCTTGCCTTCGTCTATCAGGGCTTTGATTTCCTCTGCGGGTTGAGCATGGCTTTTTTCAATGGTGGAAGGGTTGTAGGGGTCGTAATTCTGATGCCAATACTGCCCTCCTCCGTAGAGGGCATTCTTCAAATTATTTATAGAGGAACGATTCATGCCCACTATGATTCCGTTAAGGCCGATCATCGCCACAAAAACAATAGAGAGCACAAAGGAATTGAGCCAGGTTTTCAAACCCGCCCGGCGGATATTCCTGAATGATAGTCTAAGATTCACCATGGTCCGCTCCTCTTAATGATCCGGAGACTTGCGCTCATCCTCACTCACCCGGCCGTCTTCCAGTACGATTTGTCTGCGCAGGTATTGTATGACCTTGTGGTCATGGGAGGCAAAAATAAAGGTCGTCTCAAGTTCCTCATTCAGTTTCACCATCCTTTCAAGGATATTATGGGCATTTTTTGAATCCAGGTTAGCGGTGGGTTCATCAGCCAGAACGATTTCCGGACGCTTGACCATAGCTCGGGCTACAGAGACTCTCTGTCTTTCACCCCCTGAAAGCTGGGAAGGTTTGGAATCGATCTTGTCGAGTATTCCCAGCCAATCCAGAGCCTCTTTGACCATTTCTCTTCGTTTGGGTTTGTCCATATCCAGCAGCAAGAGAGGGAGTTCCACATTTTCATAAACACTGTAAATAGGAAGCAGATTATAGGATTGAAAAATGAAACCGACATTCTGATTTCTTAATTTCGCTGCTTTGGTGTCAGTAAGACTTTCTATCTTATGACCCAGGACTTCAGCATACCCTTTGGTGGGGTGATCCAGAGCTCCTATGATATTGAGCAGAGTGGTTTTGCCTGACCCGCTCGGGCCCACAACTCCGGTGAATTCTCCTTTTTTAATGCTTAGATTGATGTCCTGGAGAGCGGTCAGCTTCCTCATTCCCATTGGGTAGATTTTAACCAGGTCTTTGATTTTTATGATATGATTGTTTTCCATGCCTTTGACTCCCTATGAATTTTCCCGTTCTGAAACTTACAGGCTTGATATTATGATAAACTTGTGGGTGTGTCCAGAATATGCTCAAATCGTCCACTTCAAATGGTATCGTTTCACCACCTGATATCCTTCCTCGTCTTCTTCAAGGGTGTAAAGTTTTCCGTTTTTCAGGGCCGCGACTTGATCATAGATAGGCACCCGCGCAAGGTACCGTCCCTCTGAGTCAAAAATGTCATAATAATGCATTCCCTCTCCGGCTTCTTCATAAGTTCGGACAAAGATTCTCCCTACTGAGTCAATGAGAAAAGAGGAAAAAGGCGGATAATGATCGGGAAACTCCAGTTTATAGCCCTCAGGAACGCCTCCTCCTGAGTCCGGGAATCTTGCCTCTGTTAATCTTCGTTTCTCTTCATTCGATATCGGAAGAGGAGAGTAGTCAGTGATGATTTTTTTTGTCAAATCACCTTCTAGATTCAGGAACCTAAGCTCATAGTCTGTACTGTATCCCATAAGAATTTGACCCTCCTGGGTAAACCAATAATGCATATACGGATTGATCAATCGAATCACTCGAGGGGGATTTCGCTTCTCCTCTACCGAGGCGATCTCACGGACTGGTTCAAGGTTTGAATCCAAAAGAGTGATTTTGTATCCCCTGATTTTCTCATCACGAACGTGGTGTTGAATGGCGAAATGTCCTTTCTGATCTGTCCTGACTCTGACGAGCGGAAAATATTTAGCCGCAGAATATTCCTTAATAAAGTCTCCGGAAAAAGAAAAAAGGGAAAGACAGCTCTTCCGCATATCATAAACCACCAATCTCTCATTCCCGGCCAAATCCATGGTACTGGGCATCTGCATTTCACCGGGCCCCTGCCCTTTTCTTCCAATGACTCTGAGAAATTCTCCGTTTTTGCTGAAGACCTTTATCTGGCAGTCTCCCATATCCAGCACATAGATAGTACCGGCATCGTCCACACGTACGGCTGTTATGATGTTAAAAAACAGCTCCTGTGATTCAGCATCCGGTCTTAAAACAAGTTCTTCTTCAAAGGATAAAACATTTCCGGTATGGATGGGCTGTTTCGGATTCCTGACCACTGTGACTCCATTTTCTTCTTCAATTGTGCCTGTCCATCCTGATTTTTCCCTGGCGCAAGAAATAAAGAAAATAAGAAGCAGTATCCCCATAGCGATAATAAAAAAGGCTTTTTTATTCATACCACCCTCCTCTGGCTTGATTGGTTTTTATTATAGAGTATGAATTAGCGGAAGAGAAGGAAAAGTTATATTAAAATCATGCTCCTTGAGTAATTAATGAGATTGCGCGGGAGGGTTGATTCCTCTATAATTTTTCTTCAGCAATTTATTATTTATTTGCAAACCTAAGCTTAGTTTGTATCGTCTAATCTGATGAATGAGGATCATATGCCCGAAACAGAACAGCAGCTTGTGAATAAAGCCCAAAACGGAGATAGAGATGCTTTTCAGGATATTGTGGATCAATATAAAAAAATGGTTTACTTTTTAGCCTGGGATATTGCAGGAAATCATCAGGATGCTGAAGACATCACCCAGGATGTGTTTATCAAAGTCTTCCGTCACTTCCGCAAATACAGTGCTGATTCCAAATTCAGCTCCTGGCTTTACCGAATTGCGGTCAATGCCAGTATCGACGCCCTGCGGAAAAGAGGCCGGAAAAAAGAAGACCCTGTTGAAGATTTTGATTTTGTGGGAGAATCCACGCAGCCCTGGACAAATAAAAATGCCCACAATCCGGAAAGTCAAACCGACCACACCAATGTCCAACACCAAATCGAAAAAGCCCTCAACCAATTAGCTCCCCGCGAAAAAACAGTTTTTGTGATGCGCCACTACAATGACTTTCCCTTAAAAGAGATAGCAGAGATTCTCCATCTCTCTTCCGGTTCTGTAAAAAGCTATCTTTTTCGGGCTGTGCAAAAGATCCAAAAAGAGCTGGCACAATATCACCCGGCTTTGGAGGCTGAAAATGGCTGAATGCAAAAAAATAAGAAAACTCATCACTTTAGCTCATTATGATGAAATTTCACCTGAAGAAAAAAAGGCACTCGCAGAGCACCTGGCATCCTGTCCCCAATGCACCAAGGAATTCAATCGGCTTCAAAAAACATTCCAGATTATGGACAAACGGGAGCGCAAATACCGGGGTTCTGAATTCTGGCAGACATTTGATCAAAAGCTCAACCTGCGCCTTGAAAAAGAATCCAGAATAAAAAAGACTTCAAGCCGAGGTTTTTTCCCAAAGGTTGCCCTAAAAAGACTCATCCCCCAGCTTGCCGCAGGAGCGGCCATACTAATCCTGGGAATCTTTCTCGGTAGATACATCTGGATTCCCGAAACCCCAACAATTCCCGGAAAAAAACTCTCCTCTCCCCCGCTTTTCGACACTTCTTCCTCCCTGAACATAAGCCAAAATTTTGAAAAGATACGAATGGTCTTGATGTCTATCATGAATTTTGACCCTGAAACAGAAGATGTTTATGCCCTGGACTTAATCCGGCAGCAGATCCTGTTCGAACACATGGCAGCCCTCAACGAAGAAATCCAGAAAAGCGCTCTGGCGTCCAAAGATAAAAGGATCTATGAGCTGGCATCTGACCTGGAGATCATCCTGAGGCAGATGGCCAATCTGGAAAACCCTCAAAATTCTCAAAACATAAAAATGATTCAATCCGCTTTGATGCAAAAGGATATTTTATTCAGACTCCGTCTTTTCAATATCCGGCATCAGCGAATGGCTTCACCGGGCCATACAAATCCGGTCATATAAAGGAGGTTACTATGAAAAAGCAAAATAGACTTTTTACTTTTCTCATTCTTATCACAGTGTGTTTATCCCTTTCATGGGCAAACACAAAATCCCAGGAACAAGACGCCATCGCTTACCGGCAGGCTTACAACCTGGTTTTGAGTGAATCGTGGGACCAGGCTTTAAAAAGCCTGGAAAATTTCATCAAGAAATACCCCCGGAGTGAATGGCGTGATGACGCTTCATTCTGGAGGTGCTACACACAGGAAAAAGGGAACCGACCTCTTAAGGAGGTGTTTTCCTGCTGCCAGGATTTTATCCGGACCTACCCTGAAAGCCGCTGGATGGATGATGCCCGCTCTGCTTTAATCCGGGTGGGAGAACGTCTGGTCAAAAGCGGATTCCCTGAATACGAAGCCCTGGTGGAATCTTTAATTGAAGATGAAGAAATTGAAATCAGATTGGAAGCCCTGTATGCGCTTTCCGACCTGGAATCCGAGGATTCGGTTAAGGCGGTGATTGATATTTACGACCGGAGTGAAGATGTCAGAATAAAAGAGCACATCATTGATATGCTGGAAGATTTTGAATATCCGGCTGCCTTTCAGAAGCTCAAGGATATTGCGCTGAACGAAAAAAACCTGGACCTGCGCCTGGAAGCGATCGATAACCTCAGTGATATGGAGCTTCCGGAATCTGTGAAGATACTGGAGCAGATCGCTGAAAAAGACCCCAATGTCGAAATCCGGATCGAAGCCATTTACAGCTTGGGTGACCTGGAAGATGTGGATGTTATTCCCTTTCTGGGCCGTTTGGCAGAAAAATCAGATGATCTGAATGTTGCGGCAGCCGCGGTCCATGCGCTGGGCGATTTGGAATCAGAAAAGGTCATCCCGGTCCTTGAAAAAATCATCCGTTCTTCTTCATCTCTGGAGATCCGGCAGGAAGCTCTGGATGCGCTTGAAGATGTGGACATGCCGGAAAAAGCTCTTCCCATTTTAAAAAGCATTGCCCTTAATTCCAAAGACGCGGAGCTCCAGCGGGAAGCCATTCATGTGATTTCAGATATAGAACATCCGGAGGCTTTGTCCATTCTCAAAGATCTTATTAAAAATTCCAAAGACATCCAGGTGAGAAAATCCGCTCTATTTGCTCTAGAAGACCAGGATCCCAAAGAGGCCTCAAAGATTCTCATGGATACGGCGCTCAGCAGCTCTGAAAAAGAGTTAGCGGAAGCGGCTGTGTATGTTTTGGAAGATGTGCTGGAGGAAAGCCAGTATGTCCGGACCCTTCAGAAGATCTACAACAAGTCCCCTTTTATTGAGGTTAGAGAAGCTTGTCTGGAAGGGATTGCTGATATGGAGAATAAAGAGGCTGTGAATGCCTTAGCGGATATGGTGAAAAAAGAATCCAATGATGAACTCAGACGCCGAATCGTGGAAGCTTTGGGAGACACAGAAAACGATGCCGCAGTTCCGGTTCTTCTGGAAGCGGCGAAAAATGATAAGAGCCTTAAGGTTCGTGCTGCTGCTGTGGAGGCTTTAGGAAATATCGGAACCCCCAAAGCCAGAGAAGCCTTAATGGAACTTTTAAAAGAAAAATAAACATGACAAAAACAGCCGTGAAAAAGTTCATAACTCTTCTGTTTGTAGCCGGCTTTGCCCTCTCAGGCTGGGCTTTCTCCCAGGAACCGACGGTCTATAAAATCAATGCTCCGGAAAAGACCCTGGAAAATCGCCTTCAGCAGGGTTTTCAAAAAGTCCAAGCTCAAAACATCAAAGGTTCCTTCTGGATAGGTTATTCCATCTCCAAGCTCATGCCGGAAAATGTGTACTATTTTTCCTGGAACAGAATGACCGGCGTGGGACACTGGCGCCACTCCCCTTCTGAACCGACTCTGCAAGATCTTCTCCAAGGCCGCATGAATCCCATAAACAGCGAACAGAAGCTCAAAGAATACACCCAGGAGGTTCTCAACCGCATGGACAGAAAAGAAGTCCCCGAAGTTGAGAAAAAGATATCGGTTCTTTTCAAGCAAAAATCTGTAAATTCTCAACCCCAGGAGATTTATCTCTGCAGTCTGGACTTTCCCTTTGAACTGGATGATCTTCCCTTAATCTGGCTGGGTGAAGCCGAAGATGAGGAAAGTCTGAAGCTTCTGTGGAGTGTTTATCAGAATTCCTCTCTGGTTTCTCTTAAGGAAGATGTGATCAATGCCGTAGGAATGCATGAGGCTTCAGAATCCGTGATCCCCTTACTGGAATCTGTGCTGAACGAAACCAATGAGCCGGAACTCAGGGAGGAAGCCGCCTCTGAACTGGGAGATCACAGTCACCAAAGGGCTGTGGAGCTCCTTCTGCGCACAGCCATGCAGGATCAGAACCTTGAAGTACGGGAAGAAGCCGCATCAGCTCTGGAGGATATCGACCTTCCCGAATCAGTGGATGCCTTGATAACAATCGCCCGGAAATCTCCTGATTTTTCAGTAAAGGAAGAAGCTGTGGAATCCCTGGGTGAAAAAGCGGTGGCCCGAGTTGGAGAGAATCTCAGCCGCCTGGCCAGTGAAGAGACAGAGACCGTGCGGCTTCAAAAAATAGCTCTGGAGGCGCTTGAGG
>WJMT01000032.1 GCA_014727835.1 Candidatus Aminicenantota bacterium | reverse complement strand
TGACGGAGGGAGAAAGGACGAAAGGATTTGAACCAGTGACCTTCGGGCCGGATTGGGAACATCCAGGGAATGCGTGAGGTCTTTGATCTGCTGAGAAGCAGCTTGGATCACCTGCGGGTTGGAATGTCCTACACCCAAGACCCCCGCGCCTCCAAAAAAATCCAGGTAAATGTTTCCATCCACATCCTCAACAGTGGCGCCTTTGGCCCGGCGAAGGGCCATAGGCATTCCTCTGGGATAGGAAACAGCAGAGCTTTCTGCTTTGGACTGAAATTCCAGAAACTCCTGAGATTTCGGGCCGGGCGGCAGGGTCTTGATCAAAGGAGCTTTGGGAAACGAAAGATGTTTGAACTGATCCAATGACAGCCTCCAAATTCATCTCTTTATACTGCAATTATCGGAAAATGGCAAACCACTCTCAATTTTTTGTTGACCAATCCAGTTGTTCTTTATATCATAATTTTGAAAAAAATGAATAGGGAGGGTTTAATGAAACTTAACAAAATGGCCTTAGGTTTGAGCGGAGGGATTCTTTGGGGTTTAGGGATTTTTCTTGCCACTAACTTTCTGCTGATAACTGGAGGACAAGGCCAGACTCTTTCCAAACTGAATGCCTTTTATTTTGGATACAGCTTCAGCTTTGTGGGCAGCCTGATCGGATTGGTCTGGGGATTTATTGACGGATTTATCACCGGTTGGCTGTTTGGCCTGATTTACAATTTCTTTGCAAAGGAAAAATAAGAACAGAGAAAAAATAAGGTAAATAGGTATTGTGTCCCTGTATTTATGAGGTGGAGTGGTAGAGGTTTTTGAGCATCAGGGCATCCTTTTCCTGGGTGGGGCTTTCGATGATGACCATTCCCTTCACATCAAAGTCTTTCAAAGCCTGTATCCACTCATCGTAACGAAAATCGGATTCATCCAGCATCAGATGTTTGATCTCTCCTTTGTCCCCGTATAGGATCCCGCTGACGTGGATGTGCATATCATGGAGAGCCTGAGGACCGAGCTTGAGCTTGATCTTTTTCAATGTCCGGTAAAAAGACAGATAATCATTGGCTTTCCCGCTGCGGGCATGCAAGTGTGAAAAGTCGATACACGGCTTCAACCCTTCCACTTTCTGACAGAGAAACAGGATCTCTTCGAGGGAACCGAACTGAGATCGCTTTCCCATGGTCTCAGGCCTCAGAGAGACCGGATTTCCCTGAGAGCGGAGAATGGAAACCACCTCCTTAAGCCCATCTTGAATCGTCTCAAAGGTCTGTTCCGGCGTGTTTGTCCCATAATAGCCGGGATGAAACACCACGCTTTGGGCTCCGCAAATCCGTGCGATGCGTGCGGAACGAAGAAGCCGCTTGTGGCTCACCATCCGGATGCCCGGCCGCGGAGAATTGAGACTCACATAATAAGGGGCATGCACACTCAATGCCAGGTCCTGGCTTTCCGCTTCCATTTGGACAGCCTCAGCCGTATCCACGCCCATCTTCACTCCCTGCACAAATTCCACTTCCAGACAGTCCAGTCCCAGCCGCTTGATCTCTTTGATTCCATGCACAGTAGATTTTTTTGAAGCGGATTGAGGAACTCCTGCTGTGCCAAAAAGAAGTTTACTCTGTGGAGGCATCAGATGCCTTTTCAGAGGAATTCAGGAAATCCTCAACCATTTGCAGTGCGCAAAAATCTCCGCACATGGAGCAGGCCTTTGATTTGGTCTGTCTCTGGTTTCTGATGTCTTCGAATTTGTAGGGATCTATGGCCAATTTTTTTTGTGCTTCCCAGTCCAGCCGGCGCCTTGCCTTAGAAATGGCAGAGTCTTTCTCCGCAGCTCCGCTGACTCCTTTGACAATATCCGCAGCATGGGCTGCGATCCGGGAGGCGATGACCCCTTCTCTCACATCGTCATGAGTGGGAAGACCCAGATGTTCGGACGGCGTGACATAACAGAGAAAATCAGCTCCGGACCAGGCCGCAACAGCTCCTCCGATGGCAGAGACGATGTGGTCGTATCCGGGAGCTATGTCAGTGACAATAGGGCCCAGCACATAAAACGGTGCTCCCTGGCAGACCCGCTTCTGGATCTTCATGTTCATGTCGATTTGGTCCAGAGGGACATGGCCGGGTCCTTCCACCATGACCTGCACTCCGGCTTCCCATGAGCGCTTGACCAGTTCCCCCAGCGTGAGCAGCTCCTCAAATTGGGGCCGGTCCGATGCATCAGCAATGGCTCCGGGCCTGAGTCCATCCCCCAGGCTCAGGGTGACATCATATTTATGTGCAATGTCCAAAAGCCGGTCAAACTTTTCATAGAAAGGATTTTCTTTTTGATTGTGCAGGATCCATGCCAGATGAAACGCACCACCGCGGGAGACAATATCAGCAATCCGTCCCTGCTTTTTCAGCCGGTCAATGGCCTTGGAGGTCAGTCCTGCATGGACAGTCATAAAGTCCACTCCTTCCTGAGCCTGCTCTTCAATGACAGAGAAGATATCCTCTGCGGTCATGTCCACAATAGCCCCTCTTTTTTCAATGGCCTGGATACCGACCTGATAGATCGGCACTGTGCCCAAAGGAATGCGGGCTTTGTCAAGGATCTTCCGGCGGATTTTATTGATATCTCCTCCGGTGCTCAAATCCATGATGGTATCAGTCTTGTATTTCAGAGCGATTTCTGTTTTTTTCAGTTCATTCTCTATTTCCGGGAAATCCTCAGAGGTTCCGATATTGACATTGACCTTGGTGCGGAGCTGACTGCCGATGCCAACAGGATGGATGTCTCCGTGATTGGGATTGAGCGGAATGACCACTTTTCCCAAAGCCACCAGTTCAAGGATTTGGTCTGCAGGCAGGCCTTCTTCCTCTGCTACTTGTTTCAGAGCTTTGGTTGCGTTTCCTTTTCTTGCCTGTTCGATTTGTGTCAGTTTTGTATCATTCATTTGCGGTTTGCCATTCAAAACTTTCTATAAATTCACCTATCCATTTTACGCCTTTTCCGGTTATTGGTCAATGAGCCAGCGAGGGGCAAGGTTCATGCATGGTATCTTTTTGTTTGAACTTTCTTGATGAAACATGATACTTTTTACTGTTGAGGATGAAATGGACAAGGAGGGACCATGAAAGAATACAAACTGTTGATCAACGGAAAATGGGCCAAAGGAGCTGAAAAACGCGACATCAAATCCCCTTATGACGGAAAAGCAGCGGCCCAAGTCCACTTTGGGGACAAGTCCCAGGTGGAAAGTGCAGTGGCACAGGCGCACGAAGCGTTCGATCGGACCAAAGAACTGTCCAGCGGAGAGCGGGCTCAGGCACTGGAGAACATCTCTGAGAACATTGAGAAGCGGGAACAGGAGCTGGCTGAATCCATTGTGCTGGGCGCAGGAAAACCCATCAAGTCCTCTCGCGTGGAAGTCTCCCGGGCAGTCAACACATTTCAAATCGCTGCAGAGGAAGCCAAGCGGATCAACGGGGAGATCATCCCGCTTGATCTGATGCCTCAGACTGAAAAACGTTGGGGATTTGTGCGCCGTTTCCCTATCGGGGTGATCGCAGGAATCACGCCGTTCAACTTCCCGCTGAATCTGGTGGCTCATAAAGTCGCGCCTGCCCTGGCCGCTGGAAATACATTTGTCTCCAGGCCGGCCAGCCAAGTCTCGATCACGGATATGATCCTGGCAGATATCATCAATGAGTCCGGATATCCGGCTGGCGGTTTCAATGCTGTGCCGTGCGGGCACAAGGCAGCAGATGCTTTGATCGAGAATAAAAAAGTCAAGATGGTCACGTTTACAGGGAGCCCGGATATCGGATGGGAGCTGAAAAAACGGGCTCACAAAAAAATTGTGACTCTGGAGCTGGGAGGCAATGCCGCAGTGGTGATCGAACCAGACGCCAATCTGGATTACGCGCTTCCGCGCACTGTTTTGGGCGCTTATGCCTATTCCGGGCAGATCTGCATCTCTATTCAGCGCGTGTATGTGCATGAAAAGATTTATGACCGGTTCATGGCTGACTTTGTTGAATCCGTGAAAAATCTGACCATAGGAGATCCTATGAAAGAGAGCACAGATGTGGGGCCTATGATCAATGTGGAGGCAGCCGAACAAACCGAAGAATGGCTGGAGGAAGCCATCAACAGCGGAGCGCGGATTGTGTGCGGAGGAAAAAGGGACGGCGCCATGTTCGAGCCCACAGTCATCACTGAATGCAGACCCGATTTGAGGATATCATGGCTGGAAGCGTTTGCTCCGGTGGCTGTGGTCTACAGGTATAAGGAATTTGAAGAAGCGCTGGGCGAGGTCAACAATTCGATTTACGGGCTGCAGGCCGGAGTGTTCACCAGTGATCTGAACAAGGCGTTCCGGGCTTATGATGCGCTGGATGTGGGTGGTGTGATCGTCAATGATATCCCTACCTTTCGCATTGACCATATGCCCTATGGCGGAATCAAAGAGAGCGGGTTCGGAAGAGAAGGTTTGAAATATGCCATTGAGGAGATGACAGAGATGAAGCTCATGGCATTGAACCTGAAGATTTAAGATTTTGAAATGATTAAAAGGAATAGGGGGACAAAGGAATAGGGTCGAGGAATAGGGGGACGGACCATAGGAATTTCTTTATTATCAACAGTTTACCATGAAATAAAGGCCATTTATTTTGCTTAGGAGGTCGATTTTAGTGGCATAATCCTTATTCTAAGGAATTTGTCTGCTATCATGCAATTCAAATCCTTCTGCATGTTCAATTATTGTTTTATTCTTATATCTTAGAGGCATTCGATTTTTTAATTTTTTTAAAAATTCCTCACTTCCCACTGCAAGACTTTCCGTCCATTTGGGCTCCCTATGAATGCATTTTGATTTGATCTTTTTTTCAATCATTTCCTCATAAGTATCTATCAGTCCCCCTCTATCTTTCACCCTTAATAACTTAATTAAATAAGGAAAATCAATGATTGAATATCTTTCCTTTTGAGCTATCATTTCATTATACCCGCTGTGAGGCCATTCAGAAGGATGCTTAACGACTCCTGCTCTCAACATGTTTAAATCAATATAGATCATGCATTGCCATAGATGTGAGTCTGATTCCACAGCTGTTGCATGATACCGATCCTCCCAAAATGCCCCTTTCCGGCTTTTTCTACGATTATATTCCCAAGCAGTTCGGCCTGCAGTTAAATTCATGCTTTCAGAAATGAAGCTTTTTTTGAGATCATCATGGACCAATAGATGAATATGATTTGAGGTTACTATGTAATTCAATATATGAATCTTATATCTCTTTTTTGCCTGAAAAAGCCAATACAGCCATCGTTTCCTGTCGCGGACAAATTTGAGCAAAAACTTTCGGTTATGACATCTTTGTGTGATGTGCCAAATCAAATTTGACATGTAATGACGATTCGCTCTAGCCATATTCACGTCCTAATTTTTTTTGTGAGTTTTTATGTCTATGATTTCCTGTACTATTTATTTCTTGGACTATTTCTTTTCTTAGATGGATCATTTTTGTATTGAAATTGCTTATCTAAGCTCAAAAATAGACCGTCAAATGAATCTAAGTCTCTGTAATAAATAAAGTTTCTATGGTCCGTCCCCTCTTTTCCGTCTTTTCCCTTTTCCCTCCCTTCTCTCTTTCACCTCTTTCGTTTCTGCTTTTTTCTTAGGTTTTTTATTTGATCATCGATGAGTGCCTCTATGTGAATGCTTTGGTCTTCGAAATCCAAGAAATCTCCCTCCGAAAGATACCCCAATTCACGAAGGATCCCAAGATAAGTCCTCAAAACAGCAAGGCATTCCAAGGCCAGATCCAGATGCTTCAAGGATTCCAAGGATTCTGGCGTAGCATTTCCGTTTCCCATAGCTATATGCGACATCAGATAAACAGTGGTCTTTGTCAAGGCCTCTTTCAATTCGCTGTCTTTTTTCAAATGATTTTCTGAAATCAGCCTGTGAATATGGACCGTCAGGTCCCGAGCATGTCTCCAGCAATCCAAATTGTCACTCCTAATTTTCCTGTTCCTGGCTGTTTCCATATTGACTCTCCCCACTGATATTGCGATTCCCACTCCATTCCGCATTCCGCTCTCCACTCCTCCTCCATACCCCAATCCCAACTCCTCTCCGCCTTCCGCTGCGCTCCATGCTCCACGTGCTTTATGCTTTACCCATCACTCACACAAGACGCCTTAAAAGAAAAAATTTCTCAGTCCTCTAAAACATGAAAATATAAAATAAAAAAAATATATTAAGAAAAATTATATTTTAACCTTAAGACAACCTTTAGACAGACTGATGCGTATATATAATTGATGCGTATATGTAAAAGATAAAATTCAATCAATATCAATATCTGTCTATCGATCATCAACAGAAAACAGGAAACAGAAATCAGAAATCAGAAATCAATGGTCAATATAAATGAAAACCACTCCAACAAAAAAATACAGGGAGGAATACCCATGAAATCAAGGCGCTTTCTGTACCAAGTCCACGTTTTGACCGTTTTAAGGAATGCTTTCATTGCTATCTCCGTGATTCTTCTTGCTTTCTCTTGTGCCAAAAACAAAGAGCCCGGTTTCCCTGAGATGGACCTGGAAGGCCGGGAGTCCATACTGGACCGCAAAGTCTTTATCGAGCCGGAGCTCATCACAGATATCCCCCAAGTTGAAAGATGGTGCGACCGGCTGGACCTCAAAAAACACCGAATCGATGTGGGAGATGCAGAGCTCTACATAGAGGAACAAGGCAAAGGCACTCCCCTGGTCCTGATCAATGGCGGACCAGGCGGAACCCATCATTACTTCCATCCCTGGTTTTCCAAAGCTGCAAAATACGCTCGTGTGATCTATTATGACCAGCGTGGCTGCGGTCTGTCAGATTTTAAGCCGGGAGAAAAAGGATATTCCGTCCATCAAGCGGTGGAGGACCTGGACGCCATAAGAAAAGCCCTTGATATCGACAAATGGGTGGTGCTGGGATATTCGTACGGAGGATTCCTGGCTCAATTCTACACCACCAAACATCCGGAACATGTGGCGGGGCTGATCCTTCTGGGTGCTTCCCCGGGAATGCACGCGGATACCGGTCAATCGCGTCAGAGCCGATACATGTCAGAAGAGGAAAAAGAAAGACTGAAAGAGATCCAAAAACAGCTCCGCCAGTTTTCCGAAGAAAAAGACCTGCCCCGGAAAAAACTCATACAGATTCTTTTGTACAACAACTTTCTCAACGGTGACTGGAAGCGCCAGAATTTTTATAAACCCACGCCGGAGGAGATAGCGCAAATCGCTCTCTATGAATGGGACCATGATGAAAATTTCAACAGCATCATGGGCCGAAGCCAGGGGTTTGTGGATCTCACCGGGGCCTTTGATGAATGCCCCATACCCACCCTAATCCTGGAAGGCAAATATGACTTGACCTGGGGTGAGGAAAAACCGGAAGTGCTCAAGAGCAATCATCCCCGTGCAGAGATGGTCTTTTTCGAAAATGCAGGTCACGGCATTTATAATGAGGAGCCGGAACAATTCTTTTCTGTGCTCAAGGATTTCATGAAAAACATTCCTGAAGTTCCGGACACAAAGATCTCCTCTTACAAGGCCTCTTTAGAGAGCTGGCTGAAAAAGCTGGAGGCCGCCCTTGACCGACGCATCCAATCCATGGGCTGGGGATGGCATTCCAGTCAGGAACTGGCCCAGCACTACTCCAGAGAAAGTCTGGATCAGATTCAAGGCCTCACCAGCCTGCTTAGAACCGGATTCGCCCTCTATGATGTGGAAAACTATGACGAAGCCTTGTTTGTGTTTGAGAGGATGCAGCGAAAAGCAGCTGAGCAGGGAAAAGAAAGCCAGGTGGCCATGGCTTTGATCTGGCAAGGCCACATGCTGGACTTAAGGGGAAAAAGAGAGGAAGCCATCATCCGGTATCAAAAAGCTGCGGAGATGAACCTTGATGTGACATGGATGCACAGTCAGTACAGCTTGAAATACTCGCTCAGCCCTTATGCCAGAGAGAGGATGACAGAACCCTTTGAGCGTATCGAGAACCGCACTATCGATTAGTTTTCCTTTTCTATTGATTCTCATAACGGCTTAGAGAGCCGATTTTTATCCCAAAATTGCCCTTCTAAGCTCAAATAGAGGGGTGAAAATTACTCTATATAACAGAAAACAAATAAAATCCTATGGTCTGAGAATCATCTAGAAAGAAAACGCGTCTACAGCCGGAGGAATGATTTGGAAATGGTTTTTACTTGACAGGTTTTGCACAGAGTCATAAACTGATATTTCATGTCAAAAGCTTTAAATAACATTAATATTTCACAAGATTCACAAAATTTTATACACCATTGATTCGGAGGTCATATATGAAAACCATTAATCTTTCTACTATCAGAGACAAAGTCAAAGACATTGTTCAGGAAGCCAATTTCGAACTCCAGGATGATGTGATGGATGTGATCAAAAAGATGGAGGACCAGGAAAAATCTCCTGCCGGAAAGGCCGTGTTTGATCTGATCAAACAGAACGCTCAAATCGCTAAAGATGAGAAGCTGGGTCTGTGTCAGGATACCGGGCTGGCCGTATTTTTTGTTGAACTGGGTGAAGATGTTCGTTTCAACCGGGATGACGGCCTGGAAAGCCTGCGGGATGCCTTCACCCAAGGCACCATCCAAGGCTATGAAGAAGGCTATTTGCGAAAATCTGTGGTCGCAGATCCTATCAGGAGAGAAAACACCAGTGACAACACACCTGTTTTCATACACTGGGAACTGGATAAAGGAGACCACTTCAAAGTGCAATTTGTGGCCAAAGGAGGAGGCGCTGAAAACATGAGCCAGGTGAGAATGTTTGCTCCGGCCGCAGGAAAAGAGGGCATTGAAGACTTTGTGGTAGAAACCATAGAGCAAGGAGGTTCCAATCCCTGTCCCCCCACTGTTGTGGGAGTCGGTCTGGGAGGAAATTTCGAATACTCCGCTCTTCTGGCCAAAAAAGCACTGCTGAGAAAACCTCTGGGCTCCCATAATCCTGACAAGTTTTACGCGGACATGGAGAAAAGACTGCTGGAAAAAATCAACAATCTGGGTATCGGCCCTCAGGGAATGGGAGGACGGATCACGTCGCTGGCTGTTCATGTGGAGGCTTTTCCCTGCCACATCGCGTCCATGCCTGCTGCGGTCAATGTCCAGTGCCATTCCCACCGCGTGCTTTCCTTTGAACTTTAAACAAATCACGTTTTTTTAAGGGAGGTCAAATGATCATGAGCTATTATAACAATATCAATGATTTTGTGTTAGGAGGAGACAATGCCTGCAAAAGGAACGGTTGACATTGACATTGAACGGTGCAAAGGGTGCAACCTGTGCGTGCCCAGCTGCCCCACAGATTGTTTGGCATTAAACACTTCTGACACCAACAGCTATGGTCTTCATTATGCCTATCTGGATAAAGAGGAAGACTGCATTGCCTGCATGAACTGTGCGGTGATATGCCCGGATGCAGCCATCACTGTATACAGAAAAGAAGACCAATCCAAACAGAGGAGGACCCATGGGTGAACTCAGACTCATGAAAGGCAACGAAGCTCTGGGAGAAGCCGCCATCCGTGCCGGCCTTCAGGGCTATTTTGGATACCCTATAACACCTCAGTCAGAGGTCATTGAATACCTGGCTCAGCAGGAACCCAAACACAATTATGTGCTCATCCAGGCAGAAAGTGAGCTGGCGGCTGTGAACATGATGTATGGAGCCGGCGGAGCCGGAGCCCGTGTTTTGACCACCACCTCTTCTCCCGGATTTTCCTTGATGCAGGAAGGGATCTCGTATATCGCCAGTGCTGAGATCCCGTGTCTGTTCTGCAATGTGGTGCGTGGAGGCCCGGGACTGGGGACCATACAGCCCAGCCAGAGTGATTATTTTCAGTCCACCAAAGGAGGAGGACACGGCGACTATCACACCATTGTGCTGGCCCCTAATTCTGTCCAGGAGATGGTGGACTTTGTGTACCTGGGTTTTGAGCTGGCTGACAAATACAGAACCCCTGTCACTATTCTGACTGACGGAGCCATCGGACAGATGATGGAAAAAGTGGAACTTCCTGATCCCATTGAATACAAACCTGACAAACCCTGGGCCACCACAGGAAAGACCAAAGACAGAGAACGGAATATTCTCACCTCTCTGTATATCCAATCCGAAGACATGGAGAAAAAGAACCAGGTCCTTCAGAAAAAATACGACCAGATTAAAAAGAACGAAGTGCGTTTTGACGAATACAAAATCAAAGATGCGGACATCATCATCGTATCGTTCGGGCTCACTTCCAGAGTCACCAGAAAAACTGTGGATATGGGCCGTAAAAAAGGCATGAAAGTGGGGCTTTTTAGGCCCCAGACGCTCTGGCCTTTCCCCTGGGAAAAATTAGAACAATATGCAGAAGAGGACCGGATTAAATTCTTCATTTCTGTTGAGATGAACGCAGGACAGATGGTGGAAGACGTCAAACTGGCTGTATGCGGCAAAAAACCTGTTCACTTTTACGGCAGAATGGGAGGAATCGTTCCAGCTCATGATGAAATCTACAACCATATCCAGAAGTTAAGTGAAAAGGAGTGATGCTATGAAAAAAGGATACAAATTAATCTATCAAAGGCCTAAAACTCTGACGGATACACGGATCAACTACTGCCCTGGATGCTTTCACACTACTATGCACAAACTTCTCATGGAAGTGGTCGATGAGATGGGTATTCAGGAAAAAACAGTCGGCGTCTGCCCGGTGGGATGTTCAGTGTTTGCCTATAATTATATGAATGTGGACATGCAGGAGGCTGCCCACGGCAGAGCTGCGGCCGTGGCTACAGGAATCAAACGCATGCTCCCTGACAGGTATGTGTTTTCCTACCAGGGTGACGGCGACCTGGCAGCAATCGGAACCGCAGAGACTCTGCATGCCTGCAACCGGGGTGAAAACTTCACTTTTATCTTTATCAATAACGGCATTTATGGTATGACCGGCGGACAGATGGCGCCCACTACATTAGAAGGACAGAAGACCACCACTTCCCCTTACGGAAGGGATGTGGAGAAGATCGGTATGCCCCTTAAAATGGCAGAGATCGTCTCTCAATTTGACAGGGTGGCCTATGTGGAAAGAGTCAGCTGCAACACCCCAGCCAATTCCAGAAAAGCAAAAAAGGCACTTCGCAATGCACTGGAGTATCAAGGCAAAAAATTGGGAACCACCTTTATTGAAGTGGCCTCTAACTGCCCGTCAGGATGGAAGATGACTCCTGAGGAATCTTTGAAATGGCTTGAAGACAAGGTCTTTCCCTACTACCCGCTCAAAGTGTTCAAGAAGCCTGACAAGAAGGAGGTATAGATGTTAAAGGAAATGGTATTTGCCGGATTCGGAGGTCAGGGTGTCCTTTCCCTCGGCACTCTTCTTGCCTATGGAGCCATGAAAGAGGGAAAAGAAGTGAGCTGGTTTCCTTCTTACGGGCCTGAGATGAGAGGGGGGACAGCCAACTGCATGGTCAATATCAGTGATGAGAAGATCTCATCCCCCATTGACACAGAATTTGATATTGCTGTGGTCTTCAACAAGCCCTCTTTGGAAAAATTTGAGCCTCGAGTAAAAAAAGACGGAATCCTCATTTGGGAAAGCAGCACCATTGACAAAGGACCCACCAGAAAAGATATCCGCGCGTATGCAGTTCCTGCTATCAAAATCGCATCTGAGAAGCTGGAAAACACCAAAGTGATGAATATGATCGCTATGGGAGCCCTGGTAAAGGTCAGTCAGATCATCAAAACCGAATCCGTACACACCGCTTTAAAAGAAACGCTCCCCCAAAGATATCACCATCTCCTCCCCTTGAATAAAAAAGCTCTCAAGATGGGAATGGATCTGGTTGAAAAGAAGTGAACCAGGAACAGGAATTATTGAGATAAGTCCAAAAAATATTTCTCTAGGGTGGCCTTATCCAGAAATCCCACGTGCCGGTCCCTGATTGTTCCCTGCGGGTCAATGATGATAGTGGAAGGAATGTATTGACCCGGCTGATAATCTTGAATCAACTGGTTTGTCCCCATGACCATGGGATAGTTGATCTCATATTTTTCAGCAAACTTTCTGACGACTTCAGGCCCTTTTCGGTCCAAAGAAACTCCTAGGATCTCCAGTCCATCTTCATTGTATTTCTCATACATTTCAACGAAACCAGGGATTTCTTCCCGGCATGGAGGGCACCAGGTCGCCCAAAAATTGATAAACAGCACATCTCCTTTAAAATCATCTAAAGTGACTTCATTCCCGTCAAGGTCCTTGAGTATAAAATCCGGAGCCTTTGAAAATTCGCTCCCCTGAATAGTGACGGAATTGGTCGCAACAAGCACTGCTATCACTACAAACGCAGCTGCTGTCAAAGAGATTATTTTTCTCATCTGTGACTCCTTGGGAATGCAATACTATATAAATACGATATTAATTATAGGATATTTACTCCAAAAAATCAACTGCTTTTTTTCATTGATCTCTACGAGTCGAGATTGCCGCAGATGCGGTGAGATCGGCTCGCCTGTAAGGTCAAATCTGTAGGCACATAAAGAGAAAAATCATCACACGAATTCAAGTCATAATCATGTTTGTAATGAATGAAACATCGGAAAGCCCGCGGATCTTCATCAATGTGTATGATGATGGTGCATACAGATTTGATGAATGAGCCAGGATCATCCCCAGCGGTATACAACAGCAGCCCAGGTAAATCCAGCACCGAACCCCACCATCACCAAGTC